>NZ_NQWI01000037.1 GCF_002532535.1 Candidatus Viridilinea mediisalina
CTATTTTCTATTTTCTATTTTCTATTTTCTATTTTCTATTTTCTCGTTCCTACTGGTGCCGAAAACCTATTTTCTATTTTCTATTTTCTATTTTCTATTTTCTCGTTCCTACTGGTGCCGAAAACCTATTTTCTATTTTCTATTTTCTATTTTCTATTTTCTCGTTCCTATACCCTTCCCTTAGGAGGTCAATCATGTGCCTTGGTGTTCCCGGAAAAATCGTCGCCCTTGACCCGGATAGTGAAAGCATGCCTATGGGCAAAGTCAGCTTTGGCGGCATTGTCAAAGAGGTCTGTTTGGCCTACACCCCCGAAGCGCAGCTCGGCGACTATGTGATCGTGCATGTTGGCTTTGCCTTGAGCATCGTTGATGAAGCCGAGGCGCAACAGGTTTTTGCCTATCTCCGTGAGATGGATGAGCTTACGGAGCTTCAGGTTGAGCAACCGGAGTGATGGTTTATACCATTTACGATTGTAGATTGCCGATTGCAGATTGCCGAACATAGCGTCCCAATGGGCGTTAGCGTTCTTGATAAGGCGGCATGTTCAAGGGTAATTGGTATTATGAGGATGCGCGGGGTTGTAAGCCCCAACGATGTTGGTGTAGCCCTAATCCATACCTTGACCACAGGTATAACTATTATTATACTGGCAACATGAAAACAGCTATTTCCATACCCGACCCGCTCTTCCAAGCGGCGGAGCAATATGCTCAGGAACAAGGTCTCTCACGAAGCGAATTGTATGCCCGAGCCATTCAGCATTATCTCCAAACCTATCGTTATCAAGGCATAACCGAGGCACTCAATCGAATTTATGCAGAAGAAGATGCATCTATTGAGCCTGGGTACATTGCTGTGCAAACGCAGATTTTGCCGAAGGAAGACTGGTAATGCATCAACCAGAGGCTCCCCATGAAATATGTAGATGAATATCGTGATGCCACGGATGTGCAGAGGTTTCTACAGGCGCTGAGGCAGGTGGTGCGCCGCCCGTGGACGATTATGGAGATTTGTGGGGGCCAGACCCATACGTTGGTCAAGTCGGGCTTGGAGCGTATGTTGCCGCCGGAGGTGCGCCTCGTTCACGGCCCGGGTTGTCCGGTCTGTGTGACGCCGTTGGAATTGATTGATCGGGCCCTTGCGCTGGCCGCCCGCCCGGAGGTGATCTTTACCTCTTTTGGTGACATGCTGCGTGTGCCGGGCTCGCAACAGGATCTGTTGAGCGTTAAGGCGGCAGGGGGGGATGTGCGGATTGTCTATTCGCCCTTGGATGCGGTCAAGTTGGCCCAGAAGCACCCTGAGCGCGAAGTGGTCTTCTTTGCGGTGGGCTTTGAGACGACGGCACCCGCTAATGCGATGGCGGTCTACCATGCCCAAAGGTTGGGCTTGAGCAACTTTTCGATTCTGGCGGCGCATGTGTTGGTTCCACCGGCGATGGCGGCGCTGCTGGCCGCGCCCAATTGCCAAATCCAGGGCTTCTTGGCAGCCGGGCATGTCTGTGCAATCATGGGCTATGAGGAGTATCTGCCGTTGGCCGAGCGCTACCGCGTACCCATTGTGGTCACCGGCTTTGAGCCGCTCGATCTGCTGCAAGGGATCTACATGACCGTGGAGTTGCTTGAACGGGGCGCGTGGGGCGTAGAGAACCAGTATGTGCGCGCCGTCACGCGCAAGGGCAACCAGCATGCCCAGCGGATTATGCACGAAGTCTTTGAGGTGCGTGAGCGCCAATGGCGCGGCATTGGCCCGATTGCCCAGAGTGGGCTGGGGCTCCGGGCGGCCTATGCAGCCTATGATGCCGAGCAGAAGTTTCATGTAGCGACCATCAAAGCCAATGAATCGCCCCTTTGCATTGCGGGCCAGATCATGCAAGGCTTGGCCCGCCCGCCCGATTGTAGCGCCTTTGGTACCCAGTGTAGCCCCGAACAACCACTTGGTGCGCCGATGGTTTCGTCTGAAGGGGCATGTGCGGCCTACTATCAGTTTAGGAAATAGGAGACAGGAAGTAGAAGGACGCCCACAATGTCCCTAGAACTCCAATGCCCGTTGCCGCTACACAACTACCCCACGGTCACCATGGGCCATGGTGGGGGTGGGCGCTTGAGCCAGCAGTTGATCGAGGGGATGCTACGCCCCGCTCTGAGCAACCCGGCGCTTGATGCGTTGCACGATGGTGCTCGTTTGGCGCTTGGTGGTGAGCAGGTGGCTTTCACGACCGATTCCTATGTGATTAGTCCGCTCTTCTTTCCTGGTGGCGACATTGGTGCACTGGCGATCCATGGGACAATCAATGATCTGGCGATGTGCGGTGCCCAGCCTTTGGCGCTTGCAGTGGGCCTGATTATCGAAGAGGGCTTGCCGATGGAGACGCTCTGGCGTGTGGTGCAGAGTATGCAAGCCGCCGCTCGTGAGGCTGGGGTTGCGGTGGTAACGGGTGATACCAAGGTGGTTGAGCGGGGCAAAGGGGATGGTATCTTCATCAATACGAGCGGCATTGGTCTGATTCCGCCTGGCATTGTGCTCGATCCGCGCCGCGCCGCGCCCGGCGATCATGTGCTGCTCAGTGGGCCGATTGCGAACCATGGCATTGCGATTATGTCTGTGCGTGAAGGTTTGGCCTTCGAGACGGCCCTAGAGAGCGATTCGGCGGCGCTGCATGGCTTGGTGGCGGGCCTGCTTGAAGCTGTTGGTACACATGTGCATGTGCTGCGCGACCCCACGCGGGGCGGTGTGGCCTCGGCGCTCAACGAGATTGCTCAAGCAGCCGGGGTTGGGATGAGTCTTGATGAAGCGGCCATCCCGCTGGACGAGGCGGTACGCGGGGCCTGCGAGATGCTCGGATTGGATCCGCTCTATGTTGCCAATGAGGGTAAATGTTTGGCTATTGTGGCCCCTGAACAGAGCGAAGCGGCCCTCGCTAGCATGCGGGCCCACCCCCTGGGCCAGTCTGCCGCGATCATTGGCCATGTCAATAGCACCAATCCCGGACGGGTTACGCTGCGCTCGCGCATCGGCGGTAGCCGCGTGGTGGACATGTTGAGTGGTGAGCAACTTCCGAGGATCTGTTAGTACCATCTATGACTCAAAAATTTCACCTCACCGCTTCGATCATTGTCTCCCATTTTAAGCATCGCTGTGACCGACGCTTGCGCTGGGGCGTCGTTGCGAAACAGGATCGTGGGAAGCCTGGGCTTGGTTGGAATGTGCCCGCCCATTTGCGTAGCCATAACCGTCCTGGCATCGGGCTGCTGATGGCAGCGGGCGATGCGTTTGAACTGGAGCGCGTCCAGGCGCTGGAGGCGAGCCTCACGACCACGCCGCCGCTGCCGGGCTTGGAGCAGCGCCTGCACCACGCCGGTTTGCAGCAAGAGCGGGGACGTACCCGGGTAGTGCCGTTGCCGCTCAACGATACAATTGCGCTGCTGCGCCAGCCCACACCGCCCCGTTTCATCGCTCAGGTAGACATCAATCTCGCTAACCACCAGGCCATCGCGGAGCGCTTTTTGCGCCAGTTTGGCCTTGATCCCAACCAGATCGAACTGGGCGTTTCGCGTCCCGATCTGCTCGAACTGCTTCCTGCGACGCCCGACCAGCCCCAGCGCCGGGTGCGCGTCTGGGATTTTAAGGGCAGCCAGGTGCCGCGCCACGAACATTATATCCAGGTGGCTTTCTATACGCTGCTGCTAGAGGCGGTGTTGGCTGAGTTTGGCCTGCCCGATCTTGTGGTTGACCCGCAGTTGGCGGTGATTGAGGCGCGGCGTGAGCGTACCATTTGTGAGTTGGCACCCTACCGTTTGGCCTTGAGCGACTTTCTCTGCAACCGCCTGCCCGCACTGCTGGCGCTGCCCGCTGCTGAGGCCCACTTCCACGTCCATGCGGGTTGCACGCTCTGCGAGTATCTGGAGGAGTGCCGGACCCAAGCCAATGCCGCCTTCGATCTCTCGCGCCTGCCCTACATCAGTTCCGAGTCGAAGCACCACCTACTGGCCGCCGGAGTGCGCAGCCATACCGATCTGGTCGGCCTTGATCCAGAGCGCGACCAGCAGCGCATTGAGCAGTTGCGCCAACTGAGCCACGATCTGGCCAGTAACCTCGTGCGCTACCTCGCCGCAGCCCAAGCCCTGCATGATGGCACGCCGCGTCTCTTAGCAACCCATAGCTTCCAGATGCCCGCCTACGAAGATGTGCGCGTCGTTATCTCCGCCGAGCAGGATGGAGTGACTGGCACATGCTTTGCCTTGGGGCTCAAGAGCTACGAGGGCTGGGACGAGGGGCGCGGGCGTCCGTTGGGCCAGGAGCATGTCTTCATCGCTGAGCATGAGGGTGATGAAGTAGCTATGCTGCTGCCCTTTCTGCAAACCCTCAACCGCCTGTTGGAAGCGCTTGATGCGGAAAATGAGGCCCAACGTGGCCAACCGCTTGATAGTGATCCGCGCATCGCTGCCGCAGCCCAAACGCATCTTGCGGCCCAAACGGAACTGGCCGATTTCAAGCAGACCCACGCTGCTGCGTTGCGGAAGCGTGATGCCAATGCTACCGCGTTACGGGCCAAACGTACGGAACTAGAACAGGCTGAAAAGGAGGCAGCCAAGGAGCTCAAGTTGGCTTGCAGCCTTGTGCAGCGCGAACAGCGCCGTGCCCAGAAGCGGCTCCACTTCTACTTCTACGACACCCTCGATCTGTTGGTACTCAAAGGGCTGATCGAGCGCCACATGTTCGCCAGCGAGCCGCCTGAATTGCGCGTTGAACTAGACAACCTGATGCGCCTCTTCCCCCCCGAAGCGGTGCTGCCCGATGCCGAGACCTTCCGTAGCATCCCGGCGACGATTGTGGTGCTGCTGCTCCGCAAACTGATCGCCCTGCCCATCCCCTATGCCTACGATCTGCGCGAGGTCGCACAGTGCTACCAACCACACAAGGGGGGCTTCAGCTTTCGCACGCGCTACGGCTTCAGTTGGGAACACTCCAACCAGATTGCTTTCGAGCGCATCCACGATGTATGGCGCAACCAGGATTTCACCTATACCCAGCGCGGCAAAGCGGTCAGGCTGACGCCAAAAGAGATTGTGCGGGAAATTGGGCAGGCTGTGCGTGCCAAATTGCGGGCGAGCGATGCGATCATTCGGCGCATCAAAACCGACTTTAAGGAACAGTTGCTCTTACGCAAAGAACCTTTTCGCCTCTACAAGCTCGGCGATCCGCTCCAAGCCCAGATGCTGGAAGCCTTGCGCATCTTTACCACGCTTGAGGTTAGCCATGAAGAACTGGCGACCAAGCAGCGCCACACCCTGCCCGTGAGCGACCGCGTGGCCAGTTTTGTCTGCCTCTCAGGGCTACGCGCCCTCACTGATGATCTTGATGCGGAAGGCTGCCTCTGGTTTACTTTCGACCCCGTTGCTGCTGATGCCAAATTTGAACCTGGCGACTTTAATCTTGTGCTGACACCTAGTGACCAGCCGCATATTCTGTTGAGCGAGATTGACGGCGAGCTCTTCAATACCACGAGCAACCGTTGGCGCTTTGCGCCCTACAAGGTGACGCTCTGCGCCTATGATCTCCACAGCAACCCGCCCCGTGTACAACTCAAAGCAGAGCACCCCCCACAATTCCGCAAGGTCTTTGAACCCGACCAGACCTACGTGCTGGATCGCCTCTTTGTGGACTACAATTCACCAAAGGTCTTTGAGGTACTCCAACGGATCGCCAGCGCCCCTGCGCCTGCCGCGCACCTGCACGCGCTTATGGCCACCGCGACCAATCCTGCTTGGCAGCCCTGGATGCCTGACGTAGTGGGCCTTGAAGACGCCATGCGCCAACTGATCAGTGCCAGCGGTAGCGACCCCGACGGGCTGCTCAATGAAGGCCAATGGCAGGCATGGCGGGGCGTCTTCCGCGAGCCACTCACGCTTGTCTGGGGGCCGCCGGGTACAGGCAAGACCCACACGATTGCCCATATGCTGATCGGCGCGATCCTTGCTGCCCGTATTCAGCAACGGCCCGTGCGCGTCCTCGTGAGCGCCTTCACCCACCATGCGATCAACAACGTGTTGCGGAAAGTGGGCGAACTCACTGCGCGCTACGGCCTTGGGGCCGACCTGGTGCAGTTGGGCAAACTGCAGCGCAACGCCCCCGCTGGGCCCGATCCTGAACTGCCGGGCGTTTTGCCGCTCGACACCAAAAGTTTCAGTAACAGCTTGGAGAACGCCAGCCCCTGCCAGATTGTAGGTGCCACCGTCTGGGCGCTACACCACGCCATGCAGCAAGCGGGCGACCTCTTGCAAGCCTGGTTCGATCTGATTCTGATTGACGAAGCCTCGCAGATGAAGTTGCCCGATGCGCTGATCGCCTTTGCCGCAAGCAAAGCGAGTGCCCAGATCATCCTCGCGGGCGATGATCGCCAACTGCCGCCAATTATTCATGGCGACTACCCCGAAGAGCAGCAGCACCTGCTCAGTTCAGTCTTCGCCTTTGTGCGCCAGCGGGTGGAAGTGGAGCGCCCCGAATTAGAAGCACGCATCCTCTTCCAGCTCGAAGCCAACTTCCGCATGAACGAACCGCTCACCGCCTACCCCCGCGATGTCCTCTACCATGGGCGCTTTTTTGCCACCAAGCCAGCCATCCGCATCGCCACAAGTAGCATGCTCCAAGCTGCAACCGATGATCTCGTGGATTTTTTGCTCCACCCGGAACGGGCAGTTATCTTAGTGCGCTATCAACCGCCGCACAGCTACACCGCCCGCAACCCATTGGAAGCGGCCCTTGCCACCCAGATCGTGGTGCGGCTGCGTGACCTGCTGATAGATCAGCGCAGCAATCTGGTCTATGATGCAGCCCAATTCAGTGCGGAAGGGGTCGCGATCCTCGCGCCGCACCGGGCCCAAAACAGCGCTATTAGGCAACAGTTGCGCAATGTAGGCTTTGACAGCGCCAACCAACCCATGCCCCTCGTAGACACCGTAGACAAACTCCAGGGCCAAGAGCGCGACGTGATCATCATGTCTTACGGCGTCACCGACAGCGAATATGCCGAAATGGAGGCGGAGTTTCTCTTAAGCAGCAAGCGTTTCAACGTCGCTGCAACACGAGCGCGCCACAAACTGATTGTGCTCTGCGCCGACACGATCCTCGACCTCGTACCCACCGATCCGCAGGTTCTCAACGATGCCATGATGCTGAAAGAATTCCGGCGCTACTGCGACAGCGGTATGCGGCGCTTGCGCTGGCCGGGGGGCGAGGGGGAAGTGGTGGTGCAGTGGAAGGATTTTGGGTAATACCCTTGTTCTTCCGCTTTGGCGGCTACGCCGCCAAAGCGGAAGAACAAGGGAGCGGAGCGCAAACAGCGCAGCTTTGTTGCGTTCCTTATATTCTGCGTGAGCGTTTTGCTGTTCTGTTCTTCTGTTCTGTTGTTCCTCTGTTCTTCTCCGCTTATGCCATCAACTCACGGATCGTCGCCAAGTTCGCCGCATCCACCGCTTCCCAACCGGGCATATTCAGGTCGTTGAGTACCTCTTTACCCAGATTGTCACTCGTCATAGCCACGAGGGCTTGGCGCAACTGCTCGGCCTGCCCGGCCAAGCTAGGCGCAACACAGAAGGAGTGGAAGGCGCACTGCTCATTGGTCGTATGCAGCAACGTGACCATCGCCTGGCCTTGGGGCGAAAGATCCGCATAGGAGTCGCGGTCAAGAACCCCGTAGGGCGCATCGCCCCCCCAGACGGCTTGGACAACACCGAGCCAGCTATCGCGGCCAACAATCTCACCAGGGTTCATGCCTTGGGCCTGAAGCATGCGCATAGCCAGTTTCATAGGCAGCGTGCCGTTAATCGTCGCCAGCTTCGCCCCACCCATCTTGGCCACCGCAGCATCAGCCAACTCGGTACTCGCCACCACCACCGCCTCATCGAACCGTCCGGTCACCCGTGCAATGGCGCTATAGCCATGCTGATCCACCAACTTCAGGGTATCACCAGCATTGGCATAGACCAGATCGCTGGCCGCAAAGCGCTCGTGGAAATCGGCAAAATCGAGCGCCAAACCAAAACTGACTTCCAGACTCATGCTGTTCGAAAGGTACTGAACCAGACGATACCAGCCTTCAGAATTGCGAACGGTGTCGTGTGGGCAGACGGCTAATTTGAGGTTTCCCATGGTCTATACTCCTTAGTATGCTCAAGCTGTACGCGAGGTGGGGCAGGTGGTACAGCACCAACCGCTTGGTTTTATGTATCGAGTATACTAAAATTCTGTAACCAAACCGTAACCTGAAGCATAACATATTGGGTGTTTCACTATGGGCACATTTCGTATCTTGACCGCGACCGACTACGAGCAACTCAAACCGATGCTTGCACGGGGCGCACGAGCGAAGCAAGCACCACCCGAACGGCAGCGGCAACTACAACGACTTGAGCAACGAGTACAGAAGTATCAGCAGCGTTTCCGTTATGATCACGCTCGTGGTGGGGCATTGCCCCAAAACCATGATTGGCGTCCCTATCGCTTTACCGTCCAGAATGTCTTGCTGGGGGCAACAGTAGTACGCCATAGTCGTGAGCATAACTGCTTGGAGGTGGATGCGTTTCTTACTGCCCATCCGCGCGAGTATGACCAGCTTGCGGCAGCGCAGGCGTTGACCTGCTTTCTGCTTTCGGAGGCCTATAAGTGTGGTGGGAGCCTCGAGTTGCGTTTTACGCCCCATGTGGCTGGTGGGCACCTGCCCGCTGAGTTGTGCGCGTTAGCCGAGCGCCACCATGTCCCATTAGCTGACGCGAGCGCTGGGCGTCTGCCGAGCAGTGCGGCGCGCCTGCTCTACTTGGCGCTAACCGGCTTTGCCCCGGCGGTGCAGCAGCGCCTCTTGGCGCTCGATCAAGCGGGGGCGCTGACGCTACCTCGTGCTTGCTACGCGGTACACCATGGCGTCTGGAGCCGCGAGCAGGTGGAGTTGCTCACCTTGGGCAGCCGTCGCCCCGAACGGCTGCTGGCTGGCTTGAGTCAGCCGCAACAACGCCACAGCTACCAGGAGGATCTGTTGCATGCCCGCGCCGCTGTGCTGACCGGGCGGCTCGACCGCCGCCTGCGTCATGGCGATAGTACCGAGGGCTACGTGCCAGCCCCCCTCGCATTGCGCTCCTCGTTCCTACCGGCACCCTACGCAATGGCCTATGTGGCTGGTGAGGCATTGACGATTCCGTGGATCTACCCGCAACGCAGCGCCGAACTACCCGCCGGTAGTCGCTTGCTGGCGGTGGTGCGGGCCCGTGATAGTGCTGATTTCTTGCACCACCTCGGCGACGATCTGCGCGTGGCGCAACAACTCCGTGAACGTGCTGCCCAGCCAACGCTCATTCTCATTCCGGGCGACTTTGTCGATCTGCCAGTGGCCCAACGTCAACGCATGCTGAAAGCCTGCCAAGAGGCTAAAATCGGCCTGCTGGTCTGCCCTGAATCCACTCTGAACCTCGACACAGAAGCGGCTGAACGTTTGGCATTGAGTAGGCTTTTGCGGATATAATACCATTTACGATTGCAGATTGCAGATTGTAGATTGTAGATTGCCGATGGCGTCCCAATGGGCTTTCGCGTTCTTGATAATGCGGCATGTTCAAGGGTAATTGGTATAATATCGCAATGACCACCTCAAAACTCTACCTCTGCGCGTTGCCCCGTGCGGTCTGGCTGGCACCGGCTGCACGCCACGGATTACAGACCGACTTGGTTGATCTGGTGAGCGAGGCGCTGGCCTGTGAGCGGCGCATGCGGAAGGCGATCAATCTGAGTGAAGAGCAGCGGCGCTATACACGCTGCTGCCAACGGATTGAGCAGCAGGTTGCGGCGAGTCCGCGCTTGGCGCTCTTTAAGCGTGGCGAGGAGTTTGCCAGCCTGGTGCGGAACGGGCGCTTTCCGCTCTTTCCGCTGCACCCAAGCTACCTCGACATTCTGGCCCAAGCGGCGCAACGTGGTGCCGCACCGGAGCGTCTGGGGGCGTCGTTCTTCCCGCCGCAGAGCCTGACGGCCCACCGTGAGGCCTTTGCCCATTGGGCCAGTCAGCAACGCCTTGAGCAGGTTGCGGCAATCCAGCACCGCATTGCCTTCCTGCGCCTCGCCGAAGCCAACGCTTGCGGCGTGGTCGAGTGGCAGAGCCCCTTCCATAGCAGCGCCCCCAATGAGGCCACGCCTCCGCCGGTACGGCGCGTCTTTGCTGCCGCTACCCTGCCCCCGCCCGCGCAGGAGCCAGCCCCCGCCGAGCGATCTGAACATTTCCGCCACAAGCTCAAAACTAACCTGCGCCAACACATCCGCAACGCCCTTGCTGCAGGTGAGCCAGTAGCTTTTGGTAGCGCAGCCCCCCACGATGTCTTTACCGAAGTGCTGCACGAGTTGGTCTACATTCCGGCGGGCAGCGACCTGAAACCCTTGCCGCTGCGCGTCGTCTATAACGACGGATCCGAAGCGGCACCCTTTCCCATCTTTATGCTACCGCGCGATCCCCGTCCGCTGCCGGAGCTACCGCCGCTGCGCGTGGCGCTGATGAGCATGCGCCACGCCGAACTCGATGCGCTCGTTGATGTCTGTTGGCTACGCAACCGCGACGTGTCACGCGCCCGCACCCTGGCGGAGACGGATGAATTCTGTTATACAGCAACGATCAACCAACTACGCGAGAGCCTAAGCGAAGGCGATCTGCTCATTCACCTCTACCACACCGGCTTCACGCCCGCCGTGATCGGCTTCTACCGTGGCTTCGCTCAGATCCTGCGGGGCTTACGCACCCGCCGCATCATGCGACGGCTGATTGTGGTTCCCTTCTATTACCGGGGTGAAGACGGCTACGCGATGGGGACAGCGTGGCAGTGATTTGTTGGCTTCGACAGGCTCAGCCAACGTCACACACCGATGGTGTTCGGTAGAGTAGCATAAAGGAATCAGCCTATGGCACGTGAGTGGTTCACCGAATGCCCCGACTGTGGGCGTAGTTTTGGCTTTGCCGATGCGGTGTTGCAACAGGCGGAAGAACGTGGCGAGGTTCGTCCTGAGCGCTGTGCTGCCTGTAGTGCGATCTATCGGCGCGAAGTGGCTCACCTTGGTCAGCCGACCCACCCGTTGCCGCCGCAGCACCCGCTGCCCGCGACGGGGCTGCGGGGGGCTGAGTTGGGCTATTTGCAGCGTCGTTACCAGGAGCCAAAGCCGCAGGAGCAGACGCCCCAACCACCGCTGGATCGCTTTGCCCTGCGTGAGGCGCACGTCGCAGAAATCTGTGCGCTCTGCTACCGCCACCAAGTGCTGGTGCTGGTGGCCCCGACGGGCAGCGGCAAGTCTACGCTGCTGCCCTATCGCTTGATGCAGCCGCCTACGCAGCGCCCCGCTGAACCTTTTGCGGCGCTTCTGCCCCCCGAAGGGCTTGCGCCACAGCTCTTTACGCGCCACGGGCCAATTATTGTGACCCAGCCCCGTATTCAGGCGACGCGCCAGATTCCTAGTTTTGTTGCCCATGATCTGCACGGCGCGAGCCTCGGCGCCGGTTTTGATGTGGGCTTCCAACATAGCGGTCAGCGGGCGAGTGATCGCCATAATCGCCTGATCTATATGACTGATGGGACGCTGCTTAATCTGATTGTGCGCGATGAGTTGGAACGGGTTGGTACCATTATCATTGACGAAGCGCACGAACGCAGCCTGAATATTGATCTTATTTTAAGCCTCCTGCGACCACGTTTGCGCCGCTTTCCCCATTTGCGCCTGCTGATTCTGAGTGCGACGATTGAGCCACAAGATTTCGTGCAGTTCTTTGGTGGGCCCGCCGATCTTCCGCTTGCTACTGTGCAGCAGCAGCCGAACGCCAATGCCCAACTTGCCGCCATGCTTGCCCAGTCGCCAGTGGGTTGCTACATGCTGCCGGAGCAGCGCGCCTTCCCGCTTGAGGTGCGTTTCCGCCAGCAGGCACCGCTGCCTGAGGAGTTACTGGTGGGACGTATGTATGAAGAGGTGGCCAATACGATCTTTGATCTGCTTTTGGCCATGCACCAACGCGATCCCGCCACGCCCCAGGGCGATATTTTGGCCTTTTTGCCAGGGCGTAAGCCGATTGAACGCGCTATTGATCGCCTGCGCGACCTGCTGCATAGCGAGGCCGATTACCGCCTCGCCGCACGGGTAGACATCTTTCCGCTCTATGCCACTCTGCCCCAGACGCGCCAAGCGGCGGCTCTGCGCCCATCCAAGGATAAACGACGCATCCGTGTGGTCATTGCGACCAACGTTGCCGAAACGTCGCTCACGGTGGAGGGCATTGTTCATGTGGTGGATAGCGGGCTGATCAATCAGGCCAGTTGGGATGCTGCGTCGCAGACCACCGCTGTGGTGCCGACGCTGCATAGCCAGGCGGGTTGCCGCCAGCGTTGGGGTCGCGCCGGGCGCACCCAACCCGGCGTGGCCCATTGCCTCTACACCAAGGAGCAGTTTGCCGACTTTGCGACCCAGACGCCGCCTGAGATTGCGCGTGCGCCACTGGAGCCGTTGGTGTTGAGTGCCAAGGCGGCGGGGGTGGACGATCTTGCTGCTTTCGCTTGGCTCCACGCCCCGCCCGCCGATGAATTGGCCCGCGCCACCCGGGCGCTTCAGTTGGTCGGGGCACTCGATGACCAAGAGGACATTACGCCCCACGGGAGTGAGTTGCGGACGATTGCCGACGAGCCGGAGATTGCAAACCTGATGCTGCTCGCCGACCGCTTCGGCTGCGCGGTGGAGATGGCGACCATTCTGCCCATGCGGCGCTTGGATGGCTACGCCAGCCTGTTGCAGTGGGATCGTGAGTGGGATGCGGCAACCAAACGGGCTGTGCGGCGCATCCATCAAGGGCTGATCGGGCCGTGCCGCGATGATGTGGAATTTGCGCTAAAGCTCTGGATGGCCTGGGAAGGTAGTGGCTTCGGGCGGAGTAAAGAGCGCGAGCGATTGGCGTGGGCCGAGCAGTTCTTTGTCAACCATACGATCTTTAGCGAACGCCTTGTGCGCGAACGCGATCTCTTGCTACACAACATGGCCGTGCGACGGCGCAATCAACAGTTGCGCCCCTGCGATCTGGGGCTGCTTGATCGGCTACGCATCGTCATCACCTACGGCCTGTCGCACCAGATCTACCAGACTGAAACACAGGGCGATGAGCGGCGTTACCGCCTCTATCTGCGCGACGCGGCCCTGGCCTCTGATCAGAGCAACGAGCTTGAACTCAGCCCCAATTCTATCTGCTTTGGGCAACCGCCGACCTACTTTGTCTGCGGTAAACGCCAACGGGCACGCAAGCGCATGACGCCCCTGGCGGCACCACTGAGTTTCACTGCTGCCTCCTTCCTGAGCCTGGTTGAAGCGGCGTGGCTGCCAGCGGTCGGTGGGAGTCACCTTGGCCTCGCCCGCCTCATTGCCAACACCACGCGTGATGCTAACGGCCTGCTGCAACGCTCCACCAACCCCGCGTGGCTCTTCATTGACCAGCGCTTTCCGGTGGGCTCGCGCATCAGGTGTAGCCCGACGCACCAAGGGACACTGCGTATCCACGAACTCGAAGCTGCCGCGCCACCCTTGCGCCCCAATGCGAGCAGCGAGTTGATTGAAGACCCCGACGACATTGAGTTGCTCGCCAGTGAAGAGGCGCTCGGCGCAACCCTGGGCAGTCGTGAGATCAAAGTGACCTTTGCGTCTAGTGCCCCGGCCAGCGCTGCCGAACTCTTTGATAACGATGGTCAGGAATCTACGTCAGAACCATCCACTGCGCTCCTGCAGGATGCCCCGCTGCCCCACGGGCGTATGCTCTACGGGCAGCCCCCCGCCACCCAACAGACCTTTAGCGCCATCGTTGCGGGCTACGATCAACACCAGCCCCATCAGCCCATTGTTCTCTTCACACCGCTCCAAGAGCCCTCGCCCTTCGCTCAGTTTCAGGCGCGCTACCGTGAAGGCCAGAGTATCAGCGTTGAGGTGCAGAGCATCGAGCGCTACATCAACGACGGCCTCTTCTACCTGATTGTGCGTGAGCCGGTGAGTGGCCTAGAGATTACCCTTGATCCCTATGACTACAGCCTAAGCGGGCGTAATGTTGCGGTGGAACTGCTCGCCAGTGCCCCGCCGCGCACGCAACTCCAGGTGGTAGTTGAAGAGATCAACAGCGAGTTGGAACAGGTGCGTGTCAACCGCCTCGCAGCCTCGCAGCAAGCCACCGCGGCCCTTGTTGCCAACGGCGAGCGTGTGGTGAGTGGGCAGATCGTGGATGTACGCGACAACGGCATCTTTGTCTGGATCGAACCGGAGCAGACCGAAGCCTACCTCCCGGTCATCCTCTTTGTCCATGTTGATCGCCTGCCACCGCGTGCCGACGAGTTCAACCTGGGCCAGCGTTGCCGTCTACGCATGCAAGCGCGGCGCTTCCAGCGCCCATTGCGGATCAGCCTCGATCCCGAAGACCTGCCGGGCAAAGAGCGCAAGGCGCTCGTGCAGCGCCTCGGCCCCAACTGGGACGAAGCGAGCCAAGCGTTGATCACCGATCAGCCCTTGAGCTACGCCCGCCGTCGTGAACTGCTGGAACTGAGCAACCACGTTGGCTACCGGCGTAAACTCAACATCCTCTTCCGCCGCTCCAATGAACTGGAAGTACGTGTGATTGACGTGAGCGGCCTTGAGTTGCTGCGCCCCTACGCCGAAGATGAGCGCCCTGTGCCCGTCACCATTGCGGGCATGCACAACGACCTCGTCTTTGTCCGCACCCATGAGGGCTACGAAGCGCCCATCCAACGCCGCGAAATCAGCAGCGCAATGCCTCAACTGCCCATTGCTCTTGGTCAACAACTGGAGGTACGCATCCGCGAATTCAACCCCGAAGAGGGGCGCGTCCAATTCACGCTCCGCAGCAAAAAACCTGCCCCGCGTGAAACGTGGCAACTCGTCTTGCAGGTCAACCCGGAGATGGTCTTCCGCATGATCGGCAAAGGCGGCGCGGTGATCAAAGCGATCCGCAGCCAGAGCGAGGTGCAGCGCATTGATCTGGAGAAGGATGACGCTGGCAACTCAACCGGACGTGTAACAATCATTGGCGCTAGTCAGGCCCACGTCGAGCGAGCGCACACCCTGATCAACCAACATGTCTTGGCGCTAGTCGTCAGCCCGGCGGAGCGGAGCAACACTCCTGCCGAAGCGCCGCCACGGCGCACAGCGCAACAGAGCAAAACACCCCAACGCGAACTCAACCTCACCCCAGCACAACTCAGCGCACTCACACGCAAATCAGGTGGGCTCTTCAGCAGCCTCTTTGGCGGCGGCAAGAGCAAATTGGAGACGATCCAAGCGCAAACCAGCACCCAAATCACTCCACTTGGCACCAGTGGGCGCATCCGCATCACCGGCACAACCATGAAGCAGGTGCATGATGCGGTAGCGAAGCTTAACGAAGCGATCAATCGGTGAGTGGGGGAGCGGAAGAACAGAGGAGCGGAAGAACGGAAGAACAGAGGAACAGAGGAACAGAGGAACGGAAGAACGCAAAGGAGCGCAATAAACAGCGGTGCCTTCGCCCCTCTCCCACAACGTGGGAGAGGCGATGCCCTGCCCTTCGACAAGCTCAGGGGCTGCTTGTCGAAGGGGGTAGGGGGTGAGGGCCATCCTGGGTGCCCCCAAGCCCTATCTGCGACTTCACAATGCTGTATCCTCTGTGCCCTCTGTGCCTCTGTGGTGAAAAACCTCGTTAGCGCGAAAAAGCCTTGGGTTGGCAGGCTGCCGCGCCGCTTGGCTTCGACAGGCTCAGCCAGCGGCGCGGCCCAGGACTTCTTCGCGCTAACAAAACCTCTGTGCCCTCTGTGCCTCTGTGGTGAAAAACCTCTGTGCCCTCTGTACCTCTCTCTACTCCGCCATGCTCTGGCGCACAATCTCCTCGATTTGCGCGAGATGGCCAAAGCCATGGGCCAAGCCAAGAGCGTGGCGACCAACGGCATTCACGCGGGGGCCACCGGGCCATGCCTCCTCCTCAAGCTCCAAGTGGGGGGCATCGGGCCAAACTGCTAGGCAGGCCAGCATCATACGGCGGCTCTCCTCCAGCCGCGCCCGCACCTGTGCAATGCTCGTGACCGTCTCCCAGGGCACTTCATAGCGCGAACGCCCGTGGAAAGCGACGCCACGGGCCTGCTCGGCCCCCAAAAAGGCGCACTCTTCGCCACCTGCGGTGACATGCACCACCACATGGCCAAGCGTCCAGGCAATATGCGCATCGGACTCAGTGGCTGCCGCCGGATCGTGGGCATCGGGATCAATTGGCACAAAGACCACAGCAGCATCGTTGCAATCCGCAATCAGGGCCAGGATGCGATCAATCAACTCGTTGGTCTCACGGGCCAAATCGTCCTTCGTCACCCCCTCTAGGACCTCAGCGAGAGTTTGGGTGCCGGCTATGACTGGTTGGAGGTCAAGCATATGGGTTCTTTCTGTGCTTTGGGATGGTTTTAGGAAACGAGGATGCGTGAGGCGAAGACGCGATGACTTCGCCTCACGCATCCTCGCCTCACGCCTCACGCCTCTTCGCAGGGCGAGTTTTGCGCTACTTCCTACTTCCTACTTCCTACTTCCCCGCTGCCACGGCGCAAATTGGGCTGCCAGTTCGCTCGGTAGCCGTCCGTGGATGTGGGTGCCTTCGTTGAGGTATTCTTCCTGTTCAACGATGCCCCGTTCACGCCAGAGCGAGACGAGATCGTTGCGTTGGTAGGGGATCAAGACCTCTAGGGTGACCATGGTAGCGGCGAGGGTTGTTTCGATGCGGGTGAGTAAATCGGCGAGCCCCCAGCCCTGTTGGGCCGAGACAGCCACAAAATCGCTGGGGAGGCCCATGTCGGCTACAATGTCACTCACTGCCGCTGCCTCAACCCCCTCCATCTTGTCCACTTTGTTGAGCACAGTGAGGGTTGGATGCTTGCCAACACCAAGCTCGCTGAGGGTCGTTTCGACCGTCTGGGCGTGCTCTTGGGCGTTGGGGTGGGTTAGGTCAACCACATGGAGCAGCAGATCTGCCTCATTGATCTCCTCTAGGGTGGCGCGAAAAGCGGCAACCAATTGGGTCGGAAGTTTTTGGATAAAGCCGACCGTATCGGTGAGCAGGAGGGCTTGACCACCCGGCAGCGTAATCTGGCGCGTGGTTGGATCGAGCGTCGCAAAGAGTTGGTTGGCCGCGTAGACATCCGCGCCGGAGAGGGCGTTGAGCAGGGTACTCTTGCCCGCGTTGGTATACCCCACAAGGGCCAGCACAGGTACACCACTCTGGCGGCGACGCTTGCGATAAAGTTCGCGGTGGCGATGCACATCGGCCAACTGCTCCTTCAGCCACGCAATGCGCCGATCAATCAAACGGCGGTCAATCTCCAACTGGGTCTCACCGGGGCCACGCAAGCCCACAACGCCCCCGGCTGAGGTGCCACCACCTGTACCCGCCTGACGCTCAAGGTGGGTCCACTGCCGACGTAGGCGCGGCAAGAGGTAGTGGTACTGCGCCAACTCCACCTGCAAACGCCCCTCGTGGGTGCGGGCGTGCTGGGCAAAGATGTCGAGAATGAGCGCCGTGCGATCCAACACGCCAACCTGCAACTCCTGTTCAAGGTTGCGCGTCTGGCTCGGACTCAATTCATCATCAAAAACAACCAACCCTGCGTTGCTCTGTTCGCGCAGTTCAGCAACCTCCTTGACCTTGCCGGGGCCAATGAAGAACTTGGGTGAAGGCTGATCGAGGCGTTGGAAGATACTACCTACCACCTCAAGACCAGCGGTATGCGCCAGCAATGCCAATTCACGCAGCGAATCGGGAGCACTCCAGGGGCTCTTCATGCTGGCAACTTCAGCGCCCACCAAGAGGGCGCGGGTTCGCGGCTGCGCCGTTGCGTGCAGGCGCTTGCCGTCCTGAGTTCGCACGTCTTCTATGATGGTCTCTCCTTTACTTCCATGAGTCAAGCGTACTCTGTTATTGTAGCATTGCCTTTTGGCTCGTGCCAAGCGACTAAAGTAGGATGAATTTACCTCCGGTGGGGGTGCGGGGGCGTTGCCCCATATGCATTGCGGCGAAGCCGCCAACACGGAACACAAAACGGGGTTTGGGGCGTAGCCCCAAGCCCCGCTAGGGGCTCCGTCAAAGGGAAGGTAGCGTATAATGAAGCGTTAAGGCTAAAGCACCAACATAAAGGAACACCATGAAACTGATTACCTATCACCATGCGGGCCAAGAGGCTCTTGGTGCGGTTCGTGAGGATGGGGTTGTGACCCTGAGTAGCCTGGCGAGCAGTATGCTCGCCCTGATTGACGGTGGCCCGACGCTGTTGGCCCAGGCGCGTGAGTTGGTGGCTCAGGCGCACAGTACGATCCCTTTGGATCAGGTCACGCTCTTGGCCCCAATTCCGCGACCGCGCAAGAATATCATCTGCTTGGGGCGCAACTATGCCGCCCATGCCATCGAGTCGCTACGGGCGATTGGGCAGCCAGAGCAGTTGCCGAGCCACCCGCTCTTTTTTAGTAAGGCGCCGACGGCGGTTACCCACCCCAATGCGGTGATTCCCCTGATGCCCGAGATCTCCGCACAGCGCGATTGGGAGGTGGAGTTGGCGGTGATTATCTGGTTGCCTGCCCGCCATGTATCCAAAGCGGATGCGCTGGACTATGTCTTTGGCTATACGATCCTTAATGACATCTCGGCGCGCGATCTGCAGAGCCGCCATCAGCAGTTCTTCTTTAGCAAGAGTCTTGATGGGGCCGCACCCATGGGGCCATGGATTGTCACCAGTGATGAATTGCCCAACCCCCACAACCTACGGATTCAACTACGGCTCAATGGCGCGACGATGCAGGATGCCAATACGAGCCAGATGATCTTCGATATTCCTACATGTATTGCCATCCTCACCAGTGGTCTCACCCTTGAGCCGGGCGATATTATTGCCACCGGCACGCCGAGTGGCGTTGGTCTGGGCATGACGCCGCAGCGCTGGCTCCAGGCGGGCGAGGTGCTTGAGTGTGAAGTTGAGGGGATTGGGGTGCTGCGTAATCCGGTGGCTTAATACCAATTACCCTTGAACATGCTGCATGATCAAGCACGCTAACGCCCATTGGAACGCCATGTTCGGCAATCTGCAATCTGCAATCTACAATCTACAATCGTACATGGCATAAGGCATGCTATACTCATGCCATGCTAAGAAACCGACATATACGCCGAACATCTGGTGGGCACCGCGTGGCGCGGCGGCCCGCCTTTCCGGGGATGCTGCGTGGCCGACGCACGCCCCCTTCCTCTGGGATGGGCTTACGCCTGGTAAGTCAGTTGGGCGTTGCCCTCGTGGTGGCGCTCGTTGCCGTGGGCCTCAGTATGGGCACGATGGCCTATTCGGTCTATGCCAATACGGCAGCCTCACTCACACCCCGCCTTGCCGCTCTTGATGAGCGCGAACTCTTTCAGACCTCGCGCATCTTTGATCGTAATGGTGTGTTACTCTATGAGTTCTTTGATGCCGGACGACGTACCAATGTGCCGCTTGATCAGGTTTCACCTCTGCTGATCAATGCGACGATTGCGATTGAGGATAAGACCTTCTTTACCAATCCGGGGATCGATTTTGCGGGTATGGTGCGTACCCTGGCGAGTAGCCTGTTAGCGGGCGAAGAGACGGGTGGTGCCTCGACGATCACGCAGCAGGTGATTAAGAATAGTGTCCTCACCGAGGATGAACGTGTCCGCGAACGACGCTATGAGCGGAAGCTCAAGGAGATTATTCTCGCTCAGGTGCTTGATGAACGCTTTAGCAAAGAAGAGATTCTTGAACTCTACCTGAATGAGAACTTTTATGGCAACATGGCCTATGGGATTCAGGCCGCTAGTGAGAGCTACTTTGGGGTCAATGCCAGCGATCTGAATCTCAACCAAGCCTCCTTGCTGGCCGGTTTGCCCCAGTTGCCCACCTTCTACAATCCGATTAACCACCTCGAGCGCGATGATCAGGGCGGCTATCTGCCCGGCGTGATCCTCGAGGCTGGCTGGCTGGAACCGGGCCATCGCCTGCCGCCCACGGTGAGTGCGCCACGCTGGCGCCAGGTTGCGGTGCTGCGGCGCATGGTTGAAGATGAGTATATCAGTGAGGCGGAAGCTCGTGCTGCTGTCGCCGAGCCGCTGCGCTTTACGCGCCAAGAGGTACCGCTCAATGCGCCCCATTTTGTCTTCTATGTGCGCGACCAGATTCAGGAGCGCTATGGCCAACAAGCGCTCTTTGGCGGCGGGTTACGCATCTATACCACCCTTGATCTGAATCTGCAACAGATGGCTCAGCAGAAGGCGGCGGAACGCATCGCTGAACTAGAGTCGCGTAATATCCATAATGCCGCCGTGGTGGTGATGCAGCCCTATACCGGCCAGATTTTGGCGATGGTTGGCAGTATTGACTACAATGCGATCAAACCGACACGCACCCCCGGCGAAACGGGCAATGTGCTCGATGGCCAAGTCAATGTGACCACCCGCGAACGGCAACCCGGCTCGGCCCTCAAGCCCTTTACCTTCCTCGCGGCAATGGAACAGGGCATGACCCCTGAGACGGTCATTTGGGACGTGCCTACCGATTTTCCCACCGGCATGGCGGGCCAGTGGTATACGCCGCTCAACTACAATGGGCGCTTTAATGGCCCAGTCCGTATGCGTACCGCCCTGGCCAATTCGCTCAATATCCCCGCCGTGAAGGCGCTCCGGTTCGCGGGGATTGATGAAACCCTCGATCTCTTTGACCGCATTGGGATTAAGCAGGGGCTGAAGCGTGGCCGCGATTTCTATGGCCTGGCCCTAACCCTTGGTGGTGGGGAGGTGACGCCCCTTGAATTGACGGTGGCCTACAATACCCTAGCGAGCAATGGCCGCTACTACCCGCCCGTTGCCATCCTCAAGGTGACCGATGCCGATGGTCAGGTACTCGAAGAGTTTACCCCCTACCAAGCCGAACATGTGGTTGAACCAGAACTGAGCGCAATTATCACCGATATGCTCAGTGACGACCGCGCCCGCCAAGCGATCTGGGGGCTCAATAGCCCGCTCCAACTGAGCCTGCCCTCAGCCGTCAAGACCGGCACGACCAACGATTGGCGCGATGCCTGGGCCGCAGGCTATACCCCCTTTGTCACCATTGGGGTCTGGACGGGCAACAATAACAACGAGACCACCGCGCGGGTCGAGAGTCTCACGGGTGGCGGGATCATCTGGCGCAACATCATGGAGGAGCTCTTTGTCTGGATGCGTAACGACGAGCGCTACCGCCAACTCTTTGCCGAGCCGTTTGGCACCACGACGCCACCGACCGACTTTGTGCTGCCCGACGATGGGCTCTTCACTCGTCCGATCTGTGAGCTACCAGGGCCGTTTGGCGGCTACAACGAGGAACTCTTCACGCGCACGATGCTCACGACTATCTTTAGTGAGACGGCGCGCATCGCTTCTGGCCCCGAACTGGATCGACAACTCAATCAACTGAGTATTCCCTGCGACATCTTCCGGCGTGTGGAGGTGGTGCGTATTCCCTCCGAAGCGGATTGGAGTTTCGATGGGGAAATGATGGTGCTTGCCCCAGGCGGCGGCGCCGAAGATGCTGAGATCGGTGAAGGTGAAGGTGGCTTCTGTCGGCCCGAAGAGGGTGCTACCTACCCAGCAGGGCTCCGGCGCACCATTACGCTCTGGAACATCCCACCGCCCGACCCCTTCATGCGTGTGCGCTACACCTGGTCTGGTGGTTCGGCCAGCCATGACGTGGATGTAGAGAATCTACCAAGCTGTAGCGCCGCTATGTTCGAGCCACCAGTGATTGAGCAGGAGGAAGAACCCCAACCCCCGATTGCGGGCGCGATTCTCATGCCCGACCTCAAGGGGCTTGGCGAAAATCAAGCGCGACGCCTGCTCGAAACGTTGGGAGTTGATCCGAGTAGTATCCATGTAGACTACCAGGATCGCTCGCGCATCGGGGCCGAGTTCGACCGCTACGGTGCCTATGTGGTTCTCAGTTCGTTGCCAGTAGCGGGCGACTGGATTATTCCGGGTACGGCAGTGATCTTGGGCATCCGCGCCCCCGAAGCCGAGCCTGCCCCCGCACCTGCGTATGAACCAGAACCCCCACCGCCACCAGCCGAGCCAGACCCGGCACCGCCGCCCCCCGAAGCGCCTCCCGAACTGCCCCAGCCCGAACCAGGCCAACCGCCTATGCCGCCGGGCCTGCCGCAGCCGCTGCCACCGGGGTCATAATTACGATTGTAGATTGTAGATTGTAGATTGCCGAACATGGCGTCCCGATGGGCTTTAGAAGCTGTCTGAAAAGCCGGGGGCGCACGCTGGAGTGCCGGCTTCAGCCGGCTAAAGCCGGCACTCCAACGCAAAACCATAGACTTTTCAGACAGCCTCTTAGCGTTTCCCCGCGCCCTCGCGCCCTCGCGCCCTCGCGCCCTCGCGTCCTCGCGCCCTCGCGCCCTCGCGCCCTCGCGTCCTCGCGCCCTCGCGCCCTCGCGCCCTCGCGCCCTCGCGTCCTCGCGGCTCCTACGCCATCAAACGCACCACGGTTTGCCGGTAGAGCGCCGAGATTGGATGATCCGGAAAGCGCAGCACAAAGATACCCATCGAGGCGAGGGCCATGAGATCGTCGGAATGGGGCAATACTGCGACCACTTGGACACCGAAGGTCTCTTCGACCCGTCGCTGCACAATGGTCGCATCATAGCTCAATGGAACTTTGTTGACCAAGATGTGCAACTGAGGCACCTCAAGCTTCCGTGCGACCTCGACGGTCACGCCGGTGCCTTGGTAGTCTTGCTGATCGGGGCGCAACACCACCAAGAGGATATCTGAGACCGCAATGGAGAGCAGCGTCTCTTCATTCAAGCCAGGGTGGGTATCAATCAGTAGCACATCGAGGTCAAGCACCTCACGCAGGCGCTGAAAGCCCTCACTGAGTTCACCGGGATCATAGCCTTCACGCAGAACGCGGGTAATGGCCCCCGACTTGATGCTGGAGGGCACCAGAAAGACGCGGCCATCCACAGGGGCACCAAGCAGTGGGGTGACATCGTAGGCCGCCGCTTCAATCGGGCATTCGTTATGCAAATAGTCGTTGAGGGTGAGACCAATGACCTCATCATCAAGCCCAAAGATGACATGGATGCCTGGTGATTGAATATCGGTATCAATGACGCCCACCCGGTAGCCTTGGGCTGCCAACAGGGCCGCGATGTTGGCCGTGGTATTGGATTTACCAGTGCCGCCACGAAAGGAGTGAATCGAGATGATGCGTCTCATTGGCCTGCTCCGGTAGAGTTGTGGGAGCTTGTCAACGCTGATCTGCGTTGTCTAAGAGGCTGTCTGAAAAGTCTATGAACTGGCGTTGGAGTGCCGGCTTCAGCCGGCTAAAGCCGGCACTCCAGCCGTGTGCCACATCGTGTGGAACGACACTGAGGCCCTTTTCAGATAGCTTCTACCCACCCGCCTTCAATTGTTCAACGAGGGTAATATAGTCTTGCATTGCTTGTTCCTCATTGACACCTTTCAATTTAGCCCAAGCATCATACTTCATACGCCCCTGCATATCAAGAATACCCGGACGCGATCCACTCACATCACCAAGCGAGCCCTGCTTATAGAGGGCATAGAGCCTCAGCAACACATCATTCCCCGGGCGCTTCGGCAGTTGTTGAACTTCTTGAGCCGCTTGCTCAAACTGAGCCTTCAGATCGCTCATGGTATCCTCCTTGATGCCATACTCCACTATGCATCGGCGCATATTGCGCGCTGCGTCAACGGAATCCTACCATTGTCACGCTCATGACGCAAGGCCATACCTCAAACAACAAAACCAGCCCGTAGGGGCTGGTTGGTTGGCGGGGAGGGAGGGATTCGAACCCTCGACAGGGTTGCCCCTGTAGCGGTTTAGCAAACCGCCGCACTAGGCCACTATGCGACCTCCCCGTGCATTGATTGACGCGAATTGTACCATAGCTTGCACGATTTGCCAAATGGAGGGGGCGGTGGGATTCGAACCCACGGGCCCTGTTAGGGGCCGTTCGCTTTCAAGGCGAATCCGTTCAACCGGGCTCCGGCACGCCCCCGCAGTCGCTTGCAAACTATACGGGCGTCTCCACCCATGCGGATACGCCCGTTATTTGTGTGAACTTGTGGCAGGCGGGACAGGAATCGAACCTGCAACCTGCGGATTTGGAGGCCGCTGCTCTGCCAATTGAGCTACCCGCCTTTGCTCGTGCAAGATAATACCATATGTGGGCGCGTTTTGCAACTCGTGTGGCGTTGCTTGATCTTATGGTGTATGATGATAGGTGTCTTTTTGGGGCCAAGCCCAATACTTTTTACATTCCAAGGTAGCGGTAAGGGTGTGCGCGGGAACCAGGTTCCCGCGCACACCCTTACCGCTACCTTCGGATAAGGAACTACCCAGTGCTCCCTCCTGAACTTGAAACTACGCTTGTTGCTGCGGTTGGGCCGTTGACCCGGGTGGAGCCGCTGGGGGGGAGTTTTGGTGCTGCGTTGCTGCGGGTGACGACAAGGCAAGGCCGTTTTGCGCTGAAATGGGCTGCTGCGGGGAGACCGGCGTTGATGGTTGCGGCTGAGGCGCATGGGTTGCGTTGTTTGGCCGCTACTCAGGCGCTGCGGGTGCCTGCTTTGGTGGCTGCGGCTGAGGCTTCGGCTGAACCCGCTTTTATTCTGGTTGAGTGGCTTGATGGCGCTGGGACGCGCCCCGATTTGGCGCGTTTGGGTGAACAGTTGGCTGCGCTGCATCGCCACGCTGCGCCTGCGTTTGGGCTTGAGGTTGATAATTTTATTGGCGGTACGCCACAATCCAATCAGTGGCTTGAGGCTTGGCCCGCGTTCTTTCGTGAACGCCGCCTGCGCCCACAGGTAGCGTTGGCTGCCGAGTCAGGCCGTATGCCTGCGCTCCGCCGCCATGGCTTTGAACGCCTCTTTGCCCGCTTGGATGCGCTCTTAGCAACCGATGAGCCCCCGGCCCTGATCCATGGCGATCTCTGGGCTGGCAATGTGGTCGCTGCCCCTGGCGCGACGCCCGCCCTGATTGATCCCGCTGTCTCCTATAGCCAGCGCGAGGCTGAGGTAGCCTATACGGAACTCTTTGGTGGCTTTGGCCCGGCGTTCTATGCGGCCTATCAGGCCGCTTGGCCCCTTGAGCCTGGCTATGCCGAACGCCGTGATCTCTATAATCTTTACCATCTGCTCAATCACCTGAATCTCTTTGGGGAAAGCTATGGGATGCAGGTGGATCAGATTTTACGTCGCTATTAATTGGGATGACACTTTTGCCCAAGGCTGGGTAGTTGGTGATAATGCCGGTGACCCCCAGGGTAGCAAGACGCCGCATGCGCTCTGGTTGGTCTACAGTCCAGACGTTGACTCCGTAGCCGGCACGACGAGCCAGGGGAATGATGCGGTCGAGTCCGGGTAACCCTTCGTAGGGATGCCAGGTATGGGCCGCAATGCTGCGTAGGGCGAAGAAGGGCCAGAATTCGCGTAGGCGAACGTTGGGTCGCCATGTGCGGATGCCCATGAGGTAGCCACGTTGGAGCTCTGGTGCTGTCCGTTGAAGCTCTTGGAGGGCTTGAGGGTAGAAGGAGGAGATTAGCACCCGATCACTGAGTTGGTACTGGCGCACAAGTTTGGCACATGCTGTTGCCATGCCATGAGCTTTGAGTTCGATGTTGAGCAGGATGCCACTCGTGCGAGCAAAGTCGAGGACTGCTGCTAACGTAGGTACGCGCTCGCCGCCAATGTCGAGTTGCTGCAACTGCTTGAGGCTGCATGTGGCAACCGGACGCCCTTGACGCTCCCAATGTTCTGTGGTAGCGTCATGAAAGACCACGAGGTAGCCATCGGCGCTGCGTTGCAGATCAAGTTCGAGCATTGCGGCCCCTTGCCGTTGCGCGAGTTCAAAGGCGGCCATGGTGTTCTCCGGGGCTTCGCCCGAAGCACCACGGTGGGCGATGATCATGGGTGTGTTCATATGTTTGGTCGTGTTTCAGGATGCGTTACCGTTTGCGAGGACGCGAAGACGCGAAGAGGCGAGGATGCGACGCCCTCGCCTCTTCGCCTCACGCATCCTCGCAAGATTTTACAGTAACCTTCCGCTAATCTGAAATTATGGTACAACATTATGCGTATTGGCCTTGATGCGCGCTATGCGACCGATCATTTCCCTGGCATTGGACGCTATACCCTTGGTTTGGCCCAGGGTTTGGCTGAGTTGGGTTTGGTTCAGCGCCTGTTGCTTATTGTAGATCAGAATGTAGCTGTTGGGCGCTACAATCTGGCTGCATTGGCCCGTCTGCCAGGGGTAGAGTTGGTGCCAGTAAAGGTTGGCCCGTTTAGCCTGCAACAACAGGTGGTTCTGCCGCTGGTGGCGCGCCACTTGGGCCTCGATCTGCTCCATTCGCCCTACTATGTTAAACCATATGTTGGCTTGCCCTGCCCCTCGCTGGTGACCATTTTTGATCTGAATGGCTGGCGTTTTCCACACAGCCTCTCGTGGCGTGGGCGTATCTTCTACCGGGCGACGATGGCTCTGGCAGTACGCACGGCTGCGCTGGTTATTACCGGCTCGGCGAGTGCTCAAGCCGATCTGGCCCATGTCTACCGTCTGCCCGCCGAGCGGATGCTCGTGACCCCCTTGGCCACTGAGCGCCGCTTCCAACCTCAAGAGCCTGCTGTGATTGCCAGCATGCGTGAACGCTATGAACTCCCGCCGAGCTATGTGCTCTACATTGGCTCCGATAAGCCGCACAAAAACTTGGAGCGGCTTGTGTGCGCATGGGGCCAGGTGGTGGCAGCCGGGGCTCACAGTGGCATGCCTTTGGTGCTGGCCGGGCATGCGACGGGGGGCGCTGAACGTGTGCGTCAACGTGTGAGTACACAACAGCTTGATGCCTATGTACGCTTTTTGCCAAACGTTGCCGATAGTGATCTGCCGGCGCTCTATAGTGGCGCAACGATTTTTGCCTTTCCCTCCTACTACGAAGGTTTCGGTCTGCCCCCCCTGGAAGCGATGGCCTGCGGCACCCCCGTGCTTTGCGCCAATGCTACCAGTCTCCCCGAAGTGGTTGGTGATGCTGCGCTCACCGTGGATCCCTTCAGTACGCATGCGTTGGCCGAGGGGCTGATCAAGCTGCTCAATAACCCCCAACTGCGCCGTGACCTCAGCGCCCGCGGCCTGCAACGCGCCAGCACCTTCTCATGGCGGCGCACCGCCATGGCAACCATGGCCGCGTATGAGGCGCTTGTAGATTGTAGATTGTAGATTGCAGATTGTAGATTGTAGATTGCCGAACATGGCGTTCCAATGGGCGTTAGCGTTCTTGATGATGCGGCATGTTCAAGGGTCATTGGTGTGATGGGCGCAATCCGCCTAGCTTTCCGCAGGCGTGTGGTTGCTCATGGCGGCTAGTTCGGTGGGGCTGGTATAGGGGGTGTAGAGTGAGACAATGAAGGCGAGCATGGCAACTACGAAGGTGGATTGAAACATGGTACGCATAGCGGCGGCGAGGGCGCTGCGGGCTTGGGTGCCGAGTTCAACCATGGTGTGGTTGCCTTCACTCATCAGGGCATGGAGCGGTACTGCATCGGGGGTGAGGCCCACGGCGGCGAGGCTGGTGGCCAGTTGGAAACTGAGGAGGGCGCCTAGCACCGAGACACCGAAGGTGCCACCAATAGTGCGCGAAAATTGCAAGGTGGAGGTGGCGCTACCAAGGTCATGTTTGACTACGCTGCTCTGCACCGCAATGAGAAAGGCCGGAATAGATGCGCCCATGCCGATACCCATGAGCGCAACTGCTACAATGATTTCGCCCCGGCTGATCGCAGGATGGATTTGAGCTAAGAGGGCGGACCCTACGACAAAGCAGCCCATACCTGCCAGCACAACAGTGCGATAGCTGAACGTGAGGAGCAAGCGGCTGGCGATGATGCTGGTAAGCACCCACGCCAAGAGCATAGGGGTAATGGTTGAACCAGCCTCGGTGGCACTGGTGCCGAGTACGACCTGTACGAAGAGCGGAACATAGCTGATCCCGCCAAAGAGCACCCATCCTGCAAGGACACCATGGGCGCATGCGACGGCAAAGAGGCGCATGCGTAATAACGCGAGGGGTAAGACAGGTGCAGGAGCGTGCCATTCAACCCAGAGCAGCACAGCGGTGGTGATGAGGGCGAGGCTGATTAACCCCCATGCATGCGCTTGACCCAGTTGATTCAGGCCAACCAAGAGGGTGACCATGGCCAGACTGAGCAGGAGCGCACCCGCATAGTCAATCGCTGGCCGTGGGCCACTCGGCGGTGCAAAGCCGCTCCATGCCACCCAGACCAGCGCCGCTGCGAGGAGTGCCACTGGCAGGTTGATCAGAAACACCCATTGCCAAGCCACACGATCAACCAAGAAACCACCGATCAGTGGGCCAATCACTGAACTGAAGCCCCATACTCCCGAAAAGAGACCCTGGACTTTGGCGCGCTGTTCAAGGTTAAATATATCACCAACAATAATAAAGGCCAGTGGTAACAGCCCGCCCGCACCGAGCCCCTGCACTGCCCGCGCAGCAATCAACTGACCCATGGAGCCCGCAAGCCCGCAGAGCAGCGAGCCAACAAAGAAGAGGCTGATTGACACCATGTAGATGGGACGACGCCCATAGATGTCTGAGAGCTTGCCGAAGATCGGCACCACCGTCGTTGAAGTGAGCATATAGATCGCAAAAACCCAACTATAATGCTCTAAACCCCCTAATTCGGCTACAATTGTTGGCATCGCCGTCGCAATCACCGTGCTCTCCATTGAAGCCATGAAGAGACTAATCATCACTCCAAGCGTAATTAATACCACTCGCTGTCTGGCCACACGGCCCCCTTTGTCTATTTGGCTGATCAGTCCAATATTAAGACTATACTCTATTTTCTTGGCAACTTGCTCCAGCCGGGGCGGGTCTGCCATTCCACATCGAGTCCAATATTAAGACTATACTCTATTTTCTTGGCAACCCCAAGTCCTCCGCTTTGGTGCTGTTTGGCGACTTCGCCGCCAAACAGCACCAAATTCCTAGTTCCTAGTTCCTAGCTCCTCATTTCTGTGTTCTTAGGATGGTTTTATGCACAAACAACGTGACCACGCAGAGCAACCTGAAGAGCAACGAGCGCCAAAGCGTAGCTTTCGCCGTCCGAAGCAGTGGCAAAGAACTCGGCGGCGTCTGCGCCACCTTGAGGCGCTATTGCGCCTAGAACATGGTTCCTATGCCAACCCGCTGGCGCACCTCGACAACCTGATAGGTACCGTCAGTACTGATGGGTATATCCTCTACCTCAACGAGCTTGCAGCCGAGCATCTAGGTGGTACTGTACCCACATTGGTAGGCAAGCATCTGCGTGACATACTCATAGAACCAATTGCACTCCAGACGCTGAACATGTTGCGAGCCATTATGGAAGGCCAGAGTCCGCGCATCTTTGAATTGCAGGTTAGGAATCATAACCATGATGCTCACTGGTACCGCGTCTCGTTCCAACCTGTGCATGATCGTTATGGCCAGGTGCGCTACTTCGTCGGTTGTGCCACCGATATTCACGATTTGAAGATGGCCCAGCAAGAATTGTTGGAGTTAAACCAGACCTTGGAAGATCGGGTGGCCGAGCGTACTGCCGAATATGAAGATCTCTACAACCGCTCGCCGAGTGGCTATCATTCGCTCGATCCAGAGGGGCGTCTAGTAATGATCAACCAGACCGAATTGGATTGGCTTGGCTATACCCGTGATGAACTGCTTGGGCAACCCTATACCACGTTGCTTACTGCTGAGAGTAGAGCGAAGTTTTCTCAACAGTTTCCACGCTTCAAGGAGCGTGGTTGGATCAAAGACCTTGATCTCGAATTGTGCCGCAAGGATGGATCGAATTTTCCGGTTTTACTCAGTGCAACCGCGTTGTATGATCATAACGGCGATTTTGTAATGAGTCGCAGTACCATTTTTGATAATAGCGAACGCAAACAGGTAGAACAGGCGCTGTTGCTGGCCAACGCTGAGATGGAACGAACCCTGCGTACTCGTGATGAGTTTTTGGCCACGATGAGCCATGAATTACGCACGCCACTCAATGCCGTGCTGGCGTTGAGCGAGAGCCTGCTGGAACAGATCCACGGGCCGCTCACCCTGGGGCAAAAAGCCTCGTTGCGTCAAATTGAGCAGAGTGGTCGCCACCTACTCGATCTGATCAACGATATTCTTGACCTCTCAAAGATCGAGGCGTCCCGCCTCGATCTTTCGCTTGAGCCAGTTGCTGTCGTTGATGCCTGTCGCTCCAGTCTGCAATTTGTGCGCGAGATAGCCCACAAGAAAAAAATTCAGATCACATGTGAACTAAAAGATGAAACGATGCAATGCAGCGCCGATCCACGACGGCTCAAACAGATGCTGGTCAACCTGCTTTCTAATGCGGTTAAGTTTACCCCGTCTGGCGGCAAGGTGAGCTTGAGTGTGGAGGTATGGCCTGAGCAGGGCTTGATCAACTTTGTGGTGCGTGACAATGGAGTTGGAATCAAGGCGGTTGATCTGCCACGGCTCTTTCAGCCTTTTACCCAACTCGATTCAAGCCTTAGCCGCCAACACGAGGGCAGTGGTCTCGGTTTGGTGCTTGTACGTCGCTTGGCAGAGTTGCACTATGGGAGCATCGCGGTCGAGAGTAGCCCTGGCGTGGGGAGCTGTTTCACCATTACGTTGCCCTACCATCCTACATTACCCCAAAACGCGACCGCGCCACCCACACCCGTGCCACAACCACTGCTGCCCCGCTCGGTACTCATTGTGGATGACTCGGTCAGCACGGTGGAGCAACTCACACGCTACCTGCAGGAGTTGCGTATCCCGACTATTGTTCATGCCCAGGCCAAGCAAGCTGTGGAGGTGGCACACTATATGCTACCTGATCTAATCCTGCTTGATCTTTTGATGCCCGAATGTTCTGGCTGGGAAATAGTTCAACAACTGCGTGAACATGCTACCACACGTAGTATTCCTGTTATGATTACCTCGGTGGTAGATGAACACAACAGCGGACTACAGCAGAGCGTTGCAGGTTACTTGGTCAAGCCAATTACACGCGAACAGTTGCGTAACGCTTTACATAAGCTTCAGATCACCACAGAGGTTGTGCATGCCTACCCAGAGCCTCCTGCAGCAACCCAAGCGAAGGAGTTTCGCCTATTGATCGCAGAGGATAACCAGGTCAACCTCGAGGTTATGCGCGACTATCTGGAGCGCAAGGGCTTCATTGTGATCAGTGCTTCCAATGGCCGTGAGGCGCTCGCTGAGGTTGAACGGACGCAGCCCGATCTGATCTTGATGGACATCCAGATGCCAGAACTTGATGGTCTGAGCGCCATCCGCAAGCTCCGCAGCACTCCCGCTAGTGCCAAAACGCCAATTATTGCGCTCACCGCCTTGGCGATGCCGGGCGACCGTGAACGTTGTTTGGCTGCCGGTGCGACGGCCTACCTGACCAAGCCCATGAGCTTAAAGGATTTGGTGCTGCATATCAATCGCTTGCTGATGATCTAGTTGAAGATAACAGCTTATGCAATTGCGCTATACCGAAGCCCTCGCCACATGCTCGCATATCCTCTTGATGGCAGGCGCTAATACCCCCGATTGGCAAGCTGTGGTGCAACAGGCACTTGCAACTTTGCGTAATGTTGCAGGTTGTGTTCGCATTGGTCTGCGCCTCTATCCCTCGTTCAATCAAATTTTGCCCGACTATGAGGTGCTTATTTTCGACCAAGCTCCGCATGTGCCCCCCTTCAAGAACTATCCAACCAAATCTGAAGACGTGGATCCTAAGCTTGTGCAGACCACGTTGAGTGGCGAAGCGATCATTGGCACGCCTGAAGCATACTTTCCGCCCGGTAGTTCGCAGCGCATCCACTATGAGCAGAACAACATACGCTCATTTGTAATCCTCAGTGTGATCATTGAAGGCCAATGGCGCGGCCACATGGTGGCCGCAGAGCAGTATGAGCGCACATGGAGCGAGGCGACGGTGCGGCTGCTGCGGACTGGCCTTGAGATGATTGGGGCCTTTATTCACCAGTGGGAGATAGCAAGTATGCTGCGCGGACGCGAGGCGCAGTTGCGTGCTCTGGGCGATAATCTGCCCAATGGCTTTATCTATCAACTGCGGCGCGATAGCAATTGGCGGCCTACCTTTACCTATCTGAGTAGCGGCATTACCCAGATTCTTGGCATTACGCCCGAAGAGGGGCTCAACGATGCCGATGCGCTCTATAGCAGGCTCGTGCCTGAAGATCGCAAACGGGTAGAGGCGTCGGAACGCCAGTCGGCCCACCATTTGCATGATGTCGCGGAGGTCGTTAGCCACCTTGGTCCTGATGGCCAACGGCGTTGGCTCTACCTCTGCGACCGCCCCCGCACCCTAGCGGATGGGAGTATCATCTGGGATGGCTTGGCCCTCGATATTACCGAGCGCCAACTGGCCGCTGAAGAACTCACCCGCGCCCGTGATGCCGCCGAGGCTGCCGCCCGGGCGCGGGCCACCTTCCTCGCCACGATGAGCCACGAGATCCGCACGCCGCTCAATGCGGTAATTGGTATGGCTGCGCTGCTGCAAGATACGGCGCTCAACGAGGAGCAACGTGCCCTCGCCGATACCATCAGTACTGGCGGTCAGGCTCTGCTTGCCCTGATCAACGACATCCTCGACTTTTCACGCATGGAGTCGGGCCATGTCACCCTTGAGCAGAGCCCCTTCAATCTGCATAACTGCCTTGCCTCTGCCGTCGAGTTGGTGGCTCACGGTGCGCGCCAAAAGGGCCTTGTGATTGGCTACAGCTTCGATCCTGAATTGCCCCAGAAGGTACGTGGCGATGAGGTCCGCCTACGCCAGATTCTCTTGAATTTGCTTGGTAATGCGATCAAGTTTACCAGTCAGGGTGAGGTCCACCTACGCGCCAGCGCCGAACCAGCAGGTGATCAGGCCGCTTTGATCAGCATCAGCGTGAGCGACACCGGCATCGGCATGAACCTGGAGCAGCAGGGACGCATCTTTGATGCCTTTGTGCAGGCTGAGACCAAGACCGCCATTAAGTATGGCGGTACCGGGCTGGGCCTCGCGATCAGCCGCCAACTGGCCACCCTGATGGACGGTAGCATCCATGTGAACAGTGCGCCCGGCCATGGCTCAACGTTTACCTTACGGCTAACCCTTCCACTCGATGCTGCCTGTCTCACCAGCGCCGTTAGCCCTGCCGACCGAGAAGCAGCAATGCCGCTCCTCGAAATTCTTGTGGCTGAAGATAACCTTGTGAACCAAGAACTTATGCGGCGCATCCTGGGACGTATGGGCCACCGCGTTACTGTGGTCAGCGATGGCAAAGCGGCCATTACGGCTGTTTGCCAAATCAGCTACGATGTCTTGATTATGGATCTCCAGATGCCCGAAGTGGATGGCATCACCGCCACACGCCAAATCCGCGCCTTGGGTCAAAGCATCCAGCAACCATACATCATAGCTCTCACCTCAAGCGTCGCTACGAGTCAACAAGCAGAGGTTATGGAAGCGGGCATGGATGCCTTTCTGACTAAACCGATCCAGCGCAGTGAGTTGGCCCTTGCTCTCAGCGCCGCCACAAGGCGGACAAAAACGCAAACTTGACGACCTCGTGCCACGCGAGCGTTGCACAGAGCAAGAGCCCCAGTGGCCCGTCGCGCCAGCCCCCAAGCTTTACATAACGAAGAAGGAATTCGCGCACTGGTGCGCCCAGGAAGTTGCGCCAGCGCACCTGACGACCACTCAGATAGAGCGTGCGTGCTTCGGCGAGGGCGTAGGCGCTCTGTTTGGCCCAGAGTTCATCAAGGCGTTCGATGTTGTGGTGAATGAGGTGGCCCTGCAACCAACCGGCCTGCCCGTCCAATGCGGCATACTCATGCACCAGGCGCTGCTCGTCGTAGTGGGCGGCACTGCGGCGCAAGATCCGCAACTGGTGATCGGGATACCAACCGCCGCCGCGCAGCGTTTGGCCAAAGAAGCGATTCTGGCGTGGAATCCAATAGCCCGCCAGCGGATCATCATCAGGCAAACTGCGTAACTCCTGGGCCAACGCAGGGCTCACACGCTCATCGGCGTCGAGGAAGAGCAGCCATGGCGTAGTGGCAAGCTGCAAGGCACGGTTGCGCTGGGCCGGAAAGCCGCGCCACGGCTCACACACCACCCGTGCCCCCGCAATGCGGGCCAGTTCGCCCGTCTTGTCGCGGCTACGGCTATCGAGCAGCAGCAAAACCTCGTGGCTAACCTCCCGCACACTAGCAAGACAACCAACAATGTGGCGTTGTTCATCGCGGGCAAGAATGGCTACGGTGAGATCCATAAGAGGTGTTCCGATGGTGCGAGATGCGAGAGGCGAAGCAGCGAGCGGCGAAGTGGCGATCGGCGCGGGCTTCGCCTCCTCGCCTCCTCGCCTCCTCGCGCCCCTTTAATCCTTAATCTGGGCCAACTGGCCACGCCGAAAGACAATCAGTACTTGGTCGGCATCATAGCGGTTGCGCGCCGCCGTGAAGATCACGCCATCGTAGCCATTGCGGTCGAGCCACCATTCTGCGGCGAGGGCGGGATCGAGATCAAGCCCAAGGGCTTGGGCCTCTTGGCGGATCTGTTTGAGCTGCCCCTTCCATGCGGCCAGCTTGCATGTGAAGGGTTGCAGCACCCGCACCCGGTAGCGTTCAGCTTGCACCGTGGCGACGAGCCGCCCCAACCAGGAGCGCGGCCCACTGCGCCATTCGCGCAACGGAATCAGGGTAATCCCCCGGCCAACCGGCGTATGCTCTTGCACCAACTGGTCACGCCAGAGGCGGTAGGCACCTTTGGCCTGCGACTCGCCCACCCAGAGGTTGGCTTCACGCGCATCGAGCAATGCAGGCTGCTCATCAATGTCGGAGACACGGGGCACCCGTGGGGGGGCCATGATCTGAATCTGGGGCAAGGGTTGGCCAAAGACTTCACGTCCGGTGGCATCCTGCCAGAAACTATGCACAATCTGCATCGGGCCATCGCGCTGCACCCCAAAGCGAAAGCCGCGACGTTCACGCCCTTCCCAGGCACGCGAACTGGCGCTAATCTTGCTGATCAAGCGCAAGCCAGCACCGCAACCAGGTGCAGGAAACCATGGCACCTCGCTATGAAAATGGAAGATTGTCTGCGAACCACGAGCCTCACTCCCTGCCGCATGCCACCCGCGCCCCACCAGCCCACTCCAGCCATCGCGCACCGGGCGCAGGGGCGGGTAGATCGCCACCACATCCTCGGGGCCAGGCGGCGGATCAATCACCCAAAGGCCGGGGGGAACTGCACCAGAGCCGGGCAGCTTGACTGTACCACCAATCACCTGCTGATCCACCCGCGCATTGGGCAACTGGATCGTCGGCGTTCCCACCGCATGGGTCGGCTCTGGGGCTGTAGGCGCTGCGGGCGCAACCGCACCACGAATAGGCACACCGCACTCAATGCAGAAGCGCGCCTGCTCACTTGGCAACTCGGCACCGCAGTTGTGGCAAAAACGAGGAGTATGCATAGAGGTTTATGGTATAGCAATCACTATTGTTGGTAAACCCTCGATCAAAGACTCGGTGCCCTCTGTGCCTCTGTGGTGAAAGATTCTATCCCTCTTCTCATTGACGTTAGGGAATCCTTAGTTCAAAGAACTCTCTGCCTGACACACATTGCCAAGTTCAGCGTGGGCCGCATTGATAAACTGGCTTTGGATGGCCGCAGCAAGCTCAGGGGGGCCTGCAAGCAACTCAAGTTCTTGCATCAGTTGCGCTTGGGCCGCCCATGCGCTCTGGTTGTTGAAGCCAACACACGTTTCACCGGCACCATAGCGCAACAACTTGATCGTCTCAGTTGCCTCAAAGAGCAATTGTTCGCGGTTGAGTTCAGGGTTGTAGGCCAGAATCAATTCAATGGCCTCATCGGGATTGGCAATCGCATCCTCCCAACCGCGCAGCGTTGCGCTCACAAAGGCTTGCACCGTGCGCGGATTGTCGCGCAGGAAGCTTTCGGTGGTAAAGAGGACATCGCCCATCAATTGTACCCCATAGTCGCGCGAAAAGATCAGGTCAACCTCAGCCCCGGCCATGCGCGCCGTATTGGGCTGATCGGCAGCATAGACCGGCCAGACATCAATGCGTCGCTCGAGAAACGGAACGATGCTATAGTCGCCGGGAATCTCTTGGATAGCCGAACGATCCACCCCGGCGGCCTGGAGCATGGCGAGGTACTCGGTCTCCACGTTATCGCCATAGAACATCGCCACGCGCCGCCCGGGGAAATCGCGCGCACTGCTGATCCCTGAATCGCTGTGAACCATAAAGGCCACTGGGCTGGTCTGGAACCATGTGGCCAACGCAACCACCGGAATGCCCTGTTCGCGGGCGATGAAGATCGTATCGGCCCCAGTACTCCCGAAGGTATCGTTGCCAGCAGCAACCAACGGTAGCGGCACGAGGTCGGGCCCGCCCTGACCCAAGCTTACCTCAAGGCCAGCCTCGGCATAGTAGCCCTTACGCAAGGCCACAATATAGCCCGCAAACTGCCACTGCGGAAACCATTGGAGGCGCATACTCACCGTATCTACTTCAGGCGCTTGAGCATCCACATTGGCTAACGGGGGCGTTACTTGGTTGGTAGTGCTGCCACAGCCCGCAACGAGCAACATGAGCAGCAGGACGATGAAGAATCGGTGCATAAGGTTCCTTCTTTGTGTGTGAGGGTTTGGTTTATGGCGGCTTTACCGGGTGCCATGCGATCACTCCTATTATACATTGGGGCTACGACCATTCGCATTACGTTTAGGGCTGCCGCCCTGAAACCCGCTTTGGGGCATAGCCCCAAGCCCCGTTTTTTGTTACGTATTGGCGGCGCAGCCGCCAATACGTAACAAAGTGTGGTATATTTCCCCTGACGTACTATTATAGCTAGTTACGAAAGGAGTAAGTAACCATTTTCAATTCGCGACGGTTGACTCTCGTTGCAATGATGCAGAAAGTTGGGAGACTATGAAATCTATGGCGCTAGATCGCAGGCATGCCCTTCGTCTTATCCTCCACCTCGCCCTTTTGCTCTTCATCACCTTCGCGGCGGTACTCCCCGTGATGCTGCCCCGTCAAGCGACAGCGGCTGATCTGGTGAATCTTGGGTTACCGTTAGCTACCTTCGATGATAATGCGCTCCCCCAGGGTTGGGCGGTACTGCCCGAAAGCGGGCCAGGCTGGACATTCAATGATCCAGGTAACCGCACAAACCTGACTGGTGGGATCGGTGGCTTTGCGATTGCCGATAGCGACCACGCCGGACGGGTGGCGATGGATACGGAGTTGCGTACCCCCGCCTTTAGCCTGAGTGGTGCGGCGAGTGCGCGGTTGAACTTCAATCACCTCTTCCAGCCCCATGGCCAATCTGCGGCTGCGATTGACTACAGTATTGATGGTGGCACCAATTGGACCAATCTCTGGCAGCAGACCCAACGCGCCAATGGGCAGGTGGGCCTGAATTTACCCGCTGCGCTTTTGGGTCAAGCCAACGTCATGCTGCGCTTCCGCTACCACAATGCCAACTACGATTGGTTCTGGCAGCTCGATAATATCCAAGTGACGGCTGAAGCGACCCGGCCCAAGCCGAATGCGCCCACCAATCTGAGTGCTCAGCTTACGAATGGTCAGGTAGCGCTCAGTTGGGTTGATAGTAGCACCAACGAGACCGGCTTCCGTGTTGAGCGTTCAACCGATGGTACCACCTGGGCAACGCTCAGTACGCTGCCCGCCAATAGCACTAGTGCGCGTGATGCACGGGCTGCATGTGGTTCAACCCTCAGCTATCGTGTTGTGGCGCTGCTTGCGAGTGGCGATCCCTCCGATCCGAGCAATGTGGCCCAAGTGACGACCCCGGCATGTGTGGGTGTCACCTCAATCAACGAGAGCTTTGATGCCACGACCACTCCCACAGACTGGACGGTGACTCCGGCGACGGGCGCGGCATGGCGTTTCGACAATCCTAAATCGCGTGACAATCGCACGGGAGGCGCGGGTAACTTCGCCATCGCCGATAGCGACCATGCCGGCCAGGTGGCGATGGATACCAGCCTACAGACGCCGCTGCTCAATTTTGCTGAAGCGCAGGCTGTAAGCCTCAGTTTCAAGACCTTCTTTCAAATCCATACACGCGCAACGGCTGATGTTGATGTGAGTAGCGATAATGGTACTACTTGGACCAATGTCTGGCGCAAGACGGCTACCTTCAATGGGCCAGTGAGCCTCGACATTTCGCGCCATGCGGCGGGTAAATCCAACGTCTTGGTGCGCTTCCGCTACTACAACGCCAACGATGACTGGTTGTGGCAGATTGATGATGTGCAGCTTGAAGGGCTTGCGCCCCCCGCAGCACCAACCAATCTGAGCGCCTCCCTGGGTGGTAATGGCCAGATTAACTTGGCATGGAACGGCGGTGGTGCGCCGCGCTTTGAACTCCAGCGTGCCCCGGCCACCGGCGATGCATGGGCCAAGCTTGCCGAGGTGAGCAATGGCGCAACGACGTTCGTGGACGAGGGTGTGGCCAGTAAGACCACCTATCGCTACCGGGTGAAAGCGATCAATGCGGCAGGTGAATCGGCTTGGAGTAATGTCGTCAGCCGCGAATCGGGCGATCGCACCTCGCGCACCTTCGATATCACCATCTCGCTCTACCGCAACGAGGTAAACGATGAACTGCGCTCAAACTATGAACGCATTCTGCGCTACTTCGCCGATTCGGTCTACGAGATGTCCAACGGAGCGCACAAACTTGGTAATGTAAAGGTCTTCCTGGGCGGCGCAAATAAGGACAATTCACATATTGTCTGGGTCGAGACCTGCCACCCCTCGGCCCACGTAAGTGGCTATGGTCGTCCGGGCTTACGCGTCAACATGTGTGATGTCTTCCACAACCAGCGCTATCTGACGAGCGACGGTTGGGCCCAAGTGGGCGGCTTTGGCTCACTCGGCCACGAGTGGGGCCACTACTTCTACGGGCTCTATGATGAGTACCGTGGCGGTTCGGCATGCGATCCCAATGCCCCTAGTTGGCCATGTGCGGGTGATACTCCTGTGCCCTACGCGATGATGCACAGTGGCGACTACGCAGGCAATAACCCTGATTTCGGGTTTAACGGCGATCTGCGTTGGGGCAACTTCTCGACCGCACGCAACGATACGCGCAACACTGCCCAGCATCGCATCTTTGGTGCGAGTTCTTGGGATACACTGGTCCGTCCGCCAAGCCAAGACCCGCGTGATGGTCAGCGCAACCGCACCCCTACGCGCCTCCACTGGCCCGAATTGGCCGCTGTTGCGCCCGGCCCGGATGAGACCCATCGCATTACGCTGGTGAACGAGACGGCCCGCCAGGCGGCGCGCAGCGAGTTGACCATCAGTTGGCTCAACAGCGCCGGGCAGGTACTCAACACCACTGGTTCACAGGCGACTCTGGCCCAGGGAACCAGCGGGGTGGTGCGTCAGTTTGTGATTGATCATTCGGTACGCATCAGCAATACGCAGGTACTTGATACGATCAAGAACGCAGTGAGCCAGCAGATCGATGCGGCGAACATTGGTGACACTATTGGTCTGATCACCCTTGGTGTTACGCCCACCGTCGTGCATGCGCCGCTTACCATCAACAGTGATGCGGATCGTACCACGTTGAAGAATGCACTGGCTGGGATTACACCGCAGACCAGTGGCGATGCCGACCTTGGGGCCGCCCTGCAGACCGCCTTGGGTAATCTGCCAGAGAGCCTCAATCGCTACGTCATCCTGATCACCGGCGGGGCCGAAACGACGGGCGAACCCTCGTTTGCCCAGGTTGGTGCCTACCAAACGGCGAATGTACCTATCTTTGCCTTAGCCTACCCAAGCGATGCTGCCTCCGCCGCAATGTTGCAGCAGTTGGCCTTGGCTACCGACGGGGAATACCTCGCGCTGGGCAACAGTGGGCGCAGCAGCCTCACCGCAGCTCTGCAAGAGCTGCGCCAAACGACAACACCCGCGCTGATCTTCGATCTGGCTGAAGATGTCATGCTGGTTGACGCGGGAACGACGAAAGAGACCAACTTCATCGTTGACTCCACGCTGGGCAGCGTTGATCTCTTTGTCTTTGTTGATGGGGCACTTGGCGATGCCACGGTCGCCCTAGAAGCACCCAATGGTAGTGCCGTTCAGATGGAGTGCGAAGCGGACAACGATGGGGATGACCCACGCGATGTCTTCACCATCTGTAGCGCCATGCTTGAGGGTGAAACCCTGCAGGTAGGCGCATGGAAGCTGATGGCAACTGCGGCTGATCGCGATCTCTTCATCTTCTACTCCATCGAGGCAACCGCTGCCGCAGGTGAGTTTGCCTACACCGCCACGGTTACCGCTGTGGACGGCACGTTGGTCAACTACCCCGAACCGATCATCATTCGCGCCTCGTTGCAGCGTGAAGTCCTCGTCACTGACCTGTACGTCACCGCCCGCCTGATTGCCCCCGATGGCAGTGAGCGTGTCATTGAACTCCGCGATGACGGCAATGCCCCCGATGCTGTGGCGAATGATGGTGAGTACACCGGCATCTTCGACTACGACATGGATGGGGTGTACTACGTCTTGGTGGACTTTGACAACCGTGATGGCACGGCCAAGACTACCATCGCCAGCTACCAGTTGCAGCGTGGTAGTGATCCGCCCGAACCGGTACTCCTCACCGAGAACTTCCAGCGCCACGCCGCGACCCAGATTACGGTACAGGGCTGGCGGGAGGACGATCACGCCGAAGAGCTTGATCTGGCAACCCCGCTCCCGCTCGACAACAGTCCTGTTGCCGGACGGATCGACTTTGCCGGTGACATTGACACCTTCAAACTCACTGTGCCTGAAGGCGGCGCTGGCGAGATCACCATTCGCACCTCCGATCTAGCTCTGGGGATGGATCCCGTCGTCTTCATCTTCAGCGAAGATGGTAGCATTGACATCTTCGACTTCTTCGAGGCTGAGCCCACCAGCAATGACTACCTCAGCATTCCGCTGAACGTCACTGCTGGCCAAGAGCTTTACATAACCGTAATGCACTTACATGAAGAGGCCGAGACGGGTTACTACAGCATCAGTGCTGGCCCAGCGCTGCCACTTGAGGGCATGCGCGGCGTTCCGACCAAGGCGACCTTCTCGGTCTATTTGCCACTCATTGCTCGTTAAGGTTTTCTCTCGTTGCGTATTGGCGGCTGCGCCGCCAATACGCAACGAGTTGTTTGCGCGGGCGGCTTCGTAGCACCCGCAAAATCCGCCCCAGGGGGCGTGGTTCCCCCACAGCGCGTAGCGGCCCGCCCCAGGGGGGCGTGGTTCCCCCACAGCGCGTAGCGGCCCGCCCCAGGGGGCGTGGTTCCCCCACAGCGCGTAGCGGCCCGCCCCAGGGGGCGTGGTTCCCCCACAGCGCGTAGCGGCCCGCCCCAGGGGGCGTGGTTCCCCCACAGCGCGTAGCGGCCCGCCCCAGGGGGGCGTGGTTCCCTCACCGCACTTGAGGCCCGCCCCAGGGGGCGTGGGGGAACATGGTTCCCCCACAACACTTGACACCCCGCCCGCGAGGGCATAAAATAACTACCGATTACTAGAGCTAATCGGAACTTATGCCCCATGAGCCAAGAAAAGATTGACATAATCATACAAGCCGCTTCTATTGACCCCCATGCCTCTGCGACAGCCGATAGCGCCGCCGCTGATGCGGTCTTTGCTGATTATCGCAGTCGTATTGACGATGACACGCTGCGTCGCCAAGAGGCTGATCTGGCGCTCTTTGCCTATTTTCTTGGGGAAATCAAGGCGGTACCCGCCGCCAGCGTGCCCGCCTTGGGAGCACGCTTGCCCCATACGGCGCACGTATGGGCAAATATTACCCATGGGCTTGTTAGCGCATTTGTGCGTTGGCAATTGCACGAGGGCTATGCGGTCGGCTCGATCAATGTGCGCCTTGCGACGGTGCGCCGCTACTGTGGCTTGGCCAATAGCGCCGGGGTGATCCCCAATGATGCCTTTGCGCTCATTCGCACGGTGCGTGGCTATAGTGGCCGCCAAGCCCGTGCGGTAGATACCCAACGCCGCCGCGATAAAACACCTACGCGCATTGGGGCTAAAAAGGCCCAGCCCCGTGTTCTCTCAGCGGCCCAGGTTGCCACCCTGAAGCAGCAACCCGAGACGCCCCAAGGCCGCCGCGATGCGCTCATGCTCTGCCTGCTGGCCGATCTGGGTCTACGGGTTGGTGAACTGGCCGCCCTCCAAGTCGAGAGCCTCGACAGCACCCGTGGCACCCTTACCTTCTATCGCGAGAAGGTGGACGCCACCCAAACCCACAAGCTCCCGCCCGATACCCTCGCAGCAGCCCAAGCCTACATGGCCTCCGATGCGCTCCCAAGTGGGCAACTGCTCCGTGGCTCGCGCAAGAACGGCGAACTCTGGAAGGGCATGTCGGTACGCGCCATCCGCGAGCGGGTCGCCATCCTGGGCGAACGTATCGGTATCAACGATCTCGCCCCCCACGATCTCCGCCATACCTGGGCCACCCGCGCCGCCCGCGCCAAGAGCGACCCCTTCGCTCTCCGCGATGCCGGCGGCTGGAGTAGTCTCTTAATGCCTGGACGTTATGTAGAGTCCAATGAGATCGCCAACCAGCGGATCAGCTTAGACGAGCCTGAGTAAGGGAAGGATACAGGAAGCAGGAAATAGGAAATAGGAAATAGGAAATAGGAAATAGGAAATAGGAAATAGGGCTGAGGCTTCAGAAAGCCTTGAATGCATCAAACTGCAATCTGCAAACTGCAATCTGCAATCTGCAATCTGCAATCTGCAATCTGCAATCTGCAATCTGCAATCTGCAATCTGCAATCTGCAAT
>NZ_NQWI01000225.1 GCF_002532535.1 Candidatus Viridilinea mediisalina
TTAGCCGGCTAAAGCCGGCACTCCAGCGTGTACCACATCGTGTGGAACGACACTGAGACCCTTTTCAGACAGCTTCTTAGGGATGATTTCAGAAAGCGGAAGACCGCTTTACAATGTTGCGAGGATGCGTGAGGCGAAGATGGCGAAGGCTTCGCGTCCTCGCGTCCTCGCGTCCTCGCAAACGGTAAAGCCTCCACTAACCATCCCTTACCTCCACATGCCTACATCGGCGAGATGCCATGCTTCTTGGGTACATGGCGCTCGCGCTTGGAGAGGGTGACGTGCAGTGAGCGCACGAGGATGCGCCGACTATCACGCGGTTCAATCACGTCATCAATCAGACCCCGGGCGGCGGCGACATAGGGGTTGTTGAATTTCTCTTGGTATTCGTCTACAAGCTCTTGGCTGCGCGCCTTGGGATCGGCAGCGGCCTTGACCTCGTTGCGGAAGAGAATATTGACCGCGCCCGCAGCGCCCATGACGGCCAGTTCCGCGTTGGGCCACGCGTAGAGCAGGTCGCCACGCAGCCCTTTGCTACTCATCACGCAGTAGGCACCCCCGTAGCTCTTGCGCAGAATGAGCATCAGTTTGGGCACGGTCGCCTCGGAATAGGCATAGATCAGGCGGGCGCCCTCACGGATGATGCCGCCATACTCCTGGTTGGTGCCCGGTAAAAAGCCCGGTACGTCTTGGAAGGTGATGATCGGAATATTGTAGGTATCACAAATACGAATAAAGTGAGTTGCTTTGATGCTTGCTTTGATGTCAATCGTGCCAGCGAGGTGCATCGGTTGGTTGGCGACCATGCCAACGACATAGCCATCGAGCCGGGCGAAGCCGACGACCATGTTTTGGGCCCAGAGTTCATGAACCTCCAGGAAGCGTCCGTCGTCTACTATGCTGGCGATGACCTGGCGCACATCGTAGGGTTTACCCGGATCCACCGGCACGATCTCCTCCAATTCGGGGCAGCGCCGTTCAGGATCGTCACGCGGGGGCACATAGGGCGGATCGCTCATGTTGTTGGAAGGCAGGTAGCCGAGCAGATCGCGCACCTTCAGCAGACATTCGCGGTCATCAAGCGAGAGAAAGTGGGCCACACCACTCTCGGTGGCGTGGATGCGCCCGCCGCCTAGCTCCTCTTGGCTCACATTCTCTTGCATAACCGAACGCACCACCTCAGGCCCGGTGATGAACATATAGCTATTTTCGGTCATGAAGATAAAATCGGTAAGGCCAGGTGAATAGACCGCACCGCCAGCGCAGGGGCCCAGAATGACCGAGAGTTGCGGGATGACGCCCGAAGCTTCGCAGTTGGCATCGAAGATACGGGCATAGCCCCCCAGGCTATCCACCCCCTCTTGGATGCGGGCACCGCCCGAATCATTTAGGGCAACAAAGGGGCAGCCATAGCTCAAGGCCATACGCATGGCTTTGATAATCTTGTTGGCGTGCATCTCGCCCAGCGAGCCGCCCATCACACTGGCATCTTGAGCCGCAGCAAAGACCTGACGCCCGTTGACGAGGCCAAAGCCCGAGACAACCCCATCGCCATAGCGCGAACCCTTCCCTCCCATATAGCTCTCGTAGCGCGGCATCACGAGCGTATCAATCTCGTTGAAGCTATCGGGATCAAAGAGGATGTTGATGCGTTCACGGGCGGTGAGCCGCCCCTTCTTGTGTTGCGTCTCCCGATCCTTGGCGCTGCCTGCGGCAATGGCTTTGCGTTCGCGCAATTTGCGAACGAAGTCTTCCATAGACATAGAATCTCCTTCGGTGGGTAACTGTTCAGCGTTGAAGAACTTGCTTTTCGTTCGTGTTGGAGTGCCGGCTTTAGCCGGCTAAAGCCGGCACTCCAGCGTGTGCCCCCTGGCTTTTCAGACAGAGTCTGAGGGCTGCTGGCCTAACCTTTCATGCCCCTGGGGCACTAGCCCCGCAGTACCAACGTGAGCTAGGGTTAGTATACTCCCTTTATTGACATACCACCAAACCTGGTTGGGGCTCGTGGTGAGCGTCGTGGCGCTACAACGGAGCGGCACCCAACCATGTTGGGCTTGCTGGAAGTCGTGGGGTTGGGGCAGGCAACAGACCTGCTGAGTGGCAACTGTAAGGCCGACGCGCAAAGCCTTGAGCAGCGCCTCTTTAGCACTCCAGATCGCAGTAACCATCGTATCGTGCAGGGGGCTAGGGGTTGCTGCAATCACCGCTTGTTCCTCTGGGGTGAAATAGCTTGTCACCAGGCTCGGATGGTGGCTAGTGATCTGTTCAATATCTGCACCAATGGGGCTTCCCGTAGGCTCAATGGCGCAGAGCGCACGCCCATAGCTGTGGCTAATACTGAGGCTAGGGGCAGGTAGGGGGAACGCCGGTGGCAACCACACTTCAGGCGCACCATCGGCAGCAGGGGTAATGACAATCGCAGCGAGATCCAGGGGGTACCCCTCTTCAGCCAAGACGCGCTGGGTGAGCCGCTTGGCCGTCCAGCGGCCCAAGAGCCAGTCGTTGCGCCGCTTGGGGATATGGAGCGTCGCAAGGTGCGCCTGCTCCGCCGGGCTGAGCCAAGCCGCTACCGGAAGTGTCGGCAGGTCGTTGAGCGTTTGGTGTAGCCAAGCGAGCATGGTGGAGGGGGGAGAACAGAGGAACAGGGGAACAGAGGAACAGAGGAACAGAGGAACAGGAGAACAGGGGAACAGGGGAACAGAGGAACAGGAGAACAGGGGAACAGGGGAACAGGGGAACAGAGGAACAGGAGAACAGGGGAACAGGGGAACAGAGGAACAGGGGAGCAGGGAGCAGTATTGTTGATAGTGCCATTCAACAAATTCCTCCTAGCATACCGCAAAAACAAGATCAGTCAAACATCAACTCATACCAATTATCCTTGAACATGCCGCATCATTAAGAATACTAAGGGAAGCGGATGTTGTTGATTGCCCTGTTGCTTGGCCACCCCGAGCGAAGGTTCGTAGGAACGTTCCTGTTTGCGCCGTAGGTAGTGCCGACTTATGGTCTTCCAGTAAATAATCCGCTAACC
>NZ_NQWI01000226.1 GCF_002532535.1 Candidatus Viridilinea mediisalina
GCTGAGTAGTACATGGTTCACATGCATCGTAGTGCCGACTTTAGTCGGCTTCCCATCGCTTCCAAAGACCTCAGCCGGCTAAAGCCGGCACTCCAACAGGTACCATGCTGTTCAGATAATTTCTATAGTGGAGGAGTTTACGAGGTGGCTACCATCCTTGTGGTTGACGATCAGCCTGAGTTACTCAGTGGCCTGCAATTGACCCTAGAAGCTGCAGGCTATCAGGTTCTCGTGGCTGAGGATGGCTATGGTGCGCTTGAGCAGTTGCGTTCGACGGCGGTTGATCTAATTTTGGCCGATATTGCGATGCCGGAATTAAATGGCTATCAGCTCTATGAGCAGGTACGCGCCGATCCGCAACTCTTACGTATTCCGTTTGTTTTCCTTACGGCCCGAGCGCTGGCGAGTGATGTGCGCTATGGCAAGATGCTTGGTGTTGACGACTATCTGACAAAGCCGGTGAAGCCTGAAGATCTGCTGGCGGCGGTTGAGGGGCGTTTGCGCCGCGCCCGTGATCTGGCGCTGCTCTGGTCGGAAGAGCAAGCGAGCAAGGAGGTTGCCGCTACGCCTAGTGCGGAAGCGCTACCACAGCCTGGAGCGGATGCGCTTGAGGTTGGCCCCTTACGCATTGCCACAGCCCAGCACCGCGTCTGGTTGACTGGCCGCGAAGTGGAACTTTCCGCCCGTGAGTTTCGCGTCTTGGAACTCCTGGCGCGTCATCCTGGCGAGGTGATCGCGCCAACCGCGATTGTCCAAGTGAGCCACGGGATCGCCACCGATGAGGCTGAGGCGAGTGCGCTCTTGCGGCCTATGATTCGTACCCTGCGCCGCCGTTTGGGCTATGCCGTTGGTGAGATGGGTTGTATCGAGAATGTGCGGAGCGTTGGCTACCGCTTGGTTATACCGGAGGATTAGCATGGTGCCGAGCGGGAGTGTGCTGATTGTTGATGATGACCCGGTGATTCAACAGTTGATGGTGGTCGTTTTGCAAGAGCAGGGCTATCGTGTACTGACGGCGGATACGGGGACGCGGGCGTTAGATTTGGCCAAGGCGCAGTTGCCCGATCTCATTCTGCTCGATGTGCTGCTGCCCGATATCCATGGCATGGATGTGTGCCGCCAATTGCGAACCGAGCCTCGCCTGGCCGAGGTGCCGGTGATCATGATTACGGCGCTGCATGATGCCGAGGCGCGCCTGCAGAGTCTCCATGCCGGGGCTGATGATTTCATTACCAAGCCGGTGGACTTCCTCGAACTACGGGCGCGGGTCGCTTCGATCTTGCGCCTCAATCGCTACCGCCGCTTGCTCGAAGAGCGTACCCAGCGCCAACGGGCCGAAGAGGAAATTCTGCGCCGCAACCGTGATCTCTCGTTGCTCAATGAATTCATCGTCTCGACCGCAGTGCCGTTGCGCCAAGCCAGCCAGATTGAACCGGCCCTCACCGAGGCATGCCGCGTCCTGGTGGATGGCATTGATCTCAAGGCGGCCCAGGCTCATATCGAACCAAAATACATGGTCAACGCGCTGAACCACCGCTTTAGCGCACAAGTTTTGCATCCTCGCATGCATCCCCACATGATGACCTATAATCTGACCCCTTCGTTGAGCATGCCTATCTTGATTAAAGGCAAGCCGCAGGGCTTGATTGCGCTCTATGACGACGCGGGGCGTGAGTTTGCGCCGCCTGAACTTGCGTTGGTGCAGAGCCTTGCTGGGGCCTTGGGCCAGGCCATCGAGACCGTCCTGCTCAATCAGCAACTCCAGTACCATGTGAATAGCCTTGAGACGATTGTGGCTACGCGCACCTATGAGCTCCAGGTTGAACGCGATCGTACCCAAGCGATCCTCGAAGCCCTCGGCGAGGCGGTGCTGGTGACCGATGCCGATGGGATTATTAGCTATGCTAATCCTGCTGCGATTGCGCTGACCGGACATAGCCATGATGAGTTGTTGGGGCGCTCATGGACGATGATCCAGGGGCATGGGGAGGGGGCAGAATTTGAGCTTGATCATTTGATTCACGAGCACATCGCCGCTGGACAGGTGTGGCGTGGCGATCTGCGTGGGCTGCGTAAAGATGGCACTGGCTATGATATGGAGCTTACGGTTGCCCCCCTCTTTGATCTGCACCATACGGGTGAACTCGCGGGCATGGTGAGTATTCAGCGCGACATTACCCTTGTGCGCGCCGCCGAGCGCATGAAGGCCCACTTTATCTCTAATGTTTCGCACGAGCTACGCACGCCGCTTTCGATCATTGCCTTGCATAGCGGTAACCTCGACACACTCTACGACCGGCTCAACGATGAGCGGCGCAAACACTTGATCCGTGAGGTGCGCTTCCAAACCGCGCTGCTTGATGATCTGATTGGTGATGTGCTGGAATTGAGTCGCATGGATAGCGGCCAGTTGCCCATCCAGAGCGAAGCGCTCGATCTGGGGCGGTTGCTGCAGGGCGAACTTGAGCGGCTTCAGCCTTTGGCGAAACGTAAACAACTGCATTGTGAATTGGCCATCAGCGAAGACGTGATTGTCCAGGGCGATCAGGGCCAGTTGCGACAGTGCATGCGTAATCTGATTAGTAATGCGATCAAATATACCTCAGAAGGAGGCACGATCCGTTGCGAATGTCGTATGTTGGAAACGGCGAGCGTTGATAGCGAGGCGTGGCCGGGGTTAGGCGAAGCGGGATCGAGCCATTACGCGGGAGTACGGGTGGTAGACAGCGGACTAGGGATTAGCGCCGAGCATCTGCCGCACCTCTTCACCCGCTTCTACCGCGTCGAGAACCAATCCCGCGTACCAGGAACCGGCTTGGGTCTAGCGATTACTCAGGAGTTGATCAGTCGTCATGGAGGCTGGACGGGGGTTGCTTCGACGCCTGGGGTGGGGAGTATTTTTGCATTCTATTTGCCACAGGATTCGGCATAATACGATTGTAGATTGTAGATTGTAGATTGTAGATTGTAGATTGTAGATTGTAGATTGCCGAACATGGCGTCCCAATGGGC
>NZ_NQWI01000227.1 GCF_002532535.1 Candidatus Viridilinea mediisalina
AACAAGCCGAGATTCATCTGGTTTCGGTAGATTATACCTTGCGCTTGCAGGATGTCTATGCGAAGGTGGTGCGTAGGAGTTAGACGTATGCCAGTAAGCTCAAAACAAGAGATTCTCACGCTCCTATCTGCACATGCAGCACGTATTCAGCAGTATGGGGTTACGAAGTATGGTCTTTTTGGGTCATTTGTCCGTGATGATGCGCATGTGGATAGTGATGTTGATATTCTTGTAGAATTCGATCCGCCTCAGAAGACATTCGATAACTTTATTCAATTAGCATTTTTCCTTGAGGAACTTCTGGGGTGTCAGGTTGATCTGATTACGACTGATGCGCTGAGTCCGTATATTGGGCCACGTATTCTTCAAGAGGTTGAGTATGTATCGTGTGAAAATACCGATTTTGCATCAACAAATAACTGCTGTCCTTGCGGCATTGGAAGACGAACAGGATTCGTGAATGCTTAAGAGAGATAATTTCCTGTTATGAATTCTCATGCGGTATTCGATTCTTATGGGGTCACCCGTTTATGGTAATCGTAACGGCCCGGATGCGCTGCAATAGGGCGCGGTAGGCGGGGGTGGCGCTGAGGTGTTTGCCGTGGCCGCGGTAGCGCTGTCGTGCGCTGCGGAGTAATTCGTCGCTGATCTGCTCGATGGTGGCGAGGGCGGGCCAGTAGGGGTGGTTGAGGATGGGTTGCAGCGCATGACGCAAGCGCTGGTAGGCCCAGATGTCGCTTGGTTCGCTGGCGCTGGCTTGTTGCTGCACGATGCTGGTGGCTTGTTGCAATGCGGTGAGGGTTGTGGCGGAGAGGTTGCTGAGGGTGGTGAACGCTTCGTCCCAGCCGTGCCGCCAGACGATGCCGACGTTGCCGCAGTGCCAGCGCAGGGCGCTGAGTTGCTGTTGGAGTTCGTGCTGATCGAGGGGCTGTTGGGCTGCAAGATGGCCTAGACGGGCATCGAGGTCGCTGCGGTCGTGTTGCAGGTAGGCGGCTGTGTCGGCTTGGCAAAGGGCGCTGGCGTAGCGTTGCAGTGGGACGAGCAGTGTGTAGAGCCGTTCGCCGCTCGGTTTGACGCGGAAGGGTAGGGTGCGTAGTTTGGCCAGCGGGAGTGCGGCGATCTGCGCTACGACCGCGTCGGCGGCGAAGTGCTGGTGCGCCGCAGCGAGCCGCTCATGGTCGAGCAGGGTGTCGCGGAGCGTAAACATGCCGATGAAGAGCCGTCGCCACACCTCATGCTGCTGCATGAGCGCCTGGCCCGCCGTGGCGCAGGCTGCATGGTCGCTGCTTGACCAAGGAGAGGGCAGGGGTTGCGCTGCTGGTTGCAGATTGGGCGGGCCGTCGGGCGGGTCGTTGCGGAGCGCGGCGAGCATGTGCCACGCGCCGAGGATAAGATTGGCGAGGCTCAGCCCACCCAGTTGTTCGCGCAAGAGGCGCTGTAGATCGGCTTGGTAGGTGTCAATCTGCTGCTGCGCCCAAGCGAGCGTTATGGCGAGGTTGTGGCAGACTTGGGTCAGTTCGCCGCCGCTTAGCGCCAAATAGACCAACTCTTCGAGGATGGGGCGCTCTTGCGGCAGGCCGCGCACCAAGACCTTGGGGCTGGCACGCGTCACTGGCTGGTCGCCGCTGGAGGGCGCGAGGGCGATGGGCAGCCGTTCGTCGCCACGGGCGTAGACCAGTTCGGCGCGGCTGAGCGCGAGCGCGGCGGGGCTGGCGAGCGAACGCGGGTCGCCCAGGGTGAAGATGAGCCGCTCGACGCCCCGTTTAAGCGTCTCGCGGCTGGGGTAGGGTTGGCCATGTTCGAGCCACGCCTGGAGTTCGTGCAACTCCTGCTGCCAATTGGGGGCGCTTGGCGCTGCGCTGGCAACGACAGGGGCCACATAGCCACGCGGAACGCGAATCTCATTGCCGTGCAACAACTCGGCAGGCACGGCTACGCCAAGCGCCGTCGCAATGCGGGGATCGAGCGTTACCGCGTCGTCGCCGACGGTGCCATACCAGCGCAACAGAGCGCGGAGGTTGGCATCGGCAACGGCAGCGCTGCGGAAGAGGGCGGGGGGCGGACGCAGGTAGGGCGAACGGTCAAAGACGAGCGGCGGCGGTTCGGCGGCGAGCAGCGCGGCGGCAAGAACGTGTTCGAGAAAGAGGCGCGGCGTCTGACGCGGGTTGCCCTCTTCGTGCAGGGCCAAAAAGGCGCGCTGGAGCAGGGTCGGCGTGAAGGGATAGAGGCCCGGCCCAAAACTGGCATCGTAGGCGCTCAATTGCGGCAATCCCCCGTGGAGCGTACGCAGCGCTTGGAGGTAGCCGTGGGCCAACGCCACCAGATCTTCATCAAGGCCGTAGGTGCGCCCCTGCTCATCGGTGAGCAGCAGACGAGCGCAGAGCCGCTGGTGGACATGGGTGAGATCACCGGCCAAGCTCGCATGGGCCAAGCGCGTCTGTTCAAAGCCGGTGGTCGCACCCAACACCGCATCAACATGGCCACTCCTCAGATCGAGGAGATAGTCGAGCAGGCGATCACCCAGCAGCCGAAACGCGGTGACATCCTCCAGCAGCAGCAGTGGACGCACGCCACGGGCGAGGGCAGCAGTGCCAAGTTGGCCCAGCATCAGGCGTAGATCACCGAGCCAGAGGGTCTGTTCGAGGGCCTGCTGGAGCAGGCGCAGCAGAGCGGGCCAGCCGGCGGCGAGGGCCGCGTGATCGCGGACGAGCGTTGTGGCCCAGGCGGGCGGAGCGGGCAGCAGGTGGTGGGAAGATCTCCCTGCCGCCGCCGCCGCCAGATGCTCCACAAGAGCCGCGTGCAACTCCGCGTGGGCCAACAGCGCCTCCCACGGTGCAACGGGGAGCAGCGCGGGGTCACCATGCTCATAGAGCAGAATCGTCGCCGAGAGGGCAATATGGCGCGCCTGCACCGCCAGGGGCGTATGGTGCAGCGGGGTGGCACCAACCAGACCCAGAGCGCGACGCAG
>NZ_NQWI01000228.1 GCF_002532535.1 Candidatus Viridilinea mediisalina
GGGATGCCGACTAAAGTCGGCACTCCAACTGTAAAGCTGAAAGGCCGTTTCTGAAACCATGTCTAAGGAAGGATACACTACTAGCCGCGTGTCACTTACTACTCAACTCCTCATTGCTGGTGTTGGCTACCTGCTGCTCTGGATCATCTCGTGGTGGGCTGCCATTGGGCGCGGCTGGGGGCCAGCCGAGAGTGCTCATGCTGCACAGAGCCGTTGGCTCTATGTGCGCCGCCTGCTGCTGGCGCTGCTGGCGCTGCTGGGTATCAGCATGGTTGGCGGGATGCCCCTTGCCAGCTTAGGTTGGCAATTCTCGCTCTGGCTGCTACCTATTCTGCTTGTGGGTGGCTTGATGGGTGCCAAAAACAAGGGCGGCTTTGAACCCTCTGGCTTTACGCCCCTCGCCCTTGCGCTCTTCCATACCTTTGCCACCGAACTCTATTTTCGTGGCTATCTCTTTCACCATGTTGCAAGCCTGATCGGCTGGTGGGCCCTGCCCCTCTCGGCCTTGGCCTATGGCTGCTACTATCTGACGGTTCATACCGTCTGGGCTGCCGGTTGGCGCGGGCGTCTGGCAGGCTTTCTGCTCTTCACGACCCTTGGGGTTGTCTTTGCTGGTTTCTACACGATTTCGGGTAGTTTTTTAGGGGCATGGCTTGGCCATTTTGCCGCCGTGCTACGCTTTGGGTATCGGCGCTGAGGGTGTATGCGGGAACCAAGTGCGACGCTGGCTGAGCCTGTCGAAGCCACCGCGACGCCGCAAAAAACAGTGAGTATACCTATGAATACCCATTCCCACTTCATCAGCATTGAAGGTCTGCAACTGCACTATGAACTGCGGGGCAGTGGTAGGCCGCTGGTGCTGCTCCATGGTTTTGCGGGGGCTGCTCATGCCTGGGCTGAGGTGGCAGCAGAGCTGGCTTCAGATCATGCGGTCTATGCCCTCGATCTGGTTGGCTTTGGGCTTTCGGATAAGACGACGCAGGCCGATGTGAGTCTGGCGGGCCACGGGCGGCGCGTGGTGGCGCTGCTGGAGGCGCTTGATCTGCACGATGTTACGCTGGCGGGCCATTCGATGGGTGGGGTGGTTGCTGCCTATGCGGCCATCGCCGATCAGCAGCCGCGCATTGCGCGCTTGGCGCTGCTTGATGCCAATTTCTACCGCCGCAACGGGCCGCCCATCCCGATGCTGCCCTTCTTACCCCGGCTGCTGGCCGCACGTTTCTACAACCCCAAGGCGCGTGCGGCCAGCCTGCGGCGCTGCTTTGCCAATCCGGCCCTCGTAACCCCAGAGCGGCTCGAACGTTACCTCGCGCCGACGCGCCTGCCAGGGGCCCACGCCGCCCTCGCCGCCTTCCTCGCCACCCCGAGCCCGGCCACCTACGCCGCGCTGCCCGCGCAGATCTCCCGGCCCACCCTGATCCTCTGGGGTGAAGCCGACGCCATCTGGCCGCTCAGCGATGCCCAGCGACTCGCTCAAGCTATCCCCAACGCCCGCCTCCAGATCATTGCTGAAGCAGGCCACATGCTGCCCGAAGAGCGCCCCCTTGAAGTCGCGCAGGCGCTGCGGGAGTTTTGTGGGGAATAGAGGACGCGAGGACGCGAGGACGCGAGGACGCGAGGCCATCGCATCCTCGCAAGACAAACCAGAACTCTTTGTTAGCGCGAAGAAGCCTTGGGTTCGCAGCCACCGTGCCGCTGGCTGAGCCTGTCGAAGCCAAGCGGCGTGGCCGTGCCGCTGGCTGAGCCTGTCGAAGCCAAGCGGCGTGGCCCAGGAATTTTTCGCGCTAACAACAGTCGGCTAACGCCGGCACTCCAGCGTGAGCCCCCCGGCTTTTCAGATAGCTTCTCAGCCGACTAACGTCGGCACTACGATTCAGCATTACAAGCTGCTGGGATATGTAACAATTTCTGCTTCCCTTACAACACCCCCAGGGCAACGAGGCCCAGAATCAAGAGCCCCACAGTGATGCGGTAGAAACCGAAGGCGACAAAGCTGTTACGGGCGATGTATTGCAGTAGCCAGCCAATCGTGAGGTAGCCGACAATCATGGCGACGACGGCACCCAAGGCGAGACGGCCCCAATCGTCGGGTTGAATCTCGTCGAGGCTGGCGAGTAGATCAACCAGGGTGGCGCCGCCAAGGACGGGCATTGCGAGGTAGAAGGAGAAGGCGGTGGCGGTGCGCCGGTCGAGCCCGGCTAAGAGCCCGCCGACGATGGTTGAGCCCGAGCGCGACATGCCGGGGATGAGCGCAAAGACTTGGGCGATGCCGATGCCGAGTGCCTGCTTGGGGCTGATCTGATCGAGTGAGGTTGTGTTCGCACTGCGGGACGGCATGCGTTCAATGATCAAAAAGATGATCCCGCCTACAATCAGCGCTGAGGCGATCACCGCTGGCGTTTCGTAGAGTACCGACTTGATGAAGTCACGCCCAAGTAGCCCGACGACTCCCGCCGGAACCATGGCAATCAGTACGCCCACCCAGAGCCAGAGTACGGCCCGTTTGTGGGCGTTGTCCTCTTTGCTCAACAGGGTACGGGCTTGGCCCCAGAGGTCGCTGAAGTAGAAGGCGATCACCGAGAGCAGGGTGCCAAATTGGATGAAGATTTCAAAGGTTCCGCCGATGCTGCCTTGGTAGTTGAGCAGGCGCGAGGTGATGAGCAGGTGGCCAGTGGATGAGATGGGCAGCCATTCGGTGATGCCCTGAACAATGCCCAGGATGATCACTTTCCACCATTCGGGATCGCCAGGCACCGCGATGGCAAGGCTGGCAACGAGGGCTAACAGCGCCAGCCCAATGACTGGCTTGGGCAGGTGGGGCATTGCGGCCTGGTCGCTCGAAGAGAATTTAGACATGAAGAATCCATAAGATTATTGTTAGAGGCTGTCTGAAAAGTCTATCAACTGGCGTTGGAGTGCCGGCTTCAGCCGGCTAAAGCCGGCACTCCAACGCG
>NZ_NQWI01000229.1 GCF_002532535.1 Candidatus Viridilinea mediisalina
ACCGCGCCACCGCGCCACCGCGCCACCGCGCCACCGCGCCACCGCGCCACCGCGCCACCGCGCCACCGCGCCACCGCACCGTTTGTTTCTCAGGAGCGAAGCGAAGAGTCTGCTGTGGGTAACAGAGAGATGCTTCGCTGCGCTCAGCATGACAGGCTGCTGGGATACGTAGAAGTTTCTGCTTCCCTTACGCATCACTGCTCTGAAGTTGCCTCGCCACGCAAGCGGCGCAGTTCGGCTTGCAAGGCTTGGAGTTGCGCTTCGGCCTCGGCACGGGCTTGGGCCTGGGCTTGGGCCTGAGCTTCAGCCTCGGCGCGGGCTTGGGCCTGGGCTTGGGCCTGAGCTTCAGCCTCGGCGCGGGCGCGGGCTTCATAGGCAACCTGTGCTTCAGCCATAGCTGCCCGGCTTTCCGCCGTCACAGCCCGGCTTTCCGCCGTCGCTGCCCGGCTTTCCGCCGTCACAGCCCGAGCCTCAGACTCATCAGCGCGGGCAAGTGCCGCTTCAGCCGCTTGCACCACTGCGATGTAGTCGCCGATCTCGTTGCCGTGTTCATCAAAGCAGACAACATGGTCGTCGCGGACACCGAGCCAGAGTTGGGCCACTGGCAGCCAAAGCCGTCCGTTGGCAGCGCATGGCTGCTCAACGTAGCGCTCACCCACGAGGGTGTAGCCAAGTAGCCGGAGTTGACGTGATCGTTTGCGCCCTCGCCCGCTATCGTCCACAATGACATAGTGGGGTACGCCTACCAGCGCGTAGTGTGCCACTTTGAGCGTAAGATCGTTGTTGCGCGTCTCTGGCGAAGTGATCTCAATGATCAACGCCGGACGATGGCCCTCCTCTGCGACATCAAAGGTACTCCAATTTTGGCGAGTGGTCAGCCCTGGAATCACCATTACATCCGGGCCGTGGGCGCGTAATGCCGCATGATCCCACGCAACGCGCACATCGCTGAGCACAATCGCTTGGTCAGTCGGTTCGAGGCGGGCGCGTAACACCTGTGTCAAATACATGCGGTCGGTTTCGTGGCGGTCGCTATGCACGATGAAGTCTCCCACTTCGGGGTGCAAGACATCTTCGAGGGTTAACGGCACACGCTCCAACGCCTCGTCATCGGGTGCATCGGGCCGCCGCACATAGCGCCAACCGTAACGCCAAGGATCGTCGTCGCTCGCAAGCGCCATGGGGTGTGGTTGTGTGTCGTAGATACTCATATGTTCTACTATACACGGCTTCGGGTAGGTTGTCAACCCGCCTTCGGCGGGGGGTGTTGGGGCTACGCCCCAAATCTGTTTTTTTGTTGCTGTTTGGCGGCGAAGCCGCCAAACAGCAACAAAACGAACAGAAAACGGGTTCATTCCTACCGCTTCACCTGGAAGGCTTGGGCGCCCGCATACTTCGCGCCTGCGCCTAGCTCCTGCTCAATGCGGAGCAACTGGTTGTATTTGGCGATGCGGTCGGTACGCGCCGGTGCGCCCGTCTTGATCTGGCCCGCGTTGGTCGCTACCACTAGGTCGGCAATGGTGACATCTTCGCTCTCGCCGGAGCGGTGCGAGACGACGGCGGTCATGGCGTTGCGCTGGGCTAAATTGATCGCTGCTAGGGTCTCAGTCAGGCTGCCGATCTGGTTGAGCTTGATCAGGATCGAGTTGCATGCATGTTCGTCAATGGCCCGCTGTAGGCGTGTGACATTGGTGACCAAGAAGTCGTCGCCTACCAACTGCACCTTAGCGCCAATCTTGGCGTGCAGCAACTTCCAGCCCTCCCAGTCATCCTCGTGCAGCGCGTCTTCAAGCGAGATCAGCGGGTAGCGGGCGGCAATATCGGCCCAGTAGTCAACCATCTCGGCAGTGGTGAGGACCTTGCTGTCACGCTTGAGATGGTAGTAGCCATCAGCATAGATCTCGGTGCAGGCTGGATCCATCGCTAACATCACCTGCTCGCCGGGGCGGTAGCCGGCCTTCTCGATTGCCTCCATGATCAACTGGAGCGGTGCCTCATTGTTGGGCAGGCTGGGCGCAAAGCCGCCCTCATCGCCCACGGTCGTGCTGAGGTCACGGTCATGCAGCACCTTCTTGAGCATCTGGTAGATCTCGGAGCCCCAACGGATTGCTTCGCTGAAGCTCTCGGCCCCTACCGGCATGACCATGAATTCCTGGAAGTCGGTTGAGTTGGAGGCGTGTTGCCCGCCATTCATGATGTTGAGCATCGGGACGGGGAGGACATGGGCGTGAGCGCCGCCCAAGTAGCGGTAGAGCGGGAGGCCAAAGGCGTTGGCGGCGGCTTTGCTCGCGGCCAGCGAGACGCCCAGAATGGCGTTGGCACCCAATTTACTCTTGTTCGCCGTGCCATCCAACGCGAGCAGTTCGCGGTCGAGTCCCACCTGATCGGCGGCATCGAAGCCTACCAGCGCCTCGGCGATGTCTTCGTTCACCGCCCGCACCGCCTTGAGCACACCCTTGCCCCCATACCGCGCCTTATCGCCATCGCGCAACTCCAGCGCCTCGTGGGCTCCGGTTGAAGCACCACTGGGCACAATCGCCCGCCCAATGTCGCCGCTCTCTAAACGAACATCTACCTCCACCGTTGGATTTCCACGAGAATCGAGTACTTCGCGTCCGATAATCTCTTCGATGAGTGTGGACATGCTTCCTCCGTTAATGTTTAGCCTAGCTGTGGGGTGCTGCGCCATGCGCATTGCGTGTAGGGCTGCCGCCCTACCACCCGCTTTGGGGCTATCGCCCCAAACCCGGTTTTTTGTTCCGTTTTGGCGGCGAAGCCGCCAAAACGGAACAGAAAGAGTTGTTAGCGCGAAAAAGTCCTGGGCCGCGCCGCTTGGCTTCGACAGGCTGGTTTCGGCAGGCTCAACCACCGAGCCAGCGGCGCGGTGGCTGAGCTTGTCGAAGCCACCGCTAGGTCACCTGCCAACCCAAGGCTTTTTCGCGCTAACAA
>NZ_NQWI01000038.1 GCF_002532535.1 Candidatus Viridilinea mediisalina
GAAGCCCTCCCCGAACCCCTCCCGTTTACGATGCTTTATCTGAAGGACTATTGGATGCAAGTATAACATGTCATGGAACAACAAAGGCACAAGCGTTGGATTAGTCCTTAGGGTGCATCGGTGTCGGCGTGGTATGATGTGCAGATGAGACGAAGCAATGAGGTACTATGATTCACGATCCCTACTCCGACCACCCGGTAGCCGAGATGCTCCGCACCGTTGTGGCGGAGGTGATGCTGATTGATGCGATTGAGACGGTGCGCCGTGGCGAACTGGAAGCGCCCCGTTTTGTCGGGCGGCTCAGGTTGGAAGCCCAGGCGGCCTACGACCAGGTGAGTCCGCGTTTGCAGGCTATGGGCCTGCTGGGGCTGCTCCAAGAGGAGGGCGACCGCGCCGCACTGGTGGTGTTGCCTGCCCTCGCGCCCCCGCCACCCTCGCGGCTCTGGTTGGCATTGTTGCTCTTCTTCCTCACCGTGGCTTCAACGATCCTCGTGGGCAGCGCCCATTTCGATGTGGAAACAGGCACCGCCGGGTGGAATATCGGCAAGGGGATCGCCTTTAGCGCAGCGATCCTGGGCATTCTCTTGGCCCACGAACTGGGCCATTATATTGTCGCCCGGCGCGAAGGGGTCGCGGTCAGTTACCCCTTTTTCATTCCTATGCCGCTCTTTCTTCTGGGTACCATGGGCGCGTTCATTTCGATCAAAGAGCCGGTGCCCAACCGTCGTGCGCTCTTGGCAATTGCGATTGCTGGCCCGCTCGCTGGGCTTGTCGTTGCTATTCCGGTGCTGATCATCGGCCTCGCACTCTCGCCGGTTCACAACGTCGTCGAGATGCAGGCGGCCCTTCCCGATACGGTCTTCTTCACCGAGGGCAACTCTATCCTCTATGCGGCCCTCAAATTGCTCGTCTTTGGGCGCTTTCTGCCCGACGGCAATGAAGATGTCTACCTGCACCCCGTGGCTCTGGCGGGCTGGGCCGGGCTGCTCGTCACCGGCCTCAACCTCTTGCCCGCCGGGCAACTCGACGGCGGGCATATCTTCTATGCCCTCTTTGGCCCCAAGGCGGCCCAATTCATGAGCATGGCGGTGGCGGTGGGCCTACTTGCCATGGGCTTCATCTGGAGCGGCTGGTTCCTCTGGGCGATCATTATCGCCTTGTTAGGCCAATCACGCAGCCCGCTGCTCAACGAAATCACGCCGCTTGATCGGCGCTGGCGTGCCCTCGCCATCCTGGGGATCATCGTCTTTGTGCTGGTCTTTACCCCGGTGCCGATTGAGGAGCTTGTGGGGGTGTGAGGTACAGTGAGAGTTTTTGAAGAGATGCAGAGTTATACCATTTACGATTGTAGATTGCAGATTGCAGATTGCCGAACATGGCATTCCAATGGGCTTTAGCGTTCTTGATCATGCGGCATGTTCAAGGGTAATTGGTATTATGCACCACAGAGACACCGAGAACACAGAGAGGTTTTTTGGGGCACGCTCCATTCCAACCTCTGTGTCCTCGGTGCATCTGTGGTTCAATCCTCGGTACCTCTTCAAAACCTCTAGCTCACGCCCTCCAGCCGATCTTCCAGGTCGGCATAGAGTTCGCGTAGCTTATCGAGTGTCTCGTCGTCGGTCTGCCAGATGCCTCGGCTGTTGGCCTCGAGCAGACGGCCTACGGCGTTGCGCGTTGCCTCCGGGTTGGCCGCTTCGAGGCGCTGGCGCATGGCATCGTCGAGGACGAAGGTGTTGGCCGCTTCGTCGTAGACCCACTTGTCTACCGCTTCGGTGGTCGCGCTCCAGCCGAGCATGTAGGTAAAGCGGTTGGCAATCTCGGCGGCCCCGTTGTGGCCGTGTTTGAGCATGCCTTCGTACCACTTGGGGTTGAGCAGCTTGGTGCGATACTCTACGCGCAGCACCTGGTCGAGACTCTGCACTTTGGTCTCAGCCGTAAAGCTCTCGACATAGTTGAGGGCTACGCTCTTGCCGGTGGCCCGTTCGGCGGCAGCCTTGAGCGCTCCGGAGTAGCCGTAGTAGTGCTGCATGTCGGTTAGGCCGTACTCAACGCTGTCAATCTCCTGCGCCACCCGGCCTACCGTCTTGAGCAACGAGCGTAGCACTTCGGGCTGGGCCTGGCCCGCCTTCTCGCCGCCAAAGGCAAAGGCGTTGCGCTTGATGAAGAGCTCCTCTAGGTCTTGGCGCTCCTCCCAAGCTCCGCCGTCAATCGCCTCGTCCACATCGGTGCCATAGGTACCCTCGGCCTGGGTGAAGACCCGCGCCGTCGCCTGCTCCCACTCTTTGCCCTCAGCCAGCATGGCGTTGACATGCTTACGGATGAAGTTCTGATCCTCCGGCTCATCGGCAGCAGCCGCCTCGCGCACCAGGCGATCAAGCAGGTCAATCGTGCCCGCAAAGGTATCGCGGAAGATGCCCGAGGCGGTCATGAGCACGTCTACACGGGGACGCCCCAACTCTTCCAAGGGAATCAACTCGTAGCGTCCAATCTTCCCCTGGCCATCCTTGAGCGGGCGGGCGCCGATCAGCCCCAGGATGACACCAATCGACTCACCCTTGGTCTTGATCGCGTCCAAGCCCCAGAGCACCTGGGCGATGGTCTCGGGGAACTCGCCGTCGTGTTCGGCTATGTGGGCCTGGATCAGCGCCTCGGCAATCCGTACCCCACGCTGGTAGGCGCTATCCGAGGGTACGCGGAAGGGGTCAAGGCTATGGATATTGCGCCCCGTCGGCAGCACGGCCAAACCATCGCGGATCAGGTCGCCACCGGGGGCGGCAGGGATATACTTGCCCTCCAAGCCATGCAGCAGGTAGTCCAACTCCTGGGTATTATCCTTGAGCGCCGCCAACATGCCGCGCCCGTGTTCGGCCAGCGGATTGAGCGCCATCGCCCAGGGCACCACCTCAGAGACATTGAAGGTAGCGCGCCACGCCGCATCGGGCTTCTCGCTGCCCAAGATAGCCCGGCGCACCCAGTCATTACAGGCCGCCTCAAGCTGATCGCGCACCTGCAGGGCCGCTTGGTCGCCACGCCGCGCCGCGTGGAGCAGGGCACCATAGCTATCGAAGGGCTGCATGAGACTACTCAGATCGGGGCGCTGCCGCAGTGCATTGAGCGCCAGATCGCCCAAGCCCTGATTGCCATCACGCGGCACCTTGAGCGCCTCAACAATCAGGGTGAGCTGCTCATCCGCTTCAGGCGCACTCCCCAAGATATGCAGCGTGCCCGTGATCAGCGTGCCCTCCAACTCACGCATGTAGGCATAGGCGCGGCCCACAAAGTCGCCAAAGGGCTCATCGGGACGGCGGGCCAACTCCACCTCAAGGTTGAGCAGGTCAATCTTCTGCAGAATCGCCGTCTCCACATCGCTATCGGCGGCGCGATCCTCACGTCCGGGGCCACCAACGCCGCGATACTCCTCCAGCAGATCCTTCAGCCCTTGCAACTCCTTGTAGAGACCAGCGCGGCCATAGGGCGGAATGGCGTGGCCAATGATCGTCGCATAGCCGCGCCGCTTGGCAATATTCGCCTCGGCAGGGTTGTTAATCGGGTAGACATAGAACTGCGGGCGGTCACCAAGCAGCACATCGGACCAACAGTTGCCGGTCATGCCCAACTGCACCCCAGGCATCCACTCAGCGGTGCCGTGCATGCCCATATGGATCACCGCATCGGCCCCAAACTCCTCGCTCAGATACTTGTAGAAGAGGATATACTGGTGGTGGGGCGTATTCTCGCGGTCAAAGAGCAGGCGCATGGGGTCGCCCGGCATACCAATGATCGGCTGGACACCAATATAGACATTGCCGATCCGCATGCCGCCCAAGCGCACACGGTCGCGCCCGGCGGGGGCAATATCACCGGGGAAGGCCCCCCAACGGGAGCCAACGCGCTCCTGATCGTCGGGGCATACCCAAGTATTGAAGGCATGCTGATCAACCGTGGGCAGATTGATCGGCGGATGGTTTGGCGGCACATCATTCAAATCGGCGCGCAGCGAACCCTCAAGGCAGCGCGTAAGCGTCGCGGGATCGCGTGGATACTCGCCTACCGTGTAGCCCGCCGCTTTGAGCTGGTCGAGCAGCGCAATCAGACTGGCGGGCACATCGAGCAGCGCCGCAGTGGCCGTATTGCCCTGGTTGGGCGGGTAGTTATAGACCACCAGCGCAACCTTCTTGTCGCGGTTGGCGGTCTTGCGCAGCTTGGTATAGCCATAGAGTTGCTTGCCAAGGCGCGCGAGGCGGTCGGGCACGGTATGGATCTCACTGCCGCGCATGCCCCCCAACACCACGGGCGCAATCGCGCCATCCATCTCAGGCAGCGAATAGATCATCGTCGCCTGCAGCGGCCCCACCCCATGCTCGCGCCAATTCTCCTCATCTTGCACAAAGAGAGGCGAAGCAACCACATAGGGCACATCGAGCTTCGAGAGCAGTTCACGCGCAACCGCAACGGTCAAGCCAGCCTTACTAGAGCCAGCGGGGCCACCGACGAGCGGAAAGCCCATCGTATTGACCACCGCATCCACACCGAGCTTACCGAGCCACTCACGCACCACCACATGGCTCTCGATGCCCTGCACAAAGATGGGCAGCACACGCAGATTGGCCGCTTCTAGGGCGTGGACAACATCATTATGGTAACTCGTGCCGCCCAAGATATGGCTACGGAACGAAAGCAGCGCCACAGTACCGAGTGGTTCAGGCGGCTTAGGCATGCCCCGTTTGGTCGCTTTGGCCCGCTGTTTCCGATAATCCTTCTCCCAGCGCACATACTCATCGGGCTTGGCAAAATACTTAGGCGCTTCAGGGTGGGCAAAGCCCATATCGGGCACCACCACTGGCGGCGGCACCTGCAACTTAGGCATGCCGCAATACTCGCGCATAATCAGCTTAAACATCGCAGCCGTATTGGCCACATTGCGCGTACTCCAGTAGGTACTCACATTGACCCAGTTGCGGAAATCGTTCAGCCGCTTACCAGGCAGAAAGTTGATCAACTTACTGGTAATCTTTTGCAGCTTGACATACCCATAAAGCGCATCTTCTTCACGGTTACCGACGAGCAACTTCGCCACATTCTGCACCGGCTTGGGCATACCGCCCCCGCCACCCTTGCCGCCCATGGCATAGCCACCAACCTTCGTCAGGCGCATCACCTCCGGCAGACTCTCGAAGGCAAAGACGACGGGCGGGGTCGTGCGTTCAACCGCAGGCACCAACCACTCGGCACTCTCGGCCAGCGAAATGAGCGAAATGATCACACATGCAGCGCGGCCCAAGGCTGCTTCTACCTCAGCCGGGCGCTGTTGCAGATCACGATCCTCGAAGATATGGAGGCGAAAACCGGGCACATCCTTGCGGACCTCCGCTTCTGCCTGGTTAAACAGCCCCTGGCTGTAGCGTTGCAAGCCCAGCACGAGCACAAACTCAACTTTGCGCGCCATTGCACCCCCCTAGAACTCTTGTCGTAGCGTTGGAGAACTGGTGTGCTATGAGAGGCTGTCTGAAAAATCTATGAACTGGCGTTGGAGTGCCGGCTTCAGCCGGCTAAAGCCGGCACTCCAACGCGTGCCCACTAGCTTTTCAGACAGCTTCTGAGCTACTAGCACCCAACTCATCCCACGCTGAACTGCTTGGTCAGATACGCACTATATTAGCGTAAAAACCCGAAAAAGGGTAGTTGTTGCATCCCATGTGCAAACTATGGTACGAGGCTGGCTGGCGTCAGGTTTAGCCAGTACATGGTAGTCTATGTATAATGGGGGGGAAGACAAAAACCTGCACTGCTTTCGTTCCTCACCTATCCAAGAAATCGAGTAATACCCATGCAGACACAGCCTGACTTCGCAGTAGACGTGATGGTTGCCACCTGTAACCGTGCCCAATTGATTACACCGATTGTAGAGAGTCTGCGTAACTCTACCGGGGTTGATCTGAGGGTCTGGATTATGGACCAGAGTGATAATGACGCCACAGCGGAGGTAGTGCAACGGCTTGCCCAAGCCGACCCACGCATCAACTATGTCCGCATTGAGGTCAAAGGGTGGAGTACCGCCCATAACATTGGTGCCAGTTTGGGTCAAGCACCCTATCTGCTCTTCACCGATGATGATTGTCGTGTTGATCCCGGCTGGGCGGCAGCGCTCGCCTCAAGCTTGGCGGATCAGCAGACATGGGGCGCTTTTGGGCGTATTCTCGATGAAACGACAGAACAGTCCGCCTCCGACGATGTTACCCCCGGCTTGCGCTTGGCGGTCAAAATGAGCACCGAGCGAGCGGTCTATCGTGATAATCGCTTCAATCTAGGTTTTGGCCACGGGGCCAACATGAGCTTGCGCCGCGATGCCTGGCAACGCCTCGGTGGTTTCGATGAGGCGCTGGGGCCAGGGGCGGTGCTGCGCTCTGGGGCTGATCGTGACATTGGCTACCGCATTTTGGCCGAGGGGGGCCAGATTGTCTACACCCCCGATGCCTTGGTCTACCATAATCAGTGGCGTAATTGGCCCGCCGTTTGGCGTGCTTTTCGGAACTATGGGATTGGAACCGGGGCAACCGCAGGCAAGTATCTGCGCTATGGTGATCTGGGCGGCCTCGTATTGCTGATTGAATGGGTGTTGAACCAAGGGCTACGGCAAGTGCTCTCCGGTCTAATCAAATGGAGAAGTTGGCAAAAGACCGCCATTGGCTTGCAGCAGTTCGTGATGCCTTTGTATGGCCTCGTGCGTAGCCTGCGCGTCCCGCTCTCGCGGGAGCATCGGGTCTATAAGATCACCAAGTCACGCGCCTATCGGCTTGGCTATGGTAAGGATGAGCCCTCAGAGGCTCTCTGAAAAGTCTATGAACTGGCGTTGGAGTGCCGGCTTCAGCCGGCTAAAGCCGGCACTCCAACGTATACCCACGAGCTTTTCAGACAGCCTCTCACAGGTCTAGCAGACCTGCGAGGGCTGGTGCTTGGGGCTACGCCCCAAACCCCGTTTGTTGTTCCGTATTGGCGGCGAAGCCACCAAACACGGAACAACAAGAGTTGTTAGCGCGAAGAAGTTCTGGGCCGCGCCGCTTGGCTTCGACAGGCTGGTTTCGGCAGGCTCAACCACCGAGCCAGCGTCGCGGTGGCTGCGAACCCAAGGCTTCTTCGCGCTAACAAAGAGTTTTTTTGGGGGAGGCGAAGCCTCCCCCAAACCCCCGCCGATGGTATAAGGCTTTTCATGGCGTCGTCGCTAAAACGTTTATTAATTGGTAAACCGCTGGCTACCGAACGGCAGCAACAAGAGCGGTTGGGGCGCAGAACCGCGTTGGCGGTCTTTTCGGCTGATGCGCTCTCGTCGGTTTCGTATGCTACCGAAGCGATCCTGACGGTGCTGATTTTGGGTGGTGCCCTGGCACTCGGTTTTTCGTTGCCAATTGGCTTTGCGGTGGCATTCCTGCTGGTTATGGTGGGGCTCTCGTATCGCCAGACCATCCGCGCCTATCCGCAGGGCGGCGGGGCTTATATTGTCTCGCGTGAGAATCTGGGTGAGATGCCAGGCCTGGTGGCCGCCGGGGCGCTGATGATTGACTATGTGCTTACGGTGGCGGTGAGTATCTCGGCGGGCGTTGCGGCGATTACGTCGCTCATGAGTAGTTGGGGCTACCCGGAGATACGTGGCGCTACGGTGCCGCTGGCGTTGCTCTTTATTGCCGTGGTAACCCTGATTAACCTGCGGGGTACCAAGGAGAGTGGCATCCTTTTTGCGGTTCCTACCTATGCCTTTATTATCGGCATTATGGGGTTGATTGGCTACGCCCTGATCCATGACTCCATTGTGGGAGCCGATCCGGTTGTGCATGCTATTCCGCCCGATCTGCCCCCAGAGCAGGTCTTGGGCCTCTGGCTGCTGCTGCGCGCCTTTGCGGCAGGCTGCATTGCCCTGACTGGGATTGAAGCCATTAGCGATGGCGTGCAAGCCTTTAGGCCGCCCGAAGCCAAGAATGCGGCTACCACCATGACCGCGATGGTGATTCTGCTGGTGACGATGTTCTTGGGGATTACCTATCTGGCCTATCTGCATGAAGCAATGCCCAATCCTAATACCCAAGAGACGATCATCTCCCAAGTGGCGCGCACGGTCTTTGGGGTTGGCCCGGCCTATACCTTTGTGCAGGTGGCAACGGCGCTGATCCTGATCATTGCGGCCAATACCGCCTACGCCGATTTTCCCCGCCTCGCTTCGTTCCTCTCGCGTGATCGCTTTTTGCCACGCCAGTTTGCGTCGCGGGGCGACCGGCTGGTCTTCTCGAATGGCATCCTTGTCTTGGGTATCAGTTCGGCGCTCTTGGTGGTAATCTTTCAAGCCAATGCGATTATCTTGCTGCCGCTCTACGCTATTGGCGTCTTTACCTCCTTCACGCTCTCGCAGACGGGCATGGTGCGTCGCTACCTGCGCCTTCAGCCCGAAGGCTGGCAGCGGGGGCTGCTGATTAGTGGCATCGGGGCGCTGCTTACTGCGACCGTTGTACTGGTACTCGCTACCACCAAGTTTGTCCATGGTGCGTGGGCAGTGATGGTGCTGATTCCGCTGATGGTTCTCGGCTTCAAGACCATCCAGGGCCACTATCTGCGTGTCGCCGAGCAGCTTTCGCTCACCACCGCCGCCCGTCCGCGCCCGGTGCGCCGCATCACCGCCATTGTGCTCGTCAGCGGTATCCATAAAGGTACCCTGCCCGCCCTCGAATTGGCCAAGTCGCTCTCCCCCGATAATGTTACCGCTGTCTACGTCAACTTAGACCCAGAGCAGGGCGAGCGCGTGCGGGCCCGTTGGCATGAATGGGGCTGCGATGTGCCACTCGTGATTCTCGATTCCCCCTATCGCTCACTGATTACACCATTGCTCAAGTATGTTGACGAGATCGAAGGGCGCTACCGCGATGACCATATGCTGATTGTGTTGCCCGAATTTATTCCTTCGCGCTGGTGGCAACATCTGTTGCACAACCAGACCGGCATTCTGCTGCGTACCGCCCTCATGTTCCGCAAGGGCAAAACGGTGATTAGTGTGCCCTATAAGCTTGAGCGTTAGGAGGTTAGGTTGCACTGGAGAGCCCTGTTCCTACGTTTGCTCTGCGGGCTGTGCCTTTGGCTTATACCAATTACCCTTGAACAGGCCGCATGCCTCATGACATTCAAGCGCATTGAGACGCCATGTCCGGCTTTCAGCTATCGGCTATCGGCTATCGGATTTGGTATTATACCAATTACCCTTGAACAGGCCGCATGCCTCATGACATTCAAGCGCATTGAGACGCCATGTCCGGCTTTCAGCTATCGGCTATCGGCTATCGGATTTGGTATTAGCCCAGTTGCAGCCCAAGGGCAGACACTCACCTTAGGCGAGTATGATCAGCAGTTGCGGGCGGCGCGGGCGGCGGCGCTGCGTGGCGACCGCCTGGATCTTGAGAGCAGTGCCCGCAGCCTGATTGACGCTAGGCGCATCCTGATGCCCGATGGGGCCACGGTGCCGGTGGATAACAACTGGTTGGCTTTGGAAATGGCGGCCAACGAGCCCGATCTGGCCTTCATTGCGCTGCGGCTGGGCGCTTTGCTCGATGCGCTGGCCGTAGGCGTTCCGCCCAATCCTGCTGCTGCTCAGGCTGAACGTGAGCAGATCATAGCTAGCCCGCCCTTCAGCGAACGTTCCCAAGAGCCAAGTTGGATCATGCAGCAGATCCAGAATTTCTTCGAGTGGTTCTTCCGGCAGATTGAACCTGTGGTCCAACCTGTTGCCGATGCAGCGGGCGGCACGCCCGGCACCCTCGCTTCATGGTTGCTCACCGGCATCGCTATTGCGCTTGCCCTCGCCGTGCTGCTACCCTGGCTGCAAGGCTTAAGGCGGGCCACCCGTGCCGAAAAGACCCTCACCAGCCCGGCTGAGTTGGCCGCCCGCGATACCGCCGATGCCCATGCCCAAGCGACCACCTTTGCGCGCAAGGGCGACTTCCGCAGCGCCACGCGCATGCTCACCTTAGCGGCCCTGCTCTGGCTGGATGAACGGGGCACGCTCAACTACAATCCGCACCAGACCAACCGCGAACATCTACAACGCCTGCGCGAGCGTCCGGCCCTGCGCGACGGGCTTGCGCCCGTGGTCGAAACCACCGACCGCGTCTGGTACGGCGGCATGCCCCTCGATGCCAACGGCTACGCCGCCATAGAGCAGCAAGTTGCCGCACTGCGCCATGTGCAGGAGAGGGAGAAGCAACCATGAAGCGACGCGATACCATCGTGATCATCCTCACCCTGTTGCTCCTCACCATCGTGGTGGGCTTGACGCCCCAGCAGGATGATGAGAGTATCGGTGGCGCGAGTAGCTTTGCCAGCCGTCCGGGCGGGGCGTTGGCGCTCTTTCGCTGGTGGGAGAAACTTGGCTATCGTGTGGATCGCTTGGCCTACCGTGAATTTGCCCTCAACCCCAGCGTTGATCTGCTGGTAGTCTTGGCCCCACGGGCGCGCTACAGTGCCGAGCATGCCGCCTTGGTGCGCGATTGGGTCGCGGCGGGGGGCACCGTCCTGATCGCGGAGTCGCGGGCCAATGCGGGCGCGACGCCGCTATTGGAAGCCTTTGGCTTAGGGGTTGCACCGCTACCAGAGGATCAGCCCTTTGTGCAGGGGTTGGTGCTGCAACCGGCTTTGGGCGATCCGCCCATCGAGCGCCTCAGCGTTCCCCATCGGGCCATCATTACCAGTGAAGAGCCGGGGCGCATCGCGCCACTTGTCGGCAGCAACCGCGCCCCGACCATCATCGGCATGCAGCATGGAGAGGGCTATGTCTATGCCAGCGCCACGGTAGAACCCTTCACCAACCAAGGTTTACGTAATGCCAACAACGGGGCGCTTGTGTTGAACCTGTTGCGCCGCATTCCTGCGGGTGGCGTGATTCTCTTCGATGAAGTACACCACGGTTTTGTGGGGCAGAACGAGGCCAACCTCCGCGCCCTCCTCTTCACTACCACCTGGGGCTGGGCCGTCCTCTATGCCAGCATCGTCGCCATGCTCTACCTGCTACTCACCAGTCGTCGCTTTGGCCGTGCGGTGCCGCTGCGGGCCGAAGCGGATCGCCGCAGTAGCGCAGAGTATCTGAGTAGCATGGCGGGCTTGCTGCGGCGCGGGGGCAAACGCGGCTATGCCCTCGAACACTACCGCACCCATATGCGCCGCCGCCTCGCCCGCGCCCACGGACTCAGCCCCGATCTGGACGACGGCGCCCTCGTTGCCGCGCTTGCCGAAACCCGCCCGGCCCTCGCCCGCCAGGCCGCCGATCTCTTGGCGCGCATGGCCCATGCCCCCAACGATGAGGCAACCATGCTGCGGCTTGTGGCCGAGGCGGATGCGTTGGGGGTGTAAATAACTCTACTCCCCGAGCGCAGCCAACAACTCCTGAGCTTCCGCATTGTTGGCATCAAGCTCAAGCGCGGCTGCGTAGGCACTCCGCGCCTCATCGCGGCGCCCAAGTTGCTCAAGGGTGAGGCCCAAATTGATCTGGTATTGCGCCTCGCCATCGTAGAGCGCAAGAGCCTCACGGAAGGCTGCTTCGGCCTCTTGGTAGCGCCCCAGGTTGTAGAGGCTCCAGCCGCGTCCGCTGTGGGCGTCGTCGCGCCATGAGGCCAGCGCCAATGCCTGATCGAAGGCTGCCACCGATGCCTCGTAGCGTTCGAGGGATTGTAGCGACCAACCTAAGCCTGCGGCGGCAAAGCTGTTCAGGGGGTCATGCTCAAGGGCTTGGGTGAAATCTTCCACTGAGCGTTCAAAATACTGGTTGGCTTGCGCCCCTTCGCTGTCGAAACCCTTCCAGAAGTAGGCTTCGCCGCGCCAAGCATAGACCAAACTGGAGTAGGGGTTGCGTTCGAGTGCTGCGTTCAGGTGTTCAATCGCCGCATCAATGTTGTTATGTACAACATGTAAACGCGCTTGGCCAAAATAGCCCTCGTACCAAGCAGGGTTGGCCGCAATCGCCTGGGCAAAATAGTCTGCTGCACGGTCATCCTCACCCGCAGAAAAGGCCAGCCACCCAAGCCCCACAAGCGCATGATGGCTCACCTCAGCATCACGGCGCCGCGCATCCTCATAGAGCGCACGGGCCTCGTCGGGCTCACTGGCATCAACATAGAGTTGGGCCAGTTCAAGCTGGAAGAAGCCCGCACTAGGCAGAAGATCCATCGCCGCTTCATACTGTTCGGCACTCTGCTCAAAGTAGCTCACATCGCTACCGATGCGATACGCATTGGCGAAGGTTGCCGCAAGGGCACTATGGGTGAGCGCACGCTGTAACGGGTGTTCATTGCCCAACAGATCCACTGCTTGATCGAGGCGCACCAAGGCCTGCTCCAGTATCTCCGTATCGCCCAACATGAGGGCCCGTTCCGAACGCAGCCGGGCCCAGACCGCATAGGTGAGGGCTAGGTTTTCGCCATAGGCAAGGGCTTGCTCCGCCTCTTCTTCGGCGTGCGTCAGGTTGCCCTGGTTGGTGAAAGCGGTCGCAAGCAGCGCATAGCCAAGGGCTGCCTGTTCATCACTACTCTCGGCCATCGTGCTGATCCGTTCGCTCAAGCCTTGGGTCGTCGCCCAATCGCCGCGAGCGGCTGCCGCCATCGCCCAGCGTTCAAGAATCTGCGGGTGATCATCAAATTCAGCCGCAAGATTCTGGTAGCTGCGATAGGCCGCACTGAGCCCATCATTAGGATCGCCGAGCAGTTGATCAGCGCTCTTCAACACCTCAAGCATGCGTGGGTCGGCACCGTTCACCAGCGCAGTTTGCGGCGGTGCCACTTCAGCGGGCCAGAAGAAGAATGCCGCAATGATGCCGATCAAGCCCAAACAGATGACGCCAAGCACCCCTACGATCACCGCCAGGTTGCGGGGTCGGGTGGTGGGGGGCGGGGCAGGTGGTGGAGTTGGCGGCTGTGGATAGGGTGCTGGCCGCACTGCTTGTTGTGGGGCTGCTGCTGGCGGGGGCGGACTCGGGCGCACATAGGGGGGCGTGGGAGGCGGCGTCGGCGCAGGTATCTTGATCGTCGCGTCAACCATCGCCGAGCCAGTTGCTGGGGTTGCACCACGCGGAAGCTCGTCGGTACCGATGCCAGCGGCGCTGCGCAGCGCCTCAACCAAAGCCATCGCATTAGGGTAGCGCGCATCAGGGTTGCGCGCCAAGGCCCGCATCACCACATCTTCCACATCGGGCGTCATATCACTACGCACCGCACGTAGCGGTATCGGTTGCTCCATCAGCCGCGCCGACAACATCGCCATCGGTGTATCGCCCGTGAAGGGAAATGTGCCCGTAATCAACTCATAGAGCACCACCCCCAGCGCATAAATGTCAGTCGAGGGGCCAACACTACTTGAGCCCTGGGCCTGTTCGGGCGACATATATTCCGGTGTACCCATCACCGTTCCAGCCAGCGTTAGGCCACTACGCGCATCAGCCCCAGTGCCCCGCGCCAAACCAAAGTCGGTCAGGTAGAGCCACCCATCATCGGTGATCATCATGTTGGAGGGCTTAATATCGCGGTGGATCACCCCTTGGCGATGGGCATGATCAAGGGCCGCAGCAACCTGGATCAGAATCCGGGCCGCGTGGGGGAGCGTCAGCACCCCTCGGCTTTGGATCAGTTCCTTCACCGTGCGCCCAGCGATATACTTCATTGCGATGTAGTGTACCCCCTCAGCCTCACCAATCTCATAGATTGGCATAATGTGGGGATGCTCAAGCTTGGCCACACTCCGCGCCTCCTGCTGAAAGCGCGCCACATAGCTCGCATCGTGGGTCAGAGCCGGCGAAAGCACCTTGAGCGCTACCGTGCGGTCGAGGTCGGTCTGGCGTGCCTCATAGACCACCGCCATCCCACCGCGCCCCAATTCACGCCCAATCTCAAAGCGGCCCAGCGTTGTTCCGATTAGGTTGCGTTGGCTCATAAGGATACAGAAACGAGAAAATAGAAACGAGAAAATAGGTGTTAGGGATGGTTTCAGGCCACTTTACCGTTTGCGCCATTAGGTAGTGCCGACTTTAGTCGGCTGAGGTCGCTGACAACCCCTGGATGCCGACTAACGTCGGCACTACGAATGTAAAGCTGAAAGGCCGTTTCTGAAACCATCCCTTAGCGCGAAAAAGCTTGTTAGTGCGAAGAAGCCTTGGGCTCGTGGGATGCGTCGCGTTGGCTCGGTGGCTGAGCCTGTCGAAGCCAACGTCGCGCTGGCTTCGACAGGCTGGCTTCGACAGGCTCAGCCACCGAGCCAACGTCGCGGCCCAGAACTTTTTCGCGCTAACAAAAGCTTTAGCCGCAGTAACTACCTCCGCCCCTTGGGCTTGCCCTGGTAGGTGTAGCGCGCTATCACGTTACCCTGAGCATCACGTAGAGTTGCGGTGTCACCGGAGTTGCTCCAGATTGCGCTACGGTTGGCCCAGTAGAGGTTGCCTGCATTGGCGTTACCCGAACGGGTCCAGAGCTTCACTTCTGCACCAGCGGCGAGGGTAAAGCGCGGAGGGAAGGTGAAGGTATTGCGTGATGTGCCATCACTGAGTGTCCAGCCGGTCATGTCTACGGGGGCGTTCCCACTGTTGCGCATCAGGACATACTCGCTGTCGCGGTGGCGTCCCGAGGGGCTGTACTCCAGATGACCAATGGTGATATTGGCTGGCTCTGGCGTTGCTGCTGCGGGCTTGGTCTCAGCAGCGGGCTTGGGCGCCGGGGGCGGCGTAGCAGGCTTGGCCTCCGCAGCGGGCTTGGGCGCCGGGGGCGGCGTAGCGGGCTTGGCCTCAGCAGCAGGCTTGGGGGCTGGCGGCGGGGGCGTAGGCTTGGCCTCCGCAGCGGGCTTGGGCGCCGGGGGCGGCGTAGCGGGCTGCGGAGCCGGAGGTGGGGGCGTGGGCTTGGCCTCAGCGGCGGGCTTGGGGGCCGGGGGCGGCGGCGCCGGCTTGGCCTCCGCAGCGGGCTTGGGCGCCGGGGGCGGCGTGGCGGGCTTGGGCGCCGGGGGCGGCGGCGCAGGCTTGGCCTCCGCAGCGGGCTTGGGGGCCGCTGGCGCGGCACCTGCATGGGCTTGCGGGGCAGTAGTTGCCTCGCTATCCCAGCGATCAACCTCAGCCGCAGCGATGTCCGCAAAATCACGGGGGAGGGTAACAACGCCGTAGCTCAATTCGCGCACCGCTTTATCTACCTGCGTGCGTGTCTGTTGCGGCAACGGCAGCAGCCCCAGGCCGAGCGAGAGCAGACCATAGCCAAAGCGACCGACACCAACAGCAGCGGACTCGATAGTGCCGATAAGCGGGTTAGTCTGCTGACGCGGGGGCTTAGGGGTTTCTTGAGACATGTCACTACTCCTTTGTATCTGTATATTCCCAGGGCGCACCAGGCCATCCTGGTAGCGTCCGTTACGGGCCTTATTGAAGGCTAATCACCAGGCCGCTATACTTCTCCACGAGGATGCGGGCCTGTTCTTCGTTGTAGCCTTCGGCGAAGACATGGAAGAAGGGGCTATCAGGGTCGGGCAGGATCAGCACCCACTCGTTGCCCAGGTCTATTTTAATCCCATCTACCTGATCAACGCGCCGTTCGGCGTACTGCTCGTTCAGGATGCGCATCACCTTGCCTTTGGCTTCCCAACGGCAGGGCACACGGCTCTGGGCGAGGTAGTAGGTGGGCAACTCTGCCAGGGTTGCACTTAGGCTCATCTCGTTGACAGTGAGCAACTCCATGAGCTTGACGGTGGTAAACATGCCATCGGCCACCGGGCAGAAGGCCGGGAAGATATAGGCTCCCCCACCATCACCGAGCATCAGCAGGTCGCGTTGTTGGGCTGCAATCTGCATGAGCGCACTCAGGGTGGCGCGGGTACGAATGATCCGCCCCCCATACTGTTCGGCAATCTGCTCGAAGGCACGCGGCGCAGTAACCGGCACCGCGACGGTGCCGCCGCCGTGGGCGCGCATGGCCAAGGCTGTCAGCGCCGCCATGGCTCGCAGCGGATGCAGCCGTACCCCGCGATCATCCACAAGGTAGATGCGTTCCCCACTGCTATCCAGCCGCACCCCCAGATTAGCCCCCACCACCGGCGTGATCTGGGTCAGGCGCTGCACCGCCTCTTCAAATTGTATCGGCGTCTGAAAGGCCATCTCTTCATCAGGATTCACATTCAGTTCAACCGCATCAACCCGGTAGCGCCGCAGCACCGGCGAGAGAATCGCGCTGGTACTGGTGTTGGCATAGTCAATCACGAGGTGAAAGTTACGCCGAATCAGGTCGAACGCATCAGGCCGCAGGGCGCGCAAAAAAGCCTCGGTGTAGGTCTTTTCGACATTGTGCCCATAAAAGATGCGCCCAATCTCTTCTAGGTAAGCGCGGCGAAAATCTTCGCGGAAGAAGGTATTCTCCACCTTACGTTCCACCTGCGTCGAGATGTCGAGCCCCTGTTCGTCAAAGAATTTGACCTCCACCACCCGATTATCGTAGGGCGAGAGGCGCACATGAATGCCTCCAGCCGCAGCCGTGGCCCGCGTGTAGTAGCGTGCCACCGGAATGGGTACATTCTGCAAATCGCTCACATTAATGCCCGCCGAGGGCAGCCCCGCCACAATGGCACGCTTGAGCATGCGCGGCGTATAGTGAGCATCGCGGTTGATCGTAACCATCGCGCCACGCGGCAGCGTAGCGCCAAAGGCTGCGCCTAGTTTAGCACAAAGCTCGGGAGTAATCTCAATATTGACCATCCCCTTCACCCCGTAGCGTCCAAAGAGGACACGACGGCCCTGGCTGCCCCAAATGATACTACTGGTAACCGTGGCCCCCTCATCAACCTCTTTGCTCGGCCAGATCTTCACATTGGGCTGGATCACCGCCCCGGCTCCGACCTGAACGCCGTCGCCGATCACGACCCCCTCAAAGAGCATGGCGCGCTGGCGAATATTGGACTGGCGCAGCACAATCGCCCCGCGCAACTCGGCCCGTTCGCCAATGTAGGAGTTGCGCCAGATTACCGAGCGATCAATATTGGCTCGCGTATCAATGATCGTATAGTCGCGGATAACCGAAGGGCCGTGAACAATCACCCCACCCTTGATCTTCGCCCCATGGCCAAGGTAAATCGGCCCGTGCAGTTGGGCATCAGGCGCAATCTCAGCATCACCATTAACCCAAATATCTCCGCCGATATGGTGGCCCAAACGCGGCAGATTGACCCGCCCCTGCAAGTAGTCACTACAGGCGCGCATATACTCTTCAATCGTGCCCACATCCGTCCAGTAGCCCTGGGCCACAAAACCCTGGATGCGGTGGCCCTCTTCAAGCATGTAGGGGAAGACATCCTTCGACCAATCGGTGAGCTTGCCGCGCTCGACATACTCAAGGACGGTCGGATCGAGCACATAGATACCCGTATTGACCGTATCCGAAAAGACCTCGCCCCAACTCGGTTTCTCAAGGAACTGGCGCACCATACCATCTTCATCGGTAATAATCACGCCATAATCGAGCGGATTCGCCACCCGATAGAGCGTAATGGTTGCCTTCGCGTCCGAGTTTTGGTGGTGGTTGATAATCTCAGTCAGATTAAAATCGGTCAACGCATCGCCCGAAATCACCAAAAAGGGTTCATCGAGCAGATGTTCAGCATTCTTCACGCTCCCAGCGGTACCCAACGGCACCTCTTCGAGCGAATAGGTAATATTCACACCATACGCACTACCATCGCCATAATAGTCCTGGATTGCATTCGCAAGATACTGGACAGTAACAATAATATCGGTGATCCCATGAACCTTCAGGAGCTCAATAATATGTTGAATCACCGGACGATCTACGAGGGAGACCATCGGTTTCGGACGATTAATCGTGAGCGGTCTGAGGCGGGTGCCCTCGCCACCGGCCATGACGACAGCTTTCATGGCTGCTCCACGCTTCGCGCCCATGGGCCGCGAAGCTTTCACGGCGTAGCGGATTGTGTCAAGTATAGCACGCCCCTAATCACCGTCGCAAGCGCCGGGCCCGCCGCGCGGGCCAACATGCCATAAAACCTCTCTGTGTTCTCTGTGCCTCTGTGGTGTCATCCCAATTACCCTTGAGCATACCGTATCATCAAGAACACTCAAACTCATTGGGACACTATGTTCGGCAATCTGCAATCTGCAATCTGCAATCTGCAATCTGCAATCTGCAATCTACAATCTGCAATCTACAATCTGAAAGCACGCCCCATCCCCCCATGCTATACTGTCACCAATACATAGATCGTCGTATTCCTCATGCGGCAGCGCCGCCACTATTCCAAGGAATTGCCTATGTCCGGTGAAGTTACCCTTCGGGCTACCCTGGCCCGCCCCTTTCTTGCTGCTACCACCACTCCCCAGGTGATCTACGCCCTGATCGAGGTGCAGCCCTCACAGGTCGTGGCCCAGGTGCGTATGCCGGTGAATGTCTGTTTTGTGCTTGACCGTAGCGGCTCCATGCGCGGTGAAAAGATGGAACGCGTGCGCCAAGCTACCAGTATGGCCATTGACCGCCTCAATGCCCAAGATTTTGTCGCAGTGGTGATCTTCGACCACCGCACCGAAGTTATTGTGCCCTTTGGCCCCGTGCATGACCCTACGGCGATCAAGCGGCGCATTGGTCGCATCCGCGATGCCGGTGGTACGCGCATTGCCCCCGCCGTTGACCTCGGCCTGCGCGAGATTGCCAAGGACCAGAGTGGCGCGATTCGCCGCATGGTGCTGCTGACCGATGGCCAGACGGAGCATGAAAAGGAGTGCATCCTGCGTGCTGATGACGCCGGACGCCTGGGCGTGCCCATTACCGCTCTTGGGGTTGGCCGCGATTGGAACGAAGACCTGCTGATCGAAATGGCCAATCGCTCCGGTGGCACCGCTGATTTTATCAGCCGTCCCGATGCAATTGAGAGCTATTTCCAAAATACCGTCCAACAGGCCCAGAATACCGCCATCCACAACGCCACCCTCAACCTACGCCTCGTTCAAGGCGTAAGCCCCCGCGCCGTCTGGCAGGTCATTCCCCTGATCAACAACCTCGGCTACCGCCCCATCTCCGACCGCGATGTGAGCGTCCCCCTCGGCGAAGTCGAGACCGGCCAAGGCCGTACCGTCCTCTTTGAGCTGCTCGTTGACCCCCGTGCCGCCGGTACCTACCGTGTCGGTCAAGTTGAAGCAGTCTACGACGTTCCCGCCCTGGGCCTACGCCAAGAGAAGACCAGGCAAGACCTATTGCTCACCTTTACCGCCGATCCAGCCCAACTCAGCCAGGTCAACCCCAACGTCATGAACATCGTCGAAAAGGTGAGCGCCTTCAAACTCCAGACCCGCGCCCTCCAAGATGCCGCCGAAGGCAACGTCCACGGTGCCACCCAAAAACTCCAAAGCGCCGTCACCCGGCTCCTCAGCCAAGGCGAACTAGAGTTAGCCGAAACCATGCAGCAAGAGATCGCCAACCTCGAACAGAGCGGCCAACTCTCCAGCGAAGGCCAAAAGACCATCAAGTTCCAAGGGCGCAAAACCGTGCGGTTGAGTGATATAGACCTGCCTAAGGAGTGAGGGTTTGCAGAGATACAGAGAATTTGAACCACAGAGGCACAGAGGACACAGAGGGTTTTGATGAGGGGCACGGCTTTTGCGCTATTGCGAAAATAGGTTTGCGGTACCAGCAACAGGATGTGCTGCATTCCCCCAAATTCCCCCTAACAAAATCCTCTCCATCTCCCTCTCTGTGTCCTCTGTGCCTCTGTGGTTCAAACCCTCTGTACCTCTCCCTCCCTCTCTGTGTCCTCTGTGGTTCAAACCCTCTGTACCTCTCCCTCCCTCTCTGTGTCCTCTGTGCCTCTGTGGTTCAAACCCTCTGTACCTCTCCCTCTCTCTCCCTCTGTACCTCTCCCTCCCTCTCCAAGCCTAAACTCAACACAAACATCCCCGCCATCATCAACGCCGAGGCCAAATAGGCCACCATGAGGCCCTGCATGCCCCCGCCCCAGGCATCGGCCAAGGCCCCCAAGACAGCCACTACCAACAGGTTGCCCACACTAATCCCCACATTCACCAAACCCTGGGCCGTCCCGCGCTGCTCTGGTGCAACCCTATTCAATACAATCGTCCGCAGGGTGCCCCCCACCACAATGCCCACGCCCAAGCCAATCAGCATGCTTGCCGGCATAAAGATCCACAAACCCGGCCCCATGCCCGTCAGCGCCAACAAGGCCGAGCCAATACTCAAGGTACCAAAGCCAATCAGCATCACCAGACGCGCCCCCAAGCGGTTCAACAACTGCCCAAAGATCACCGAACCCGCCGTGGAAGCCAAGACCAACGGGATCAGCAGCAGCCCCGCCCGATCCGCCGGTGCGCCTACCCCCTCCACCGCGACCGTCGCAATAAAGAGCACGCTCCCCATGCCAAAGCCCGACCCCGCGCAGAGCGTGTAGGTCAAGGCCAACTGCCGTTCCGCAAAGAGATTCAGCGGCACCACCGGCATCACCGCCTGCCGCTCGACCGCAATCAGGCCCACCAAGCCCCCTCCCGCCACTAGCAGCAACCAGGGCCAGAGCAGCAGCCCCAACGCCTCATCCAGCACCCGATTGATCCCCAAGACCAACCCGGTCAACACCAGCGTCACCAAGATAATCCCGCCCCAATCCAAGGGGGCCACGTTCTCCACACGCTGCTTGGCGGGCAAGCGGCTCAAGCCCATCCAAAAGACCAACACCGCCACCGGGATGTTCAACAAAAAGATCCAATGCCAACTCAGAAAGACCAAAATGAGCGCGGCAACAAACGGCCCCAACAAAAACGCCATCCCAAAAGTAGCCCCAAACAAGCCCAAGGCTTTGCCCCGCTCCTCCGGCGGAAAGGCATCACCAATCATCGCACTCGCAATCGGCGTCACCCCACCCGAACTAAACCCCTGCACCGCCCGCCCCACCAAAAGCCACCAATAATTGGGAGCGAGCGCAATCAGCAACGAACCCAAGCCAAAGCCCAAAATATTGGCTAAAAAGACCGGACGCCGCCCATAGCGATCGCCCAGACTCGCCATCAGCGTCGTACTCATCAGCGTAAAGATACTAAAAATAATCGTCAGCATCCCAATCTGACTATTCCCAACCTCAAAAGTCTCTTTCAACGCCGGCACCGCTGGTGCAATCACCGCCGAATCCAACGCCGCCATAAAGACACCCACAAACAAAACCGTCATCACCCCACGCCGCGCCTGCACGTCTAATACACCAGGCTCCGCCGCTTGCATAATTGCTCCTCAATATGTTTCTGATGGGTTGGGCGGCACTAGCCCTACCCATCATCCATGCACCGAACCTCAGCCCGCCAGCTTCCAACTTGTGCATTATAATACCTATCTACATCCTGTCTCTCAGAAGCTGTCTGAAGCGCCGGGGGCATGGCGTTGGAGTGCCGGCTTTAGCCGGCTGAAGCCGGCACTCCAACGCCATGCCCAATGACCATCTAGCGTATTGAGATGCCATGCTCGGCTTTCAGCTATCGGCTATCGGCTATCGGATTTGGCATAACTCCTTACCCTCATGCCCCTCCCCGCCCAAATTGGCAACTACCGCCTCGAACGCGAACTTGGCCGCGGTGCCAGTAGTGAGGTTTGGCTCGCCCGCCACTCCTACTTGGGTGACCACACGGTCGCCATTAAGGTACTGATGAGCCAGGAGCGTGAGGCGGTCCGCCGCTTTAAGCGTGAGGCGGCGATTGCGGCCCGTCTGCACCATCCCAACATTGTCCAACTCCTCGATTATGGCCAGTGCGACCCCTTCTTTTATGCCGTGATGGAGTTGATCGAGGGCCAATCACTGCGCGACATCCTGGCCGCCCGTGATCACCTGAGCCTCACCGATGCTACGGCGATCTTCACGCAGATTGCCGAGGCGCTTGAGTATGCCCATACCCACGGGATTGTACACCGCGATGTGTCGCCCGCCAATATCCTGATTGAAGACCAGACCCGCCGGGCTTTGCTCTCTGACTTTGGAATCGCACGTGACGCTTCGCAGCCGATCACCCAGGCCGATGCGATTATGGGCACCAGTGGCTACCACTCGCCGGAGCATGCCCAATCCGCCGCCAGTGTTACCCACCTCTCCGACATCTTCAGCCTCGGCGTGGTACTCTACCACATGCTCAGTGGCCAACTGCCCTGGCACAACGTACCCAGCCTCACCGACAAGGACGAGTTCTCGCCCCCGGTGCCCCTCGCCGAACGCGGGGTTGAAGGCGTTCCCCCCGAAGTGGATCGCGTCCTGCGCACCATGCTCGCCCTCGACCCCAACGACCGCTACCCCACCGCTGCGCTCCCGGCTGCCGAACTGCGCCAGATCATAGCCCGCCACCAGACCAAGACCCAGCGGATTGGAGCGGTGCCAATCATCACCCGCCCAGTAGAACTACAGGCCAGCGGCGTCGAACCAAACCCCATCGAACGCATCCTCGCGCCCGATCTCGCCCAAGCCACCATGGAGCGCACCCACCGCCGCGCCGAGGAACTCCGCGATCCCGCTTCGCTGGCCGCCCTCCTCGACCAATGGGCCGCCGAGGATCGCTGGCGGCGCACACCACTCTTGGGCCGCCTCGCCCGTCTGCACAAAATCGTCAGCCGCAACGTCTACTTCTACCGCCTGCGCGTCCTCTACGAGCGGCGCGAACCCCCCGAAGACGACGAAGAACCCGACCGCGAGGCCGAAGTCTTCCCCGTCGAACGCGAACTCGCCCCCTGGGATGTTCCGCTCCCCAGCGCCGAATCCTTCACCGACAACCCCGGCGGACGTGTCCACCTCCCCGGCTCCACCCGCGTCGTCGCATGTCAACCCTGTGCCGGCAAAGGCTTCGCCATCTGCCCCCGCTGCCAAGGCCGCCAACGCATCCCCGCGCCCTCCCCCAGCCCCTCCCCCTCCTCGCCTCAGCCCGCTCGCGCCCCCGCCTCGCGCCCCCCCGCATCCGCCTCGCGCCCTCCCGCCTCGCGCATCCCCGCGTCTTCGCCTCCCCCCTCCCCCGCCGACTACGCCCGCGAACTGGAAGATCTGCTCCAAACCCAACCCCCTGCCTCGCCACCCGCGTCCTCGCCACCCGCCTCCCCCGCGTCATCCCCTCATCCCTCATCCCTCATCCCTCATCCCTCTTCCCCCACCCCTCATCCCTCATCCCTCATCCCTCATCCCTCTTCCCCCACCCCTCATCCCTCATCCCTCATCCCTCATCCTTCCTCCCTCATCCCCTGCCCCGAATGTAGTGGACGCGGCGGCATCATCTGCAAGCGCTGCACCGGCATCGGACGCCTAGTACAGCGCAAAGTCGTACGCTGGCACCGCCACAGCGACGCCTTCAACACCCAAGACGACCTACCCTTCCTCGACGAAGACTGGCTCGCCCGCACATGCCGCGCCGAACTGGTCTACCGCGAACGGCAAGTCGGCGGCACCCGCCCCGAATGGCAACTCATCCCCGCCATCGCCGAGCTAATCAAACAAGCCGAAGCCCCCCTCGACAGCCACACCCGCATCACCCTCAGCGAACTCTCCATCAGCCTCATCCCCATCACCGACATCGTCTTCGACCTCGGCCAAACCAACGACAGCGACCTCTACCGCCTCACCATCTACGGCTTCGAGAACCTCATCCCCCCCGACTGGCGCTTCTTCAACTGGGAGCGCGTAGTTATGGCCTGTATCATCCTGTTTCTGCTGGTGATCGTATGCGTGCTATTGGTCTTTGCGCTGATCTGAGAACAGGGGGGTAGGGGAACAGGAGAACAGGAGAACAGAGAACAGAGGAACAGCACCCCGTAGGGGCGTAGCAGCGGCCCCCCAGGGCATCGCGTTGCATCGAGAAGCACAGGCCGCTGCTACGCCCCTCCATGGCCACGGCGGGGCTTTGGGTCTGCCGATGGTCGGCCAGGCAAAATGCGGAACTCAATGCATGATGAGTCCTTCGCCCCGCTCCCACTTGTGGGTTTAAGGGCGGACAGAAAACGTGTTCATTGCCGCAAAAGAGCGCAAAGGAACGCAACAAAACTGCGGTGCCTTCGCCCCTCTCCCACAACGTGGGAGAGGGGTAGGGGGTGAGGGCCATCCTGGGCATCCCAAAGCCCTATCGGTTGCTACGCCGCCCCACCATCAACGCACCCGTCTTGGTCGACCCACGTCTGCACCGCATCCAGACTAGTCAGTTCAAACAGCGCAGTACTCAAGGCCAGCAATCGTTTAGATGGCATAGCCATAAGCTGCTGGCGCAATGCTGCGGGCACAGGCCCAAAGCGGTGTTCGAGTTGGTAGAGGAGCAGATCGCAGCGCCCCTCTTTCCTTCCCTCTTTCCTTCCCTGCTGTTCCCATTCAGAAATGAATTCCACTCCAGGCTCCTTGTTTTGATCCTGCCACGTAGCCACGTCCGCATTAAATTGTGCGGTCTCACGGGCATTGAGAGGCAGGTAGATGCTGATAAAAGTAGCGAGCATGCGTCGTTCTTCGCTATCGAGTGTCATCCCCATCAACTGCTTGAGCGCAGCAGCTTTGACGAACCACCGCTCGTTGCGGGCGATGCGCATACGTGCCATCAGAGCGGTTGCGAGCGGGTTGGCATGGCCTAGATAGTCGCGCCAATCCAAGTGATTCAATTGTACCACTTGGTATTCAAAGTTGAGAATGGTGCGCTTACCAATGCTCAAGTGGTGGCGCTGTGCCGCTGCACGTCGTGGCGATGGATAGGAGCAGAGAACCATTGGACAAATGGGGGAGTCGTAGTGATCATAGAAGCGAGCAAAGTAGCGAAACATACGCCGATCGAGGATGTCATCGTGTTGCGCTTGATGCTCAAGGTGGATCAAGATCGCCCCTGGACTAGCTTTGCTCTTGATCTGTACCAAGAGGTCTGCGTTACGCCGATCAGGATCGAGTAGATTGACAAAGGATTCCGTGGGCAACAGACTGATCGCTTGAGGGTCGAACAGTTCCAGCAGATCGGGCGCAAAGAGTTCGAGAAACTCGCTGAGAAAGGCGCTCAACAGTTGCTTAAAGATGCCGTCATGGTCAAGGCGCATAGTGTCCGTACTCCTGTAAAAAAATAGCCCTCATGGGTAATACCGCAGAAAAGGGCAAAAAGATACGGTTTTGGTAAGGGAAGCAGAAATTTTTGTTAGCACGAACAAGCCCTGGGCCCAACCTGGGTGCGCGGGCCTCCGGCCCGCATGCAGGCGCACCGCCCGTGCGAACAAAACCTCTTCATTGTTGCGTGTTGGCGGTGCAGCCGCCAACACGCAACAACAAGAGGTTTTTGAAACCTCCCCCCAAAGCCAGTTGCCGGGCGGCTGTCTAACCACCATGCCTATAGCCCGCAACCCCCCCTCAGAGTACTAGTACCCAATAGGACTAACGGCCTATTGAGCCTTCGCCTCAATTAGACTATCGTTAGGTTGGCAGAAGGTTTGAATCCAAACTTTTTTTCATGGCCTTCATTTGTATGCCGAATTACACCCCATACCCCCAAACCATTCCCAAATCAAGCTGTTCATAGGCGTACCACCGTTGTACGCAGCCGCTCTACTCCCTAAGTGAGAGTCAGTGCGTGTTGCGGATTTTTCTGTTACAATAGGCGGTAGTCATCCCACACTCTTCGCCCCCGCCCCTCGTGGGCTGGCAGAGAACGGATTCATTGCCGCAAAAGAACGCAAGGTAACATAAGAAAGTTTCGGTGCTGCGCCTCACGCTTCATCTCCTCACGCTTCATCGCTTCATCGCCTCACGCCTCCCCGCCTCCCCCCGTCCACAAGCCACGAGTATCCGCTAGGTACTAAGGAGTCCAGTATGTCATCGAGCCGAAGTTCTGCTCAACGACTGCGCAGCTTCACCCGCCGCGCAACTGCCCACCTCGTTCGTCCGTTCTTGACGTTTATGGCTGTTCTGCTCCTTGTTCTTGGCGCTACTCCCATGGCTCTGCTCGGGCCGGCCAGTGTGGCGTATGCGCAGTCGGCGGGTGGGATTAACTTCCGCCTCTATCTTGATGAGAATCGCGATGGTGCTTACCAGAGTGGTGAAACACTCTTGACGGGTGGTACTCTGGTTATCCGCACTATCGATAACCAGCTTGTAAGCCTTGGTCCGGTCTCAACTAGTGAGACGGTGACTACCCTTCCTAATGGTTTCTACCGCCTCCAGTATGTGCCGCCTGCTGGTCGTGTGATCTCTGTGCCTGGCCCTGACGCTGGCGGTCAGCGCAATACGCTGGTGCGCTTTGTGCAAATATCGGGTGCGCCTGTGCAGATCGATATGGGTCTGCGTAATGTGACTGGCTCGCCTCCGGTTGAGACTGGACACACTACCACTGCCCCTGCCAATACCCGCAGCATCGTGGTGCGCGTCTGGGACGACTTGAATGGCAATGGTATCCAGGATGCGGACGAGCCGGGACGTGAGGGCTTGACCCTGCGCTTGGTGACTGGCGATAATACTTTGGTTCCGAGCGTTGCCCAAGCTGATTACCTTGGTAATGGGTTCTACCACTTCCCCGCAGCGCCGACAACCCCCAATCTGTTTGTGCGGGTTGATGATGGTCTGCCATTAGGCTATGCGCTCTCGCCTCTTAATGTTAGCAGTATTCCCAATCCCGATTTCCCCCCGGACTTAGTTGTCTTCGAAAGGCCGCAAAATCTTAACTCCAATGGCACCATCGTTGATGGTAATCTGAGGGCATCTGTTCCTGATGGCGGTACTGGTGGAAATACTGAAGAGATTGGCATCGGCTTCACGCGTGGGGCCGTGCGTGGCTATGTCTGGCGTGATAGTAATGCCAATGGTCTGCTTGACTCCGCTGAAACTGACTGGGATGAATCTGTTAGGGTTGAGTTGGTTCCTGTAGGTGGGGGGACTACGCTTGTCACACAAACCCGATCCATCGTTGGTCCAGGTGAACGCGGAGGCTTCTATGAGTTCCGCGGTGTGCCTTTTGGCGACTATACCGTGCGTATTTCGAGCACGATGTTTGCGGGAGATGCTCCACTTGATGGTACGGCTACTTCGCCAATTACGGTTAGCGGTAGTCAGGGCAATCCCGCTAATAGCGTGATGAGCCCAGGTAGTGTTGTCACTGCAAGTGTCTCCCTTACCAATACCGATATTGCTGGTGGCTCCCATGTTGCCGACGATGCTTGGTTTGGCTTCTACCGTGGCTCGGTTGGTGGCGTGATCTGGTACGATCTGAATCGCAACAATGCCATTGATATCGCCACAGAGACAGGTTTGGGCCTCGATGATATCATTCTCTGTGTTGATGCCAATAGTAATGGTATCTGTGATTCAGGTGAGATAACAACCACGACGAGGTTCGATTTTGCTTCTAATTCATCTGGTCGCTACCTCTTTGACAATCTGACCTTGGGCCAAGCATATACCATCACCCTCCACCAAGACAATTTTGCTCCCGGTGGTAGGCTAGAGGGTCATGGTGTATTGACCGACACAGTTGTGTTGAGCGGTACGAATTCGTTCTACACCTCCACAGCAGTGCTTAACGCTCCTGGTAGTAGTGCCGTTGTTGATGACGCGAACTTCCCCATCATCCGTACCCGCGTCGGTAACCAGGTCTTCATTGATGATGATGGTAATGGCATTTTCACTCCAGCTCTTGGCGAAACGGGCATTCAGAGCGTGACCGTCAGCCTCTATCGCGCTGCCACTGGCTCACTGGTCTATACGACGACCACTGATGCCTCTGGCGTCTATACCCTGCCCGAGACGTTGCTTGCAGTGCAGTACTATGCCACCTTTGCGTTGAGTAGTGCTACCGGTTTGCCGAGTGATTGGCAGGATTTTAGGCCGAGTCCGATTGACCTTACTCGCCCTGATCTTCCCGTTAGCAATCCGGTCGATCCGGCAGAGGAAGGTGGCACTGTTGACTATAGCGATGTCCTTGCCACGCCCTTTACTGATACAACTCACCTTTGGTATACGCCTGTCTTTACTCCTGACGTTCAGTTGCCGACCAACAATGGCGTAGACGCCGGCTTCTTCGCCCTTACCGAGGTTGGGGGTAAGGTCTTCTTTGATACCAATGATAATGCACGTGATGATGGTCGTAATGAGCCCGGTATGCGCGGCGTGACGGTGACGCTGCAGAGTGGCTTGACATCTTTCAACGCTGAAGTGGCAACGCTACTTGATGGATCGGGCTTCTACACCTTTACCCAGGTACCTCCCGGCCCCTATACCGTTACGGTGATCAATCCTAACGACACGATCTTTGAGTTTGTTGCTCAGGATACGGTTAGTCCGACGTTGCCCCTGACCAATAGCCTTGAAGTGAGTGATGTGCTCACCTCTACGGGGGAGACTACCTTTACGCTGCGTTCGGGGACAACTAATCATGGCGTTAACGCCGGCTTCCGTGCCCTCGGTAGCGTCACTGGCCTCATCTTTGAGGACGTGGATGGCTCCGGGACACTCAACCAAGCAGGGCCTGGTCTGAATGACCTCCTCCATGAGGGTACGGCCACGGTGACGGTCAACGTCAACTTGCCGAGTTTGGTTGCCGATTACACCACCACCACTACTGCACTGGATACTGGCCCTTGGGGAACACCTAACTACACCCTGACCAACTTGGTCTTTGGTGATGGTGTGACCTATGCGCTCCAGTTTGAGCCGTCTGATTCCACCAATTTCTTCCCCACGGTGCCTGGGGCGACGACAAGCATAACTGCTAGCCATGGCCCCATTAATGGGTCGGCGCTGGTGCTTACCGATCCCGTCTCGCCCACCGTCCTCAATCAGGGCTACGTGCAGCCTATTACGCTCACCGCCCGCGTCTTTGAAGATCGCGGCATGCCGCCGCTCAATGAGTGGGAGTTGGGTGATCCGGGGATTGATAGTCATCTTGTTCTCGTTACCTACACCGGTTCGCTGAATTGGGCTGGTTCGCCTTTGACCACCACGGCGACAGCCAACACGGTTGGTGATGGCACGCTTGCTGAGAGTGGCATTGTAACCTTTGCAACCTCCCTGCGCCTCCCGCCTGGTACCTATCAGGTAGGAACAGGTGTCCCGGCTGGCTACATGCGCGTGCCGGCTAATACGGGCATTACTACGACCGAGTTGATTACCAGTGGTAGCTTCTTGGCTACGGAGACGACTGAGCCCGGTACCACCAACGTCTTTGGCCACGTTCGCCCGGCAACGATTACCGGTACGGTCTTCTTCGACCGCGATGAGAACGATCTGCTGGACAATGATCCCGGCGTGCAGGGTGTGACCGTGACGCTGCGTGCTGTCGCTGGCGCTACCTTCAGCCCGACCTCGTTCGTCACTACGACCAACTCTTCGGGCCTCTACACCTTCACCAATGTCCAGCCCTTCACCTATACGATCGAATTCGAGAACCCGGATACCACCAACTTCGCCTTCCGTCTGGGTGCCGCTGGTGACAACAGTGTAACCACCACCACGGTGGCCCTTGGCTACACCGAAGCCTTCACGGTCGCTTCGGGTGACGGTGCCGAACTTAACGCCGCCCTGCGAGGTACCGGCGCGATTACTGGTACCGTCTGGGAAGACTTGGATGGCGATGGCCAGCTTGATGTTGGTGAGCTTGGTGTGGATGGTGCTGCGGTGACGGTGACCCTTACGGTCGATTCGCTGTTCCTTGCTTCGTCAGTAACGGTTACCCGCACTGAGACTGTTGATGCCACGGGCCTCTACACCTTCACCGGCCTGCCCAGTGGCAACTACGACACCACCTCTGTTGCACCCCCTGGTTGGGCACCGACGGTGAGTTTGGGTACAACGAACAGTGCTGCGCCGAGCCGCACCAACATCTCCTTCACTGCGCCCAACACCGGCACGCTCAACCACGGCTACTACCAGCCCATCTCGGTGACGGCGCGTGTCTTTGTGGACGCGAGTGTGCCGCCCGCCAACCAGTGGGACGATGGGGAAGCAGGGGTTGATCCTGCGGCCACTGTCAACCTCACCTACACTGGTGCCCTCTTGAACGATTGGGCCTCCGTGCTGGCTGGTGCGACGCTCAGCCAAAACAGCGTGGTCTCTACTGGCCTTGTTACCTTTACCAACCTGCCTCCGGGCGAGTATCGGATCAGTGTTGACCCCGACACGGTGACGGGCTACCTGCCGGTGCCTGGTAATCAAGGCTTTACGAATACCGGCCTGATTGAGAGTGGCCAAGGTTCGTTGACCGAGGTTGCCCCGGCGACGACTGGTACCACCAATGTCTTTGGCTATGTCGAGGCAGCCGCCATCACCGGTACGATCTGGTTCGACATTGATCAGGATGACAGCCTTGATCCGGGTGAGCCAGGGATGAGTGGCGTGACAGTTGAGTTGCGCGATGAGAATGGCGATGCGTTTACGCTTGGCGATCCCTTCCGTCCATCCAACGTGCTTACACAGACCGATAACTTGGGTGTCTACACCTTCACTGGCCTGCTGCCCTACACCTATACGGTCTACTTCATCAACCCGGATGAAACCAACTTCGCGTTCCGCGAGGGCGCTCTGTCGCAAAACAGCGTCACCGATACGACTACCATTGGTTTGGCTGACTATGGCCGTACCGATCCCTTCCCCGTTGCTTCGGGCGTCACGGTGACGCGCAATGCGGCGATGGAGGGCACGGGTGAGGTTGTCGGCTTAGTCTGGCATGATGAGAATGGTGATGGTGAATCTGCTGGTGAGCCTGGTTTGGATGGGGCGCAGGTGACGGTGACCCTCACCTTGCCTTCTTCCTCACTCTTCCCCCTTGGTGCGCCAACAGTGACTAGTTCTTACCCCATCACATCTTCGGGTTTCTACACCTTCACCGGCCTACCGGGAGGGAATCTAAGCAACACTTCCGCGCCTCCAGCGGGTGCATGGACACCCACGGCGCTTGGTATCGCTGGTGGCAATAGTGTTGCGCCTCTTACAACGACTAATTTCGTTGCGAATACTGGTGCAATCCTCAACCACGGCTACTACCAGCCGATCACCATCACAGCGCGGGTTTTTGAAGACCAGTCCATGCCGCCCGATAATGTCTGGCAGGATACTGAACCAGCGACGAACCCGGCTGCTGAAGTACGTCTGAGCTATGATGGTAGTGGCACATTGAATGCTGCCAACTGGCCCAGCATCTTCACCACCGATCCGCTGACGACAACCTCTGCTGGTGTGGGTGGTATTGCGACCTTCGCCAACCTGCCCCCCGGTGGCTACACCCTCGAAGTGGTGACCCCCACCAACTACCTCGCCGTGCCAGGCAACCCGATCATCTCCGGTACCTTCACCCTGGCGAGCGGTAGCACGGATGGCCAGACTGAGCTCGCTGAGCCAGGTACAACCAATGTCTTTGGCTATGCCCGCGCTGCGATCATTACCGGCACCGTCTGGTTCGATAGTGATCAAGACAATGTGTTGGATGCGCTAGAGGTCGGCTTTGCTGGCGTGACGGTCGAGCTACGCAGCGAGGCTGGCGCTCCGCTCGCGCCTGTTGTGACGACGACGACCAATGCGAGTGGTATCTACATCTTCAACAACGTTCTGCCGCTTACCTACACGGTGCAGTTCTACAGCCCCGGTGCCACCTTCGCCTACAGCGATACCGTGAGCGGCAACAACGATGTTGACACGCTGGATGGTGCCGCTGGCCGTACCGCTACCTTCACCGTGAATTCGGGTGATGAAGAGCAGTTCAACGCTGCCGTGGTTGGTATCGGCAGTGTGGTTGGCTTTGCCTGGGAGGATAGCAACGGCAACGGCCTCATTGAAGGCGGCGAGCCTGCGCTACCTGGTGCGACGGTGGCGCTGACCCTCACGGGCACCATTGGCACAAACAATGCGCCGATTACGGTTACGCGGGTGGCAAATCCGGTTGGTGGGACGGGGATATACTCCTTCACCGGCCTGCCTAGTGGCGACATTGAAGACCTCATCTTCACCGCGCCTGCTGGTTGGGTGGAGACCGTTTTTGTTAATGACCCCAATGCTAGCAATGCGCCTTCCACTCCGGTTCCCTTTACCGCCGCGACAACGCCGATCTCCTACAATCAGGGCTACGTCCAGCTTGTCACGGTGACCGGGCGGGTCTGGTTCGATAACAACGACAACAATACCTACCAAGGCGGCGAGGGTCTCTTCGAGAACGCCGAGGTGCATGTCGTCAACCTGACGAGCAATCTGACGACGACGGTACGCACTGATGCCAACGGAGAGTACGAGGCTACCTTGGCCCCTGGTGAGCTTCAAGTGCGCGTGCCCAACCCCAGCACTGACGACTTCGCCTTCCTTGAGTTGGGCAATGCTGAGAGTCAGATTACTGGCACGGACGGCCTGAATCGTGGTCTCACGCCGCAGTTCGCGCTCGCTTCGGGTGCTGCTGAGACGCGTAACGTGGGTCTCCGTGGTACCTTCACCATGAGCGGTGCCGTCTTCCTTGATGACAATGGCAATGGCTTGGTGGGTACGAAGGAGCGGCTGGACAACGCTACGGTCAATCTGACCCACACGGTCAACATCGTTGCCGCTGGCCAAGTCACGCTGACCACCACGATCAACCGTGAGTTCACGCCAACCACCACGGCGCTAACCAACTACACCATCCCCAACCTGCCTGGCTCTGGCACAGGTGGCTTCACCCTGACCTTCACCGCCCCTCCGACCACGACGCTGCTTGTCCCGACGGTGGCGACGCCCAACGATCCCGCTCGCAGCAACGGCCCGGTCGTGAACGGCACGCTAACTGGCGACGCCACCTTCAACCAGGGCTACGCCAGCCCGATTACGGTCACGGGTCGCGTCTGGTTCGATAACAACGCCAACAACACCTACGAGGTTGGCGAGGGTCTCTTCGACAACGCTACGGTACACGTTGTCAACGTATCGAGCAGCCCGGAGATTAGCCATACGGTCACGACGGTGAATGGTTTCTACACCAGCACCGGCCAGATTCCACCTGGCCAGATCATGATCCGTGTGCCCAACCCGAGTGTGGATGACTACAACTTCTTGACGCTCAACAATGCAGAGAGCCATTTGAATGCTGTTAGCGCCAATGTCGCTTCGACGTCGCAGTTGGCAGTGCCTTCGGGCGGGACGCTTGAACGCAATGCTGGATTGACCGGTGTGCGCACGCTTACTGGTACGGTCTTTGTGGATACCAATGGTGATGGCATCTTGGAAGCCACCGAGACGGATCGGGTGAATGGCACGACGGTCAACTTGACCCATACCGTCAACCTGAATACGGGTGGGGTGGTACTCGACACCGTGATCACGCGCACGGCAACGAGTAATGCCTCTGGCCTTTACTCCATTGGTAACCTGCCCGCATCGGGTACAGAAACGGCGGTGGTGAGCTTCACCGCGCCTGCTGTGACGCCCGCTTGGCTGCCAACCCTGCAAGGGACGCCAGCCACGGCCACCAATAGCGCCGGGCCGCTTGCTACCGACATTACCATTGACGACACGACGCCGCCCATCAACCAGGGCTACGTCCAGTCGGTCACGGTTCAGGGTGTGGTCTGGTTTGATAACGACAACGACACGGAACGCCAGGTTGGTGAAGGTGTGGTTGAGGGTGTCACGGTTGAGGTGCGAAACGTTACTCATAATGAGGACGAGACGTTGACCACCGACGCCTCGGGCCGCTTCACGACGACCACAGCGCTGCCGCCCGGTGAGTTTGTGGTACGTGTGCAGAACCCGATTCCTTCTGAGTTCACCTTCGTCCTTGCTGGCGATAGCATTCTGAGTGATACCACTGTGGTGGACTGGGCGAGTAGTGAACCATTCACTGTGAACTCGGGTGGTACTGAGGATGTGGTGACGGGCCTCACTGGGGTGCGCAGCATCATTGGTCGCGTCTTTGTGGATACTGATGGTGATGGCACTGTGGGCACCAAGCCTGCGTTGTCTGGTGCTACGGTTGATCTCATCCACGATGTGCGCTTCGAAAACACTTCCGGGATTACCTTGGTGACCACGATCAACCGCGAAGTTACCAGTGATGGTACGGCTGCTGCTGATCCAAACTACACCATTCCGAACCTGCCTGGCTCTGGCACCGGTACCTTCACGGTGACTTTCTCGCCGCCTGATCTGACTTGGCAACCGACCATCTCTAGCACGGCAACAACCGCGAGCAATGGCCCGGTCGTCACGGGTACCCTGAACGATGCCACCCCGCAACCCATCAACCAGGGCTACTACGAGCAGGCGCGCATTACTGGTACGGTCTTCTTCGACCGCAACCAGAACGATTGGCTGGCTGGCAACCCAGGGATGTCCGGTGTCACGGTGACCCTGCGCTTGGCCAGTGATGTGAATACGCCCATCCTGACCGACACAACCAACGCAAGTGGCTTGTACGAGTTCAATGTCGCACCCAACACCTACGTCGTTGAGTTCGTCAACCCCGATGCCACCAACTTCCAGTTCAGGGCAACGGCAGAAAACGACAATGCGGTGGATACAACGCTTGTTGACGCCTTCGGCAATGGCCGCACCGCCAACATCGTTGTCGAGTCGGGTACCCCCGAGACGCGCAACGCGGCGATGGAGGGTAGGGGGATGATCAGCGGTGACGCCTGGATTGACCCCAATGCTGATGGCGTGCGTGCAGGCGGTGAAACTACGCTGGATGGCATGACCTTTGAGTTGACCTTCCAGACCACTGTGTCGCCCTACCTCGCCTCGACGACCATCACGCGCACGTTGAGCGATGCGAGCAACTACGGTTTCGATGGTCTACCAAATGGTACGATCACGACGCTGACCTTCACGCCGCCGACGGCAACGCCGCCTTGGAATCCGACGACCTACAACGCGACGCATAGCAATTTGGTGGATGCTGATGACACAACCTTCGTAGCCGTTGATGGTGCAAACTACTACCAGGGCTACTACCAGAACGCCACGATCACGCTGCGCCTCTTCGATGAGGAGGTAACGGTCAACAACAGCTTCGACGCTGGTGAGGTGGGCTTGGCAGGGATTCAGGCGACGCTCAGCCCGGCGGCGGTGGGTACCATTCCGTTGAGCGATGCCGATGGTTACGTGACCTTCACCGTGCGTCCGGCGGTTGTCAGCTACACGCTGCGTGTACCCACGCCAGACACCTACAGCCGCTCACCGGGCAATGAGGAGATTCGTGAGATTGCCAATGTTTCCAGTGGCGATATCATTGAACTGTTGAACTTCGGCTTCTACCGACCGAGTAGCATCGCCGGACGGGCCTGGTTCGACAGCAACCGTGATGGTCTCTATCAGTTGGGTGAGCCGTTGATGCAGGGGCTTGAGGTGCAGTTGATCGGAATTGATGGTGCCAGTGACGAGCTGGTGCAGACCTGGCCCGCAACTGACCTTGAGGGTGGCTTCAGTTTCTCCGGCCTCGTGCCGACCGGCCCGGCCCCCTTGCCCTACACGCAGTACCGCATCTGCTTCGTGGGCGTGCCCACTGGCTTTGTGGCTGCCGAACGGGTTGGCCCGCTGTCGGCTGAGGGTAATAGCGACATCAATGCCGACTTCTGCACCGATAACTTCACCGTGGCCCCCAGCCGCGCTATCCTCCACATCGATGCAGGCTTCGTTGGTAACAACACCATTAGCGGTATGGTCTGGGAAGACTTGAATGCTGATGGTATCCGCGATGATGGTGAGCCCGGCCTTGAGGGTGTGGTGGTGACGGTGATGGTCACTGCGACCAGCACGCTCACCCCGACGGTGGCGACGATGAGCGCGACCTCGGATGCGACGGGCGCCTACACCATTACTGGTGTGCCGGCTGCCAATGCCTACCACGTTGTGAGTGCCGAGCCGCCCTTGGGCTATATGCGCTCGACGCCGCTGCCCGCAGCGGGTACGAGTGTTCCGGCTACGCTCGCTGACATTGGCTTCTTCCAGGTCTCTTCGGTTGGTGGCTTCGCTTGGCTCGACCTCAATGAGGATGGTGAGTTTGCGGGTGAGCCCGGTGTGGTTGATGTGACGGTTGAGTTGCTACGCAATGGCACCGTAGTGAGTACGACCGCGACGGCGGCTACGGCCAACGCGATTAACTACCGCTTCAACAACATTGATCCGGGCACCTACACGCTGCGCTTCACGGCGCCGACTGGCTATGTCTTCATCAGCAACGGGACGAACAGCTTCACCAGTGCTGCTGTCACCATCCTGAGTGCTGAGGATCCGCCGCAGCGGGTTGACGTGGCCCTGCGTGGGACGGCCAGCATTGCTGGTGAGACCTGGGTGGACGCGAACCGCGACGGTGTCCGCGATGCGGGCGAGGCGGCACTGGGTGGCGTGGCGGTGCAGTTGAGCATCGCGGTGGTGGGGGCAACTGAGCCCTTCGTTGCCAACACGACCACGGGTGATGATGGCAGCTACAGCTTTAGCAACCTGCCTCCGGGTCTTGCCACGGTGAGCTTCACCACGCCGGCGGGCTACGTGCCCACGCACGATGCGCCAGCAGCCTTTGATCTGACGGCGGGTGCAGCAGTGGACGACGTGGACCAGGGCTTTGCGGTTGAGTTGACCGCCAGCATCGCTGGTTTGGCCTGTGTGGACGCGAACGACAACGGCACCTGTGACGCAGGTGAGGCGGGTCTGGCTGGGGTGGCTGTCCAGTTGAGCATTGCGCTTGAGGATGGCACCACCTTCACCGCCAGCACCGCTACGGGCAACGACGGACGCTACAGCTTCGTCAACCTGCCTCCTGGCACGGCTACGGTGAACTTCACCACGCCGGCGGGCTATGAGCCCACCGGCACAGCCCCTGCCCCCTTCGCCTTGGCGGTGGGTCAGGCTGTGGAGAACGTGAACCGCAGCTTTGTCGCCCTGGTGCCGCAGACTGCCAGCATCGCTGGTACGACCTGTGTAGACGTGAACCGCAACGGTGTCTGTGACGCGGGTGAGGCTGGCCTCGCTGGCGTGCAGGTACAGTTGAGCATTGCGGTGGAAGGTGGCGACGCCTTTACCGCCAACGCCACCACGGGTGAGGACGGCAGCTACCGCTTCGCCAACCTGCCTGCGGGCGCGGCCACCTTGACCTTCGTGACGCCGGAAGGCTACGAGGCGACGGGGACTGAAGGGCTTGTGCGGAACATCACGCTGGCGGTGGGCCAGGCGGTTACCGACGTGAACCAGGGCTTCGCCGAGTTGCTTGCAGAGCCTGCGGGTATCGCTGGCCGCACCTGTGTGGATACGAACCGCAACGGCACCTGTGACGCAGGTGAGGCTCCGTTGGCTGGTGTGGTGGTGCGGTTGAGCATCGGCGGGCTTACGCCTGAGGCAATCACTGGTGATGATGGAAGCTACAGCTTCACCAACCTGCCTGCGGGCGCGGCGACCTTGACCTTCGTGACGCCGGAAGGCTACGAGGCGACGGGTACGGCTGGTCTCGTGCGGAACATCACGCTGACGGCGGGCCAGACTGTGGTTGACGTGAACCAGGGCTTCGTCCAGATCACGGAAGAAGACCCCACCTTCTACGTCTACCTACCGCTGGTTGCTAAGGCACCGGAAACACAGCCGGAGCCGGAGCGCTTGCCCGACCTGGTGGTGACGGCGATTAACGTCATCCCCGGCGAACCGCAGGGCTACACGGCAGCGCGGGTGGAAGTCACCATCCGCAACGACGGCGACGCCCCGGCGAGCGGCTTCTGGGTAGACCTCTACGTCAACCCCAGTGCGGCGCCGAACGTCAACCAGCGCTGGAACGACCTAGCGGTGCCGGAACACTTCTACGGCATTGCCTGGGACGTTGTCACCCCGCTGCAGCCCGGTGAGGAGCGCGTGCTGGTGAGTGAGCCGCGTAGCGAAGACGTTCCGAACGGCTTCGCCCCCAGCGTCAGCATCTGGCCTGGCTACTTCGCCAACGGTGCCAACAAGCTCTACGCCTTCGTAGATAGTTGGAACCGTGACGTGGATACTGGTGAGGTTGATCCGAACGGAGCGGTACGCGAGAGCAACGAAGAGAACAACCGCTTCGAGCGCGACATCAACGTCATCCCGGGCACGGCCCCCGCCGATCTGCCCACGGTTGACCCCAGTTCGATCCCGATGCGCTAGGCACGGAGAGTGCGCTGGCTGAGCTTGTCGAAGCCAGCGCACAGAGGTTTTGGAGAGGTACAGAGAATTCACCACAGAGGCACAGAGAGCACAGAGAGGGTTTGGGAATGCCCTAGATGGCCCTCACCCCCCTTCCCCCTTCGGCAAGCTCAGGGCACCGCCTCTCCCACGTTGTGGGAGAGGGGGCGCAGGTAGCGTAGTCTCCTTCTGTTCCCCTGTTCTTCCGTTCCTCTGTTCTTCTGTTCCCCTGTTCTTCCGTTCTTCTGTTCTTGTAAAGAAAGAAGCCACCTATGCAACGACAACGCACGAAGTTCGCATGGATCGTCGGTGTGATGATCGCAATGGCCATGGTCTTCGCCTTTGCTCCGGTTGCGGCTTTTGCCCAAGATGCCCCCCCTGATCGGCCCCCGGTGGAGCAGCCCCAGCCGGAGCCCCAGCCGGAGCCCCAGCCGGAGCCCCAGCCGGAGCCCCAGCCGGAGCCCCAGCCGGAGCCCGATCCTGCCCCGCCGCCCGCGTCTGAGCCGAGTGCGCCTGCGCCTGCGCCGGCACCGGCTGCCTGGGGACGGATTACCGGCACTGTGATTGATCTACGCACTGGCGCGCCCCAGCCAGGGATTGAGGTGGTGATTGGGGGCCAAACGGTCGCCAGCGATGCCTATGGCAACTACGATCTCTGGGTGCGTGCGGGAGTCTACAATGTGGCACTGCACGTCCGTGCGGAGCAGGGTGAAGCGGCAACCGCGCCGCAGAACGTGCGCGTGTGGGGCAATGACGTAGTTGTGGTTCACCTCTACATCATGGGCCCTGCGCTCGAACCGGCCCCGATGCCCGAACCGATGCCCATGCCTGAACCTGAGCCCATCCCCATGCCTGAGCCCATGCCTGAGCTGCCACCCGAAGTGGTTGTGCCCATCACCCTGCCCCAGACTGGTGGCAATGGTGTTGGGTTGCTGCCCTTGACCATGGCGGGCCTCGTGCTGATGCTGATCGGCTTCTTTGTGGTTCGCCCCAGCCGAAAGGCCGATAGCCGAAAGGCGATAGGCGATAGCCGAAAGGCCGATAGGCGATAGGCGATAGCCGAAAGGCCGATAGGCGATAGGCGAAAGGCCGATAGGCGATAGCCGAAAGGCCGATAGGCGATAGGCGATAGCCGATAGGCGATAGGCGAAAGGCGAAAGGCGATAGGCGATAGGCGAAAGGCCGATAGGCGAAAGGCCGATAGGCGAAAGGCCGATAGGCGAAAGGCCGATAGGCGAAAGGCCGATAGGCGAAAGGCCGATAGGCGAAAGGCCGATAGGCGAAAGGCCGATAGGCGAAAGGCCGATAGGCGAAAGGCCGATAGGCGAAAGGCCGATAGGCGAAAGGCCGATAGGCGAAAGGCCGATAGGCGAAAGGCATAGGCGAAAGGCCGATAGGCGAAAGGCCGATAGGCGAAAGGCCGATAGGCGAAAGGCCGATAGGCGAAAGGCCGATAGCCGAAAGGCCGATAGCCGAAAGGCCGATAGCTAAAAGAGGGTAGAAGTACGGTGTACCGTGCTTCTACCCTTTTGCGCTACATCCTATATCCTATATCCTATATCCTATATCCTAAACATGCGTACCATCTGTCTCTATTGCGGGGCGCGCCACGGTGCCGACCCCATGTACACTGCGGCAGCCGAGGAACTCGGGATTGCCCTTGCCAGCCGGGGCTGGCGGCTCGTCTATGGCGGGGGGAGTATTGGCTTGATGGGGGATGCGGCGCGCGCGGCGCTTGAGCATGGCGGCGAGGTGGTTGGCGTCATTCCCCGTAATCTTGTGGAGCGTGAACAGGGTCTTGCGACAGTCACCGAGTTGGTGGTTACCGAAACACTGCGTGAGCGTAAGGCGATCATGTTTGAGCGTAGCGATGCTTTTGTGGCCCTACCGGGTGGCTTTGGCACGCTTGAAGAGGTACTCGAAACGCTCACCTTGCGCCAGTTGCGTTACCACAACAAGCCGATCTACTTCCTCAATGTGGGCGCCTTCTATGAACCGCTCTTCGCCTTCTTTCACCATGTGAACCGCACCCAGTTTATTCAGCCCTCCCACTTTGATCTCTTCGAGGTCTGTCCTGATGTGCCTAGCCTGATGGATCGCTTGGCAAATATCTAGCGATCAGGTCGTCTAAGCCTTGACCGGCTAAGAAATCACGGGTATAGCGCTGAAGTTCTGCGGCCTCCTCTTCGACCAACGCGGCCCCTTGCAGGGCCGCTAATTTTATGCGTTCGCGCCACGAGATGTAGCCGTCGAAGATGAAGCCTAAGAGGATGATGAGGGTTGTGAGTTGACGTAATTCGTGAGGGGCGGCTTGCAAACGTTGCTCAAAACCAGGTTCGAGCAGGTGGCGTTCGCGTGCAGCGATGCCGTAGTGTTCCAAGAACATCTGGGTCAGCAACAAATGGTTGTGATGGTAGTCGCGTTTGCTGATCGCAATGTATTGAAGCGTGTCGTACAGCAGATCTTCGCCGGCGCGATCAAGTGGGCCAGCGGGCAGGCGTGGCTTGATCTGGTTGAGAATGGCCCGGCCCATGATCAGCACCTGCGCTTCACGCTGGATACGGCGGGCCGCAAGGGCGTTGATGGTGCCATACACTGGGACGCCACTAAAATCAAGTACTAAGCGCAAAGCCGAACGGCCCAAGATACGCAAGAGCAGCATGCGCACAATGCGGTGGGTAATCGTTCCTTTGAGCTTCAACATGCTATTGAAGATCCAGAGGCCCAGCCGATTCACCCCTTGGTAGGGATCGATCCCATAGTTAGCCAATTCGCGCGCCGGGGTCTGAAGCGCCACCTCCATGACCGCATCACGCCGGGTTGCACGGCTGTTGGCATGGATAAAGCCGGTCACCACCGCCACACGATGCACGCTGTAGAGGTTCAGGATGATCAACAGCAGCAACTCGATGACCACAATGATGCCAATCCAGGCCCAAAAGACTGGCTCAAGGCTGATGGGTTGCTCAAAGAAGGGCAAGGTGACACTCACCACCGGAAACAACTGCGGAAAGATGTAGTAGACCAGAAAGAGCAATGAGTTGCTGATGATGGAGATAGAGAAGCCAACGATCATCACGACGCGGCGCAAGGAATGCAGTTCGTCCTGCTCTTGCCGATCAAGTGTGTGCAAGCCACTCGTCTGCTTACGCACCTCAAGCGGAAAGCGGTCAAAAATGTAGCGGTAGAGTTTTTCCATGAAGGAGGAAGTATCGTCTTTCAGAGCTTTGGGAAGCCCTCAGCAAAAAAATCGTTAGCGCGAAGAAGCTCTGGGCTCGTAGAGGGGCGTCGCGTTGGCTGAGCTTGTCGAAGCCACCGCGACGTTGGCTGAGCTTGTCGAAGCCACCGAGCCAACGTCGCAGCCCAGAACTTTTTTGCGCTAAGACATGGTTTCAGAAACGGCCTTTCAGCTTTACAGTTGGAGTGCCGACTTTAGTCGGCATCCCATGGCAA
>NZ_NQWI01000230.1 GCF_002532535.1 Candidatus Viridilinea mediisalina
AGAACAGGAGAACAGGAGAACAGGAGAACAGAGAACAGGAGAACAGGAGAACAGGAGAACAGAGAACAGGAGAACAGAGAACGGAGAACAGAGAACAGGAGAACGGAGAACGGAGAACAGGAGAACGGAGAACAGAGAACAGGAGAACAGAGAACGGGTACTTGGTTTATTCCGAATCCTCAATGTTCCTGTCCTGTTCCTCATCCTGTTCATCTGTTCATCTGTTCATCTGTTCATCTGTTCATCTGTTCCCTTGTTCTTCCGTTCCCCTGTTCCTCTGTTCTTATCCTGTTCTTCCGCTCCTCATAAAAGCCTATGACAGACAGCAACGTCCTTGGTCGCTTCGGGCCTTACGGCGGGCGTTATGTACCTGAAACGCTCATGCCTGCGATGACGGCGCTTGAGGCGGCCTATGCTGCCGCATGTGCTGATCCAGACTTTTGGGCTGAATTAGACCATTTGCAGCGTAGCTATACTGGTCGCCCAACCGCTCTGACCTTTGCGGCCCGCCTGACCAAACATTGTGGTGGAGCAAAGATCTACTTCAAACGCGAAGATCTCGCCCATACTGGTGCCCATAAGATCAACAATGCCCTTGGTCAAGGGCTATTGGCGCAGCGTATGGGCAAGCGACGCATTATTGCCGAGACGGGCGCGGGGCAGCATGGCGTGGCCACGGCTACCGTGTGTGCGCTGCTTGGCTTGGAGTGTGTCGTCTATATGGGTGTGGACGATATGGCCCGTCAGCGCCCCAATGTCTTCCGCATGCGTCTGTTGGGCGCGGAGGTGCGCGGCGTAGATAGTGGTTCGCGCACGCTCAAAGATGCGATCAACGAAGCCATGCGCGATTGGGTCACCAATCCTGAGAGCTACTACCTGCTCGGTTCGGCACTTGGCCCCCATCCCTACCCGACGATGGTGCGCGATTTCCAGTGCATCATTGGGCGCGAGGCGCGAGAGCAGATCGTGGCCGCCGAGGGACGGCTGCCCGATGTGGTGGTCGCTTGTGTCGGTGGTGGCTCCAATGCGATTGGCATCTTTCACCCCTTCCTGGATGATGCGGAAGTCGTGCTACGCGGAGTTGAGGCTGGGGGGCGCGGGGAACTGCTGGGCGACCACGCGGCCCGCTTTCGCGCCGCCAGTCCGGGGGTTTTGCAGGGCACCTATTCCTACGTATTGCAAGACGAGGCTGGGCAGATTGCACTCACCCACTCGGTAAGTGCGGGGTTGGATTACGCCAGCGTCGGCCCTGAGCATGCGTGGCTACACGACACCAAACGGGCCAGTTACACCTGCGCCGACGACGAAGAGGCACTCGACGCCTTCGAGACCTGCGCCCGCATGGAGGGGATCATTCCGGCGCTCGAAAGCGCCCACGCCATCGCCGAGGCGCTCAAGTTGGCCCCCACGATGCACCGCGATCAGATCATCCTCGTGAATATGTCGGGGCGCGGCGACAAAGACATCTTTACGGTTGCAGAAGCGCTTGGCGTGGTGATATGAGGGTAGATGCATGCATATCAACCGAATTTTACCTAATTTCTGAAAAAAAAGCTCTCACAATCGACGAACTCCGTACCTACCTGCACTACCTGATGTATGAGCATGTTCCAATACCTGGTAAATTTGCACGCTAGGGAGAGTCATGCTATACTCTCCGGCGTAGTCTCTTTATTCCCCGATAGCTCAACGGTAGAGCGGCTGACTGTTAATCAGTAGGTTCGTGGTTCGAATCCACGTCGGGGAGCCAAACAGTGAACACGAAACGCTCTTCGCGGGTTATACTGCGAAGGGCGTTTTGTGTTGCTCATGTGTCGCTCAGGGTTAGGGAAGCAGAAATTGTTACGTACCCCAGCAGCCTGTCATGCTGAATAGTCCATGTGCGGGCATCGTAGTTCCGACGTTAGTCGGCTGAGGTCTTTGGCAGCGATGGGAAGCTGACTAACGTCGGCACTACCTACGGCCTCTCATGGAAGCAAAGCAACGGGGTAATCAACAACATCCGCTTCCCTTAGTGCAACGAGCGCAGCAACCTTTGCGCCCTTGCGCCTTTGCGTCAAGATTCCCCTATTATTTGCAAGATATGTAAGGTAGCGATCCCATGCTCCGTCTCCTCCCCCTCCCGCTCTTCCTCATCCTCCTCCTCAGTGCCTGCACTGCTGCCTCGCCGCCTGGCGTGGGTGTGGTGGCAAGTCCGACGACGAAGGTGGTGCCGCGTCCCGCTGCGGATGCGCCGGTGGTGTTGGGTGATGGGTTGATGCCCGATCTGCCGGAGGTGGCGGCGGAACGCGCCCGGCGACGGGCTTCGCTCCAGTCCGCGCCCTTCATCCTGCTGCGCGACGGCTTGGATGAACGATCTGATGCGGCGCAGCGGGCGGTGGCGCATGATGTGCGCCATCAGCATCATACGCGCACGCTTGACGGGCAGCGCCTGCTGACCGAGGTGATGCATGTCGCCCCGCCGCGCCCTGGCGATCTGCCGCCCCATCTGGTGACGCACTGCCCCCCTGATGCATGTCTGCGCGTGCTGCTCTATGTCTACCCCACCAATACGACGCTCAGCGCCTTTGTGGATCGACGCATGCAGGTGCTTGATCTGCTCGCCGTGGCGGGCGGGCAGCCGGAGATTCCTGAGCATCTGGCGGCGTTGGCGACGACCATTGCGGTGGCGAGTCCCGTTAGCCAGGAAGAATTGGGTGTGCCGCCGCACGCGGGGATGGTGCTGGACTACTCGGCGGCCACGAAGGTGAACCACGTCGGCACGACCTGTGAGCGCAGCAATCACCTGTGTGTCTCGCCGGTCTTTACCTGGGGCGACGCGGCGCTCTGGGTGGTGGTGGATCTGACCGAGTTGCGCCTCGTGGCGGCGACCTGGACGGCGCAGGGCCAGTCGGCGC
>NZ_NQWI01000334.1 GCF_002532535.1 Candidatus Viridilinea mediisalina
GGTGGGGGGTAGGGTAAGGAGCGTACGAGCGGGTCATAGGGAAGAACAAGGTTCTTCCCTATGACCCCTTATTACCCAAAAGCGTATCTTTTGGCCTCTTCCAGCGGTAGATCTTATAGAGACTGTTGTACCGTGAGGAGTGGCTATGGATGCACAGACCGCTGCCGATGTTGATGGCGCTTGGAAGTACGCGCTGGAACACTACATGCCCGCCTGTTTACAGCTCTTCTTCCCCAAGGTTGCTGCGAGGATTGACTGGCACCAGCCACTGATCTTCTGCGACAAGGAGCTTGAACAGATCAACCCCGAAGCCAATACGGGCAAGTTGCGCGTGGACAAACTCATTCGCGTTGCGTGGCACAACGGCGAAGAGATGACCATCTTTATCCATCTGGAGATCCAGGCGCAACGCGATGTTGACTTTACCAAGCGCATGTGCCGCTACCATGTGCGCCTCTTCGACCGCCAGAATGGGCCGGTGTTGAGCCTCGCGGTGTTGGCTGATGATGATCCTCATTG
>NZ_NQWI01000335.1 GCF_002532535.1 Candidatus Viridilinea mediisalina
CAATGAGGATCATCGTCGGCCAACACCGCGAGGCTCAACACCGGCCCATTCTGGCGGTCGAAGAGGCGCACATGGTAACGACACATGCGCTTGGCAAAGTCAACATCGCGTTGCGCCTGGATCTCCAGATGGATAAAGATGGTCATCTCTTCGCCGTTGTGCCATGCAACGCGAATGAGTTTGTCTACGCGCAACTTGCCCGTATTGGCTTCGGGGTTGATCTGTTCGAGCTCCTTGTCGCAAAAGATCAGCGGCTGATCCCAGTCAACCCGCGCAGCGACCTTGGGGAAGAAGAGCTGTAAACAGGCGGGCATGTAGTGTTCCAGCGCGTACTTCCAAGCGCCATCAACATCGGCAGCGGTCTGCTCATCCATAGCCACTCCTCACGGTACAACAGTCTCTATAAGATCTACCGCTGGAAGAGGCCAAAAGATACGCTTTTGGGTAATAAGGGGTCATAGGGAAGAACAAGGTTCTTCCCTATGACCCGCTCGTACGCTCCTTACACTACCCCCCACC
>NZ_NQWI01000231.1 GCF_002532535.1 Candidatus Viridilinea mediisalina
TTACCCTTGAACATGCCGCATTATCAAGAACGCTAAAGCCCATTGGAACGCCATGTTCGGCAATCTGCAATCTGCAATCTACAATCGTAAATGGTATTATACCAAAACGGGAGTGCGGCCCGCGCTCCCATAGAACAAGGAGTCACCCGTTGAGCGTGATCGCCATTGACGAAGTTCGTACATGGGCGGCAGAGGCCGGGCATGTAGCACGGAGCTATTTTAACCGCGTGGCACCTGAGCGCAAAGCCGACCGTAGCCCGGTCACTCAGGCCGATCGAGAGATTGAGATTATGCTGCGGGAGCGGATTGCCGCCCGCTACCCCGATCACGACATCATCGGTGAAGAGCAGGGCGGGATCAGCACCGACCACGAGTTTGTCTGGTGTCTTGATCCAATTGATGGTACAGCCGCCTTCATTGCTGGCCTCCCGACGTGGGGTGTCTCGATTGGCATCTTGCGCTACGGCCAACCCTACTTAGGCGTTATTTTCCTACCATTGATCGAAGATTGCTACTGGGCCTATGCTGCAGGACAAGCCTTTCGCAACGATGAACCCATTCATGTCAGCACCGTCGAACGGATTGATAGTCAAGACTGGATGGCGGTCTCGTCGTATGCTCACCGGCAGTTCAAGCTGGACTTTCCGGGCAAAATACGCAGTCTCAGCAGTGTTGCCGCCGACTGCTGCTACGTTGCACGGGGTAGCGCAGTTGGGGCCATGATCGGACGAGCCAACCTCTGGGATCTGGCCGCAGGGCTCAGTTTGCTCCAGGCCGCTGGTGCTGTCACCATTGGCTTGAGCGGTGCGCCGCTTGAAGTGCCACCCCTAGTGACCCAATCCAAACTGAGTGAACCCATTATCATTGGGCCGCCGCACCTGATTCCTAAGCTACGCAGTTATATTTCGCGGCGCTAACACATGTAGATTGCAGATTGCAGATTGTAGATTGCCGAACATGGCGTTCCAATGGGCTTTCGCGTGCTTGATAATGCGGCATGCTCAAAGCTAATTGGTATTACTTGTTTGTGCGTGTTGGCGGCTTCGCCGCCAACACGCACAAACAAGATTCTTCGGGGGAAAGGAGCCACTATGAAGATCGAAGAGCTAGTTGCCGCGTGCATGGCACAGATCGAAACGAGCCATAGTGCCCGCGAGCAGGCGCTGAGCGCTTCGCGGGCCTTGATTCGCCAGTGTGCCAACACTATTCGGGCGGCGCACCGTGGTGAATTTGACGAAGCCGAACGTCTCTTGGGCGAAGCGGCAGTCTTTGTCGCCCAGATTGACAGCGCAACGGCTGGAAAGCCCGATATTCGTTTTGCGGGCTATAGCCAAGACGCCCTCAAGGAGTTTGTCGAGGCCCATGTGGTGCTGGCCTTCCTCGCCGGGCGCGAAGCGCCCTCGGCGGCAAGCCTGGGGGTTGAAGGGCCAGCCTACCTCAATGGGCTGGCCGAGGCGGCCAGTGAGTTGCGGCGGGCCATTCTTGATGGCCTGCGCCGGGGCGAAGTGGAACGGGGCGAAGCGCTGCTCCAGATCATGGACGAGGTCTACAGCGCCCTGATTACCGTAGACTACCCCGAAGCGGTCACAGGGGGGCTGCGGCGTACCACCGACGCGCTCCGTGCAGTACTTGAACGGACGCGGGGCGACATGACCGCAGCCTTGCGCCAGGATCAACTCACAACGGCGATGCGCGAACTAGAGCAGCGCCTATCATCACTCAGTTGAGGTGACTTTTATGATAGGCCTGATCAACGGCGTCCAAAAAGTGGCGCTCCAGCTCATAGGTCAATTCCAGTTCCGCCGGAGTTAAGTTCAGCCGACGCGCCTCCTCAAAGAACCAGCGCACCATCGTACTCTGGTGTTGGTAGGTCACCCCACTGCGTGGCAGCACCCCAGCAGCCCATGAGAGTTCATTGTCAGCAATGGAAGGCAATTCAAAGAGCAGGACGGTGCGTACCAATTCATTGAGCCGCTCCACCGCCACCTGAGCCAGACGGTCGGCAGGCGAATAGTTCTCTTCAATCCGCAACGCCTGGGTCAACTCGGGATAGGCTTGCAGAAGACGTGCCGAGACATGCTTACAGAGCGGTTTGTGCATCTGGCTAAGCTGATCCGCCAGACGGCTGGCCGTGGTTGTGTCCATTGGATGCTCCTCACATATGCGGTAAAGCTGCAAGTGTGTTGTTGAAAGATCCATGGGAAGGATACAGAAAGTAGAAAGTAGAACTTAGAAAGTAGAAAGTAGGTTTGCAGCATCAGGATGCGCTGAATACCTCCAGACTGTAAAGTACTCTAAAACCTTCCCCTATGGATTATACCAATTACCCTTGAACATGCCGCATGATCAAGCACGCGAAAGCCCATTGGGACGCCATGTTCGGCAATCTGCAATCTGCAATCTACAATCGTAAATGGATCATACCAATTACCCTTGAACATGCCGCATCATCAAGCACGCGAAAGCCCATTGGGACGCCATGTTCGGCAATCTGCAATCTGCAATCTACAATCGTAAATGGTATTATAGCACCTTCATGGCCCCTATGTCAGCAAGTTTCCGTCGAAGGCCAAACGATAACGTTGCTCCCAAGCATACCCTAGGAGTCTGCGCCTCCAAGATGTCTTTAGGGAAGCAGAAATTGTTAGGCACCCCAGCAGCCTGTCATGCTGAATAGCACATATTCGCAGGCATCGTAGTGCCGACGTTAGTCGGCTGAGGTCTTTGGCAGCGATGGGAGCCGACTAACGTCGGCACTACCTACGGCGCAAACAGGAATGTTCCTACGAACCTTTGCTCAGGGTGGCCAAGCAACGGGGCAATCAACAACATCCGCTTCCCTTACTAGTCTCACCAG
>NZ_NQWI01000039.1 GCF_002532535.1 Candidatus Viridilinea mediisalina
TACCCCCTATTTCCTACCCCCTATTTCCTACCCCCTATTTCCTACCCCCTATTTCCTACCCCCTATTTCCTACCCCCTATTTCCTACCCCCATGCACATTCTCTGGCTCGATCCATTTCATGGTGGCTCTCATGCGGCGGTAGCGGCGGGCTACGCGGCCCGTAGTGCCCATCAGGTGACGTTGCTGACTCTGCCTACGACGGGGGGGTGGCGCTGGCGTATGCGCGGTGGGGCGGTGACGTTGGCGCGTTTGGCGCTTGCATTGCCGCAACGCCCTGATCTGATTGTGGCTAGTGATATGCTTGATCTGGCGACGTTTCGGGCTTTGACGAGCCCACAGTTTGCGGGGATTCCGGCACTGGCCTATTTTCATGAGAATCAGTTGACCTACCCTTTGCCAGCGGGGCGGCAACGCGATCTCAGTTTTGCGTGGATCAACTATACGACGGCGCTGGTAGCCGATGGGCTGCTCTTCAATTCGGCCTTTCATCGCCAAGAATTCTTGGCGGCGCTGCCGGGTTTGTTGGGGCGTTACCACGATTTCCGTGAGTTGGAGACGCTGCCCTGCATTGCGGCCAAGAGTGAGGTGTTGCCCCCAGGAATTGATTTGGCTGCCCTCGACGGCCCAGAGGAAGCAGACGCACTCACTGGCCCCCCGGTGATCCTCTGGAATGCCCGTTGGGACTACGATAAGCAGCCGGGGGTCTTTTTTGCGGCCTTAGAGCATTTGGCCGCCCAAGGGGTGGATTTTGGCCTGATTGTGGTGGGCGAGCAGATCGATCCGCGTGATGCGAGCTACCTAGCGGCCAAAGCGCGCTGGGCGGCGCAGACGCTCCATTGGGGCTATGCGCCTACACGGGCCAGCTATGGGGCGCTGTTGCGCCGCAGTGCGCTAGTGGTGAGTACAGCGATCCAGGAGTTCTTTGGGATTGGTGTCCTCGAAGCTATGTACTGCGGCTGTGCTCCGGTACTGCCCAACCGTCTCAACTACCCCGCCTTGCTGCCCAGTGAACTGCATGCCGCTTGGCTCTATACGGGTGATGCGGAGGATTTGGCTGAGACGCTGGCCCATGCCTTGATCCGCTGCCGCAGCGTACCGCGTAGGACGTGGCGCAAGCTGGCTGAGCGTTACGACTGGGCCCAGTTGGTGGTTCACTATGATCCGCTGTTGGGGAAGTATGGATCAGGCTCAACTCATCTTGACACCCCAAATCACGCGCCCGTATAATGAACGTATATGGACAGCACAACCTTCGAGCAACTCGTTGTTGAAGCGATTGAAGATCTCCCGCCTCCGTTTGGCGATTATCTCGAAAATGTCGAGATCATCGTAGCGCGCCGCCCCACGCGCGAACAGCGGCGGGCATTGGAACTCAAGCCCTGGCATACGGTCTACGGGATGTACGATGGTGTCCCGTACACTGAGCGCACGGGCGGGATGTTGCTGTTGCCCGACACGATTGTTATCTTTCAAGATGCGCTTCAGCGCGATTTTCGCACTGCCGCTCAACTGCGTGAGCAGGTACGCCGCACGGTGCTGCACGAGATTGCTCATCTCTTTGGCATCAGTGACGACCGGCTGCGTGAGTTGGACGCTTACTAAACTATGCGCCGTTTTCCTTTGCGTATTGCTATTTTGAGCTTGATCTACCTTGTTGCCCTAGGTGTGGCCGGAGCGCTCTTTGTGCAGACCTTCAGCTTGGCCCAGCGTCTTCCTCAGGCGCCGGTGCAGGCCGCGATGTTGCCGGAGTATACGCCGACGCCGGTACCGACAGCGGCACCGTTGATCATTCTGCCCACCCCGGTGCCCCCAACGCCGGTGCCTACCGCTGAGGCCCCTGAGCCGGAGCCGGTCAATTACCATCCCAAGAGTGGGCGCTACGTTGTTGTCTGGCTCCCCGCCATCTTTCAGGGGGCGGCACGCGATTCCTTCTTCGCCAATGCCGATATTATTGACGATATTAGCCCCTTCTGGTATACCCCAGACGCCAGTGGGCGTATCTTTGGCAACCGCGATGATGAGTTGGTGCGGATTGCCCACGGACTGAATATTCGCGTAATTCCTTCGATCCATAATGTGACCCATGATCCCAATATTGTGGTCAACATTTTGCGCGATCCCGGTCTGCGTGCCCGCCACGTTCAGTATATCGTAGACGAAGTGGTAGCCCGTAACTATGATGGGATTGACATTGATTATGAGAGTCTGGCTGCTTCGATGCGGCCCTACTATACCGCCTTTATTCAGGAGTTGAGTGTGGCCCTGCGTCAGCACGACAAGTTGCTCACGGTGGCGGTGCATGCCAAATCGAGTGACTACGGCGGGCTCGGTGGTTTTCAGGATTGGGTGGCGATTGAGCCCTATATTGATCAATTGCGTATCATGACCTACGACTACCATTGGCGTGGGAGTGGCCCTGGGCCAGTTGCGCCTGGCTATTGGGTTGATGCAGTGACCGAATATGCGGCGAGTGTGATGGATCCTGGAAAGGTCTTTTTGGGCGTTCATTTCTATGGCTACGACTGGCCACCTTCTGGTAATGCGATTGCGCGGCCCTGGAGCGTCATTGAGGACATCATTAACCAACAGGGCGCAACGGTCAATTTTATGGAGCGTAATAGCTTTGGGCCGGTGCAAGAGAGCTACTTCAACTACAATTCGGCCCAGGGTGTGCGCCAAGTCTGGTTTATGACCGCGACAGGTCTGGCTTCAAAGATCCAGACGGTACAAGAGCGCGACCTTGCGGGGATTGCGATCTGGCAGCTTGGCTATGAGAAACCGGAATATTGGCAGACGGTACGTGAGCATATGGTGAATGATCCAACCCTGGTGCAGCGTGCATTGCGTCCTTTGATCCCTGAACACTAAATGACCATTAGCGAACAGGCCATCCGCGCCAACGAACATGAAGCCCAACGCTTGTACCAGCGCGGTGTCGCAGCGGCACGCGGTGGTCAGCGGCGGGTTGCGGTAGGTTTATTGACCCGTTCACTGCGCCTGAATCCTGACAGCGAGCAGGCGTGGCTCTGGCTCAGTGGGGTGTTGGACGAGCCGGGTCAACAGGCGTTTTGCCTTGAGGCGGTGCTAAAGCTCAACCCGGAGAACCAGCATGCGCTGCGTGGGCTGCGCATGCTTGAGCAGCGTGGTTTAGCGCCGGGGGTGGTTCAGCCCGCACCTGGCCTCGATCAGCCCAGCCCGGCGTCGGCCATTGATGATGCGGAGCGCCGCGATTCTTGGTGGGTCAGTTTTCGCCGCAACCGCCACGAGATGAACCGGGCGCGCCTGCTGCTCTGGAGTTTTCCAATTGCGCTTGTCTGTGTGGCGATTGTGCTCTACCAGAGTTTTGTCTTCGCCTTGGAGCAGAGTTTGGCGGCACAGGTTGCTGCCCCTACGCTCGATGAGGTTGTGGTTGAAGTTGTAGAGCCGGTAGCCAATCCGTTGCCGACGATTGAGCCGATTCTGGAAGCCGAACCGCTGGCTGTGGTTGAAAGCTTGAGCGTGGGCTATCTGAATGCCTTGGAGCCGGTACGTGAGAGCTTGCGCGTCGCGACGGCCACCTACCACGACGAGACAACGCGGCTTGTAGGTGGTTCGGTGGGGGCAGCGACGGCCAACCAGCGCCTGCGAGCGGCGGTTGATGATGCGATTACCGCAATGGATGCGCTGCGCCCCCCCGCAACGCTGCAACAGGCCCACGACGACTATCGCCGGGGGCTTGAGTTGCAGCGCGAAGGGCTTGATGCGGTCTTGGTCTTCTTTAGTAGCTACGAAGTTGCCAACGCCAACCGTGCTGCGCTCCGCTTCCAAGAATCACGCGCCTACATCGAGCGTGCCCAAAGCTCCTTCGCGGCCCAATCGCAACTCTTGGCTGAACTGAGCGCCCTCTCGGCGCAGACGGCGCGGTGAGATTGGGGCTTCGCCCCAAACCCTATTTTTTTCTTCCGGTTTGGCGGCGAAGCCGCCAAACCGGAAGAAAAAGTAGGTCGCCGTAAGGCAAAATTCAAGGGAAATCTCATGACCACCCAAAGCATCTCCTTCTATGAGCGGGTTGAGCATGCCCTCAAGGATGGCATGCTGAAGACGGCGTTGGAACGGGCGACGACGCGCTTTATTAGCAATCGGACGTTGGCGCTGGCGGCACTTAGTGAGGAAGCGGTGCTGCGTAATCAGGCGCGGGCGTTGCGGGCCCATGCGCTGGCGCACCTCGATACGCTGCTGGAGCGTTTGGCTGTCCAGGTGGAAGCGCGGGGCGGCCATGTCTGTTGGGCGACGGATGGTGCCGCAGCATGCCGCTATATCACTGAGTTGGCCCGTGAGCGCGGCGTACAGAAGGTGGTCAAATCGAAGTCTATGGCCTCGGAGGAGATTCACCTGAACCATGCGCTTGAAACAGCGGGCGTAGAGGTGGTCGAGACCGACTTGGGTGAGTATATTATCCAGTTGGCGGGCGAGACCCCTTCGCACATCATTGCCCCTGCCATCCACAAGACCCGTGAGCAGGTGGGGGCGCTCTTTGAGGAGCATCTGGGGATGGCGCCAACCACGGAGGTTCCGCCGATGATCCGGGCGGCGCGCCAAGCCTTGCGTCAGGAGTTTCTCCAGGCTGATATGGGGATCAGCGGGGTGAACTTCGGCGTGGCCGATGAGGGCGCAGTGGTGATTGTGGAGAATGAGGGCAATGCACGCCTCACGACGAGTGTGCCGCGCATCCATGTGGCGATTATGGGGATTGAGCGCATCTGCGAGCGGATGGACGACTTGGGCGTGTTGCTACAGGTGCTAGGCCGTTCGGCCACCGGCCAGAAACTGAGTGTCTACACGAGCATCATCAACGGCCCGGCACGCCCCGACGAGGCCGACGGCCCGGAGGAGTTCCACCTGGTGCTGCTCGACAACGGGCGCTCCAAGATGCTCGGCGGCCCCTACGCCGAAGCGCTGATGTGCATCCGCTGTGGCGCATGCCTCAACGCCTGCCCGGTCTACCAAGCGATTGGCGGCCACGCCTATGGCGGCGTCTACTCCGGGCCAATTGGGGCGATTTTGACCCCCCTGCTACAACCTGATCTCCCGGATGTCCACATGCTCCCGCAGGCCAGTTCGCTCTGCGGCGCATGCCAAGAGGTCTGCCCGGTACGCATCGCCATCCCCGACCTGCTCTTGCGCCTACGGGCCGACGCGGTGCGAGCGGGCAAGGCCGACGCGGTGGAGCGAGCGGCCATCCAGAGCTACACGACAACCATGAAGAACCCGACGCTCTACCGAGCGAGCGGGCGGGCAGCGCGGATTGGGGCGCGCTTCTTAGAGCGCCAAGGGCGCATCCGCCGCCTGCCGCCACCGCTGCACCTCTGGACACGCAAGCGCGACTTCCCGGCGCTACCGCGCCAGAGCTTCACGGAGTGGTGGGAGCAGAGGGGGCGGTAGCTGATGCCCTCCTACAGATGCTAATCGTAGCCGAATTAGGAAGGGTAAGCGAGGGAACCTAGTTCCCTCGCTTACCCCCTCCGTCCTAAGAGGTTCAGCCTTGAGCAAAAAAAAGAAGAAGATCAAGTCAAATCGTGCCAGCGGAAAGCTCCCAGCGATGCACATCAACTTGGTATGATACCAGTTACAAGTAATGAGTGACGAGTGACAAGCAGGCTATACCTCATTGCAATGCGGTCTGACGTAATTTGCTATACGGCATGTTCAAGGGTAATGGGTATGATACGTGCTACACGGTGATCATGCAACGTTCGGCAATCGGCAATCGGCAATGGTATAATCCCCCCCATGACCACACCACAAACCTCCTCCTTCCACCAGGCGCTCATGGCCTATGCCGCTGAGCTTACGGCGCTCTATGGCCTGTTGCCCAAGGCACATCCTGAAGATCAGCTTAAGGGGCCGATCAGCCGGGTGATTGCGGCGGCGGGTGCGGCCCTCTCCATCGCGCCGGTGCAGGTCTTGAGTGAGGTGCAGGTGGCTGATGTGGGTGGTCGCCCCGATTTGGGGGTGGTGCTCGATGGCCTCTTGGTTGGCTATGTTGAACTTAAGGCGCCTGGTAAGGGTGCCGAGCCTACGAGATTTAAGGGCGATGATAGGGCGCAGTGGGAGAAGTTTAAGAATCTGCCTAATCTGATCTATTGCGATGGCAATGAGTGGGCTTTGTATGCCAATGGTGCGCCGGTAGGTGGCCTTGTGCGGATGAGTGGCGCGGTGACGAGTGCTGGCGCTGCGGCGGTGACCATGCGGGATGCAGTTCAATTGTTGGAACTTTTGCGTACCTTTTTGCGCTGGGAGCCGGTGGCCCCCACGACGCCCCGTGCGTTGGCGGAGCTGCTTGCGCCGCTCTGTCGCCTGCTGCGCGAAGATGTGCGTGTGGCGCTGCAAAAGGGCGATTCGGCACTGGCTAATCTGGCGAAGGATTGGCGTGTCTTCTTCTTTCCTGAGGCGGATGACCAGCAGTTTGCTGATGCCTATGCCCAGACCTTTAGTTATGCTCTGCTGCTGGCTCGTGTTTCGGGGGCGCAAGAATTGACAACGAGTAACGCGGTTAGTGCGCTGCGTCCGGGTCATCGTTTGCTCTCCGATACGCTCCGCATGCTGGCCGATGCTGATGCGCGGGCGGAACTTGAGGTGCCGGTGCGTCTGCTGGAACGGGTGGTTGCAGCGGTTGATCCGCGCCTCTTTAGGCCGCAGAGTGGCGATCCCTGGCTCTATTTTTACGAAGACTTTTTGGCTGCTTATGATCCCAAGATGCGCAAGGATCGTGGGGTCTACTATACGCCCTTGGAGGTGGTGCGCTGCCAAGTGCGCCTCGTGGCCCAATTGCTCGCCGAACGCTTCGCTAAGCCCTTCGCTTTTGTGGATGAGGGCGTGGTGACGCTCGACCCGGCCACTGGCACGGGAACCTATCTGCTTGCCGCGTTGCAGTATGGCCTCGATCAGATTGTCGCTGTGAAGGGGCGTGGCAAGCGTGCCTCTGCCGCGACGACGGCTGCCGAGCAGATGCACGCCTTTGAGTTGCTGGTTGGCCCCTATGCGGTGGCCCATTTGCGCCTCACGCAGCAGATTCTGGCTGAGGGTGGCACCCTGCCCGCTGATGGGATTCACGTCTATCTGACTGATACGCTCGAATCGCCCCATGCTAAGCCTAAGGATTACCTGCCGTTGCCCTATAAGCAGTTTGGGATTGAACAGCAGCGTGCCCAAACGATTAAGCGTGATACGCCGGTGTTGGTTTGCCTCGGCAATCCGCCCTACGATCGCCAGGTGATCGATGCGGCGACGGTTGGGCAGCGGCGTAAGGGGGGCTGGGTGCGCTTTGGCGATCCGAGCCAAGATGAGAGTGTTCAGCCGCTGTTGCACGACTTTCTTGCACCGCTTGAGGCGGCGGGGACGACGCTGCACGCTAAGAGCCTCTACAACGATTATGTCTACTTTTGGCGTTGGGCGCTCTGGAAGGTGTGTGAACAGCAAACGAGTGGCGGCATCATCAGCTTTATTACCGCATCATCATACCTGCGCGGCCCTGGTTTTGCGGGCATGCGCGAATTGTTGCGCCGTAGCTTCGATGAAATCTGGATTATTGACCTTGAGGGTGATCATCGTGGGGCGCGCAAAACTGAGAATGTCTTTGCCATCCAAACCCCGGTAGCGATTGCGGTGGGCCTACGCACACCACAGACGACCGAAGATACCCCGGCGAACGTCTACTACACCTGTATCACCGGCAGTCGCAAGGAGAAGCTGGCGGCCCTTGAGGCGGTGAACCGCTTCGGTGACATCCCTTGGCGCTCATGCCACAATGCTTGGCAAGCGCCCTTTCTGCCCACCTTTCCGACCAACTACTGGTCATGGCCCTGCTTGACCGACCTCTTCCCTTGGCAAACCAATGGGATGCAGTTCAAACGCTCATGGCCGATTGGCGAGACGCCAGAACTGTTGCAGCGGCGCTGGCGGGAATTCTTGGCGCTACCGCCACAACAGCGCGGTGAGGCGCTGCGTGAAACTGATGCACGCACGGTATCGCGTGTGGTGAAGAGTCCTGCGCTGCCAGACATAGAACTGCCTGCGCTTGCCAACCTCCCAGCAGACAGCCCCAGTCAACCGATTGTGCGTTATGCCTATCGTAGTTTTGATCGCCAGTGGATGATCCGTGATCATCGCCTGTGTGACCGACCACGTCCGGCTTTGCAGGCGGTGTATGGCAAGCACCAAGTCTACCTCACCAGCCTGCTCACCGACGTTCTAGGTAAAGGGCCGGGCGCGGTTGTGACCTATCTGTTGCCCGATCTACATCACTTTCGCAACCGAGGTGGCAAAGACGTCATCCCCCTCTGGCGTGATGCTGCCGCTACCGAAGCTAATCTGCCTGCCGGGCTGTTGGCTGTACTCGAAGCAGCGTATGGCCAGCCGGTCAGCCCGGAACGCTTCCTGGCCTATACGTATGGCATTTTGGCCAACCCGGATTATGTTGAGCGTTTTTGGGAGGAGTTGACCATACCCGGCCCGCGTTTGCCGATCACCAAAGACGGGAAGCTCTTTAACGCTATGGCCGATCTGGGGGCCGAGTTGATCTGGCTGCATACCTTTGGCGAACGTTATGTTCCGCCGGGCCGCAGCGCTGGGCGGGTGCCTTATGGTACGGCCCAGATTGAGGTGGCGGTTCCCCAGAGCAAGGAGGAGTATCCCACAACCTATGCCTACGAGCCCACCAAGCAGGAATTGCGGGTTGGGAAGGGGCGCTTTAGTAGGGTTGCGCCAGAGCTTTGGGCGTTTCAGGTTTCGGGGATGCCGGTACTTGCCTCATGGCTCAGTTATCGCATGCGTAAACGTTCGGGTAAGCGTTCGTCGCTGCTTGATGAGCTGCGGCCTGAGTGCTGGAGTTTCGACGATGAATTGCTCGATCTGCTCTGGGTGCTAGAGCATACGCTTGCTAGATTGCCCCTGGCAACGGCCCTGAGTGAGCAGATTTGCGCTGGTGCGACCTTTGAGGCCAGCGAGTTGCCCAAGCCCAGTGCGCGTGAACGGCAAGGCCCCACACCTCCCAGCATAGCAACTAACCATGCCCTACCGGGTATGGAGGATGCTCTTGCTGCTGAACACGATGAAGTTGATGATGATTGAGGCTGTTTGCGATTGTAGATTGTAGATTGTAGATTGCAGATTGCCGAACATGGCGTCCCAATAGGCTTTCGCGTTCTTGATCATGGCGAGCGGGCGATAAGCGCTACGCTTGTAGGGTGCGCGAGGGAACATGGTTCCCTCGCAGCATCCCCAGCGCAAAAAAGAGTGTTGTCTGCGCCGAACGCCTACTTCTCATCAGGATCAAGCCGGGTGGTTTCGCCTGTACTCGGTTCACTGGGGCGTGCCGTTCCGCCTGGGCTTGCGCCGTCTTCGCGGGTGCGGGCGATGAAGGCCGCGAGTTGATCGTTGAGCTGTGAGATGCCGCGAGCAAGGCTCTCTTGGAAGTCTTGGGCAACCTTATTCTGCTGGGCCTGATTGACCGCCTGCTCGCCACGTTCAACAAATTCCTGAAACTTGGGGCTCTCCTGGATCGATTTTGCAGCCGAGTGGAGTTGGGTGCCAATCTCTTTCAGCCCAGCCGAGACATCCTGCTGAATCTGGCGGGCCTTTTCGGTCTGGAGGACATTGCGAAAGAGCGTCTCGATCTGTTGGCTTAGTTCGCGCAACTCGTTGGCGATCTCGCCCTGCGACTGTTTGGACTGGTCATCGTTCGGCGGTTGACTCATAGAGGTCTCCTCTGTTACAGCTTGGGGGTGTGCAGCGCATCTTGATGCCGCAAACCTATTTTCTACTTCTTCCTTCCCTTAGGGATGGCGCATTATCCGCCGCAGCAGCCAGAGGCTGCCTGCGGCAACGAGCATGCCGACACCAAGGGCGCTACTGGGGCTGCTGCTGGGGGCAAGGGGCGTTTGGGCCTTGATGCTGACTTGGGTAACCGGCAGGCCACGCTGCTGTGCGGCGGCATAGGCAGCGATATGAGTGAGACGATCCGGCCCAGCGGTAGCAATGAGGTCGCGTTGATCAGCGTGAAAGAGCGCCAAGCCCAAAGCGGGGTCGCGCACTTCGGGCGCAATGCGCCGTGCGGTCGTGTTGAAGATCAACTCGCGTAGGCTGTGGGTTGGGCGCTCACGGTAACCAAGCACAACCGCATGCCCTGGTGCGGCTGCACAGAGCTGCGGAAGCTCACGAAGGCTCGCAGGCCCACTCAGGTCAAGCGCAGCGATATACTGGCCACTGGCGGCCCCCCATGCATCATGCAGCGCACGACGGTAGCCGAGGCGGCGTGTGAAGCGCAAGAGTGCCACATGCTGATGGGTTGCCGCTAGGCGATCGGCAATGCGCGCGGTTTCGTGGTCGCTCGCATCATCAACAATGATAAGCTCATAGGTACTAAGGGCTTCCCCGGCTAAGGCCAGCGCCTCGGCTACGGCCATCGTTAGCCGCTTGCCCCCTCCGTTGGTTGGTAGAATGATTGATAGTTTGATCGCTTCCACGACTCGGCCCCCGTGATGGTTAGGGAAGGATACAGAAAGTAAAAAGTAGGGTTGCGGCACCGCTGGATGCGCTGAACGCATCCAGCGGTGCCGCAACCCCTCATTTCCTTTCGTGTTGGCGGCGAAGCCGCCAACACGAAAGGAAATGAGGGGTTTTCAGGCGAGGCTTCGCCTCCCCCACCCCCCAGCAGGGGCTTATCATACTAGTATAGCATAGCGTTGAGGGGAACCATTGAGAGACTTGGTACGTCATGTAGAGGGAATGGTGCTAGGCTTTACCATAAAGGAGTTTGATGATGACAACCCAACGTATGATGCTCGGCTTGAGCCTTTTGTTGCTTTTGGCGCTGGTTGGCTGTGGTGCTGGTACGGCGGCACCGAACGGGCCCACTCCGGCGGATCCGACCCTACCGCCCGTCGAGCAACCCCAAGAGGCTGTGCCTGCTCCGATTACCTCCGAGTTGCCCCCGGAATGGCTGGACGCGATGATTGCCGATCTGGCTGCGCAGCAGGGTGTTGATCCTGAGCAGGTTAGCCTCGCTGAGGTTGAGTTTGTAACCTGGCCCGATGGCGCGCTAGGCTGCCCACAGGAGGGCATGTTCTACCCGCAAGTACTCATTGATGGCTTCCGGGCTGTCCTTGTCGCTGATGGGGTTGAGTATGCCTACCATGGTGACCTTCAGGGTGGCTTTGTCTATTGTGAGTAGATTAACGCTAACGGAAAGACACAGAAAACAGGAAATAGGAAATAGGAAATAGGAAATAGGGCTGAGGCTTCAGAACGCCTTGGATGCCTCAAGACTATAACGTATCCTGAAACCATCCCTAGAGCCCTTTGGGACGCCATGTTCGGCAATCTACAATCTACAATCTACAATCTACAATGGCATTATGGCCAGCGGTAGCTCATGCCCGGTGGCAGGTGCAGGCTTTCGTCGCCGAGCCGCCCAAGGTTGATCTCGTCGCTGCCGGGGGCGCGTTCAAGGCGTGCCCCGCTGCTCCATTGGACAATCCAGCCGTTGCGTAGCATTTCGCCGCTGATGGCCGGGCCGAGGGCGCGGTAGTCGGCTGGGGCAGGGGCGAAGCCTGGGCAGAGTTGCTCATCTGCACGTGAAGCATCAAGGCATGTGGTGCTGCGGATGGTTTCGGCGAGGTAGTGTAGGCTGCCCAATTCACGCGGGGTGACATGCTCGCCGCGCAGTTCTAGGCAAGCATACTCGTAGCATTGTAGCTGGCCCCAAGCAAAAGGCACCACCGGGGTGAGTGGTAGCCCTGCACGGCTGGGGCCGCCCAGTTCGGCCCAGGCACGCAGCAGACGCGCCGGTACGAAGTGGCCCGTCGCTTCAAACTCCATGCCGCCCTGCCAGATGCTCTCTAGCTCGATTACGGCTTGAGGCGCAACCAGTGGCCCGTCCGCTATCTGTAGCCCGACGGCAAGCTGGTAGCGACCATCGGGTAATGCTTCGGGGAGCTGTAGCGGCTGCATATGCTGGACGGGTGCCGCCACAGGCCATTGCGCTGGCGGGTAGACACCGTAGAGCAACGGGCGTTCACTTGTGAGCAATGGATAGCCGTCGGGCGTTTGGAGTTGCAACGTCACACTTACGGGTTGGGTCAAGCCAAGGGCGGCACTGCGTTGCCACACGAGGCTTATGGCTACGAGACTGCCAGGTTCGTAGGTGTTCCCTACAGGTTCAGCCAGGTGGATCCCATGCAACGCGAGGCCGTCTGTGGCTATACGTTGCTCTGGGATGGGTTGTAGCGCACCGACCGCCACGGGACGATAGAGTTGGAAGGTGCCAATGGCGTAGTCGTAGGCATAACGACGTTGCATAACCTCAATAACACCAGGGGTTAACCAGTTGCCCAAGAAGTCAATCACGGCTAAGGGGATTTCGCCATTGGCCAATTCGTGCAGTAAGGATGTTTCAGTGGCGAGACCCTGATCAAACAGTTGGCGCGCTTCAAAGGCTTGCAGACGCGATTCGACGCCTGCGGCGGCGGCAACGCCGGGCATGTCGCTGAAGATGCGCGGCCCGGCGGCCTGCACTTCATCGCGCAGCGCAGCACCCACCCGCGTCTGCGCCGCAAGCACGTCGCGCTCGCGCATCATGTCGCTCCAGAGCCCATGAGGCCCCAAGATAAACCGTGGCGGGCTTGGTTCGAGCAGGCCCGCAGGCCGTAGCCGCGTCGCATCCCAGAGGGGCGGGTAGAAGAGCAGGGCGAGGACAAGCAGGCAGTAGATGGCGGGGAGGATGTAGGGAAGAGGAAGGAGGAAGGAGGAAGGATGAAGGAGGGGATGCTGCATTCCCCCCCTCTCCCACGTTGTGGGAGAGGGGGCCGGGGGGTGAGGGCCATCTCGGGCATCCCGATAGCCTATTCGTGGCTTCAAGAGCAAATCTTCTGTCCGCCTATGAACATACCCAGGCATGGAGATTGCGGCGCTATACAGGCCCAGGGTAAGCAGCCAGATCAGCCCGGCGTAGAGTTCAAGAAAGTAGTTGCTGTAGGCACCCACTTTGCCAATCCCAGCGGCAGTGACGATGCCAAACAGGGTGTAGAGCATGGGCAGGATGAGGCTTGCGTCCAGACGCTCAGGTGCTGCACTGCGCTCGCTCGAACGTTGGAACCGTGCGAGCTTGCTGATCAAGAGGCTACTCAGGAGTGCTGCGGCAGCAAGGGGCCAGCGTAGGGCTAACTGCTGTTCCCAGAAACCTTTGGCCAATGCAAACTCCCAGCGGTTGGCATTGGCCGCAACGACATGGAGCGCAAACCAGCCGCCACTGGCCCATTGGAAGAGCGCGAAGAATCCGCCGCCAACGAGGGCGAGGGTGGCGCTGAAGAGGATGAGTGGGAGTACGGGAGAGCGAGGGGGCGGGAGCGCGGCAGCGCGGCAGCGCGGCAGGGCGAAACGCAAGTTGAGCCAGAGGAGCCAGAGCAGGGCCGCAGCCGGGGCGGCGATGAGTGAGGGTTTGACAAAGAGCGAGGCGGTGAGCAGCAGGGCGGCAAGGATGCTGCGCCCCGCAGTGGGTGGCCCACGCCAACTCAGTACGACTAAACCCCACAGGCCCAAACAGAGTCCCAGCATATCTACGCGCATCAACACGGCCCATTCGCGCACAATGGGAATAGTAAGGAAGAAGAGCGCCGGGTAGAGCGTCAAGCCTACTGTACGCCATGAACGCTGTGCGGGTATGGGGGTAGCGCGTTGGGCCAGCAGCGCAAGAGCAACAACACTCGCCAAGGTACTGAGCAGCGCCACCAGTCGCCCGGCAATCAGGGGCGAGTTGGTGAGAGGCGTTAGTGCGGCGGTGACGATGAGGTAGAGCGGCGGGTAGTTGATGATCTGGAAGGGCGCAAGGCTGGGATCACGATAGAGCGCCCAGATGCTCGTGCCAGCCAGCAGACGCGCCACTTGGGCCACGAGTGGCCCTTCGCCATAATCGAGCGGGAAGGGAAAGGTGAGCAACTGCAGCGCGTGGTCGGCAAAATAGATCAGGTAGGCGCCGACGAGCAGCATGGTGAGGAGTTGCGCCCCCCAGAGCAGACGGTGAGAACGTTGAGCCATGGGGCTATTATAATGCCCTATACAATGTTGCGAGGATGCGTGAGGCGAAGAGGCGAGTGCTTCGCGTCCTCGCGTCCTCGCGTCCTCGCGTCCTCGCAAACTGATGCCGCAAACCTATGTTCTATGTTCTCGTTTCTGTATCCTTCCCTTATGGCGGTGTGATCAAGAGCGTTGCGGTGGTGCGCAGGTTGTAGGTCTGACCGGCTGGATCGCCAAATGCTGTCTCGGCGAGCATTACTGCACGATTGCCTTGGCGCGCATTAGGATCAATGAGGGCTTGCGTAGTAATCCTCCCGGTAGCGCCAGCGCTCAGATTACCAAGCTCTAGGTTGATGAATTGATCAAGGCCAAGCTGTTCGGTGCTACAGGTAAATGGTAACCCCACAGGAGCACATGTAAATCCAAAGGTTGTCAATTCGGGGGGCAGACTGATCCTGACGGTCGTGGTGTAGGCCGTTGCTGGCCCTGGATTGGTGTAGTCTATGTAGATCGGTACGAAGCGCCCCATGCCTCCAGTAACAGGTGCACCAAAATCGGCGACAATCTCAAGTGGTGCCGGGTTGGGTACGTTGGGATCGCCCGGCGGCAGGTTGTAGAGGATGACTTCCAGTTCGTAGGGGTTGCCGCGCCGAATCGCTGGGTTGCCGCCACCAACCACCGGATCACCTAGGGTCAGTTGGATGGTTTCGGTCAGGTTGGCGCTGGCATTCTCCAAGACCTCCAGCGTGAAGCTTTGGGCCACTACGCCCGCAGGGAAGGTGAGTGTACCACTTGTTGGGGTGTAGTCAGTACCGGCCTGGGCTGTACCACCTGTGATGCTGTAGCCTACGCTGACAGGGTAGCCGATGGCGGCATCCAAGCGTACCTCAATCTCCACAGGGGTGGTTGCCACACCCTGCCGAGCGACATAGAGCGTGTCTGTGCTGAAGCGCAGCATGGATGGGTAGGTGCTGAGCACCGTCCCAATCGCTTGGCGGTCACTAAAGACGACCTGATCATTGCCCAAGGTACGGATGGCAGTCAGCCGCACCGCCATGTCGCTCTGGAAGGGTTCAAAGTTGTTGATCAGAGCTACCACAATATTCGCATTGAGTACGCCCGGATTGAAGGTGAGCGTGCCGCTCTGCGCCACAAAGTCTTCGCCTGCACGCGCACTCAGATCAATCGTGGTGTAGTCCACCTCGACAATCCCAAAGGTGACACCTGAGAGATTCACTGGGAAGGTGAGATTTGGCTGATCTTTGTTCATTGGGGTTGCATCACCAATCGAGACGGTGCGCCTTTCGTTGTCTTCGTTGAAGAAGGTGTGGCTCGTACTGGCTGCCGCAGCATAGCCCGGATCAGCGCTGCTCGCTACCGCAACCGTGACGGTGTAGGTTTGAGTTCCGTCATAGTCTAGGTCGTCTACGCCGCGAACCAAGATGGTCTGGGTGATGTTCCAGTTGGCCGGGGTGAATTCGAGTGGCAAGGTGCCATCAATGATGCCCTCGGTCGGATCGTTTGAACTGACGTTGAGGAAGACTGGATCGCTTGGGATGCTGATCAGGCGGATCTGCATGCGAACTTCCGTCCCATCCTCAGAGGTCACGTTGCCGTCGGGCAGCGTGACGATCCAGCCAGCAGTGTCGTTGTCTTCGATGGCGATGCCGTTGTAGACCCACGTCTGCATGTAGGCGGGGTCGCCACTGCCGGTCAGTGTGAGGATGGCACTGTGTACAACGGTTTCGAGCAGATTGTCGTCGAGGGCTTGTACCACGATGGGCTGCGTGGTTTGCCAGTTGGTATTATCAAAGATCAGTTGGGTTGGCGTGATCGCCCGCAGTTGCCCGTCATGGCTTAGGTCGAGGGTAACGGGCATGATGGGTTCGCTTGTCAGGCGTACTTCCAGCGTGGCGCTCGTTTCGCCCTCTTCGTAGAGGTAGACGCTGTCGGGGGTGATGAGCACGCCTGCAACATCGTCGTCCTCGATGGTGGCAGTCAAGACTTCATTGAGGCCAGCGTAGCGCGGATCGCTGCTGGTGGCACTGTGATTGATGGTGGCGCTGTAGATCGTGCCGTGATCCACGAAGTTGGGCGCAACCTGCACCTCCACCGTCCGGCTGACGTTCCAGGTCGTTGGGGTGAAGACCAAGGTGGTTGGGGTGATCAGCAACTCCGCGCCAGCACTGATTGCTACGGTCAGATCAAGCGTAACATCCTCCAAGGGTTCACTGCTCAGGCTGACACTATAGGTCTCCACATTGCTGCCCGTGGGCGTTTCGGTGAGGCTGATGGTGGGCGTGCTGAGCAGAATGCCCGCCGTGTCATCGTCTTCAATGGTCACCGTCAGCACTTCACTCAGCCCTGCGTACAAGGGATCAGTACTGCTGGCCACATGGCTGATGATGGCGGTGTAGCTCGTGCCGTGATCCACGAAGTTGGGCGCAACCTGCACCTCGACGGTCTGACTGATGTTCCAAGTAGCAGGCTCGAAGACCAGGGTGGTTGGGGTGATCAGCAACTCCGCGCCAGCACTGATTGCTACCGTCAGATCAAGCGTGACCTCATCCAAGGGCTCACTGTTCAGGCTAACGCTATAGGTCACCACATTGCTGCCCGTGGGTGTCTCGCTGAGGCTGATGGTTGGCGTACTGAGCACAATCCCTACGCTGTCATCGTCTTCAATCGTGAGCGCAAGCGCCTCATTCAGCCCTGCGTAGAAGGGATCGCTACTGCTACTGAGGTGGCTCAGGGTCACGTTGCGGTCGCCATCAACAATGAAGTTATCAACACTGGTGATGGTGACGGTCTGCGAAATGGCCCAGTTGCTGGCATCGAAGTTGAACAGCGTAGCACTCAGTTCCACTTCACCCGCGATGCTCGGCGTAAGCGCAATGCTCACCGGCGCAGTTGGTTCACTGGCAAGCCGTAGCGTGTAGGTTTCAACCGTGCCCTCGGTGATACTCATGCTGTTGGTGCTGAGCAGCAGGCCCGCAGTGTCGTCGTCGGTAATCGTAGCGGTAATTAGTTCAGTCAGCCCGTTGTAGAGCGCATCGGCACTCGTGGCGTTGTGGCTAATGGTAGCGGTGTAGCTTGTGCCCTGATCCACAACATTGGGCGCAACCTGCACTTCCACTGTCTGGCTGATGTTCCAAGTGGCTGGATCGAAGACTAGGGTGGTTGGGGTGAGGATGAGCGTGGCGCTGTCGGTAATGGCGACACTCAGGTTGATCTCTACCGGATCAGTTGGCATAGAGGCCAGACTGACACTGTAGGCCACCACATTGCTGCCTGTGGGCGTCTCGCTCAGGCTGATGCTGGACGTACTGAGCAGCAACGCGGCCATATCGTTGTCGAGCACAGTGACGCTGAGTGTTTCACTCAAGCCCACGTAGAAGGGATCGGCACTGCTGCTGCTGTGATCAATGGTGAGCGTGCGGTCGCCATCAACGATGTTGTTGTCAATGCTGGTGATCGTGACGGTCTGCGCAATGGCCCAGTTGCTACTATCGAAACTCAGACTGGTAGCCGAGAGCGTCACTTCACCCGTAATGCTCGGCGTAAGGGTGAGGGTGATCGGCGCGGTCGGTTCGCTCGCTAGGCGCACGCTGTAGTTGACACTGCTGCCCTCATCAAGACTCAGGCTGGTGGTACTGAGCAGAATGCCCGCCGTATCATCATCGGTAATCGTGGCGCTCAGGGTCGCACTGAGCCCTTGGTAGAAGGGATCAGCACTGGTGGCGTTGTGGCTGATGGTAGCGATGTAGCTCGTGCCGTGGTCAACCTGGTTGGGCGCAACTTGCACCTCAACGGTCTGGCTGACATTCCAGGTCGTTGGGGTGAAGACCAGGGTGGTTGGGGTGAAGATCAGGTTGGCCCCAGCACTGATCACCACGCCAAAGTCGAGCGTCACATCCGCAGTGGGCTGGCTGGCCAGTCGCACACTATAGGTCTCCACATTGCTACCCGTGGGCGTTTCGCTCAGGCTGATGGTGGGCGTACTGAGCAGGATGCCCGCCGTATCATCATCAATGATCGTCGCCGTCAGCTCTGCCGTGAGTCCAGCGTAGAACGGATCGGCGCTGCTGGCCACATGGCTGATGGTAGCGGTGTAGCTTGTGCCGTGGTCAACCTGGTTGGGTGCAACCTGCACCTCGACGGTCTGGCTGAGGTTCCAAGTAGCCGGGGTGAAGACCAGGGGGTCTGGCGTAAAGATCAGATTAGCCCCAGCGCTGATGGCCACGCTAAAGGTGAGCGTGACCTCCGCAGTGGGCTGGCTGGCCAGACTAACACTATAGGTCTCCACATTGCTACCTGTGGGCGTTTCCGTTAGGCTGATGCTGGGCGTACTGAGCAGGATGCCCACGCTGTCATTGTCTTCAATCGTAACTGCCAGCGTTTCACTTAGCCCTGCGTAGAAGGGATCGCTACTACTACTGGTGTGAGTAATCGTCAAGGTTCGGTCACCATCAACGATGTTGTTGTCAATGCTGGTGATCGTGACGGTCTGCGAAATGGCCCAGTTGCTACTATCGAAATTCAGACTGGTAGCCGAGAGCGTCACTTCACCCATGACACTTGGCGTAAGCGTAATGTTCACGGGCGCAGTTGGTGTACTGGCAAGCCGCAGCGTGTAGGTTGCAACCGTGCCCTCAGTCATGCTGATGCTTGACGTACTGAGCAGGATGTCTGCCGTATCATCATCAGTGATCGTGGCGCTCAGGGTCGCACTGAGCCCTTGGTACAAGGGGTCTGCACTGCTTGCATTATGGCTGATGGTAGCCGTATAGCTCGTGCCGTGGTCAACAAAGTTGGGCGCAACCTGCACCTCAACGGTCTGGCTGACGTTCCAAGTAGCCGGGGTGAAGAGCAGGGTGGTTGGCGTGAAGATCAGATTGGCCCCAGCGCTGATCACCTGGCTAAAGTCGAGCGTCACATCCGCAGTGGGTTGGCTGGCCAGACTGAACCTATAGGTCACTACATTGCTGCCCGTGGGTGTCTCGGTGAGGCTGAGGCTATCGGTACTGAGCAGCAGCCCGGCGCTATCGTCATCAACAATGCTCACCGCGACCGCACGGCTGACCCCGTTATAGAAGGGATCAACACTGGTCGCATTGTGGCGAATCGTCGCCGTGTAGCTTGTGCCCTGATCCACAAAGTTGGGCGCAACCGAAACCGTAATGGTCTGGCTGGTGTTCCAATTGGTGTTATCAAAGAGCAGCACAGTGGGCGTGATCTGCAACTCAGCCGTATCGGTAATCTCCACCACAAAACTGAGCATCACCGCAGCCGTCGGCTCGGTTGCCAAACTCACGCTGTAGGTAACGGGATCGCTGCCCGTGGGCGTTTCGGTGAGGCTGAGGTTGGTAGTGCTAAATTGGAGGCCCGGCTGATCATCGTCCTCAATCGTCACATCCAGCACTGCACTCAGCCCTGCGTAGAAGGGATCGGCGCTGCTGCTGGTGTGGGTGATCGTAGCGGTGTAGGTATCACCCTGAGCCACCGTGTTGGGCACCACCGTCACCGTGACCGTTTGGGCCACATTCCACTCGGCTGGCGCGAAGAGCAACACAGCGGGCGTGATCACCAAGCCAGAAGTGGTGGTAATCGCCACCCCAAAGCTCACCGTCACTGGCGCGGTGGGCTGGCTGACTAGTTGCACGCTGTAGGTCACCGGATCGCTGCCTGTGGGCGTCTCTTCAAGACTGATGCTCGTGGTGCTGATCTGGAGACCCGGCAGATCATTGTCGTGAATCGTCACATCCAGCACTGCACTCAGCCCTGCGTAGAAGGGATCGGCGCTGCTGCTGGTGTTCGTAATCGTCAGCGTCCGGTCACCATCAACAATGTTGTTGTCAATGCTGGTCAGCGTAACGGTCTGCGAGATATTCCAGTTGTTACGATCGAAACTCAGGCTACTCGGCGTGAGCGTCACTTCATCCGTGATGCTGGGCGTAAGCATGATGTTCACGGGCTCAGTTGGTTCACTGGTAAGACGTAGCGTGTAGGTTTCAGCCGTGCCCTCATCAAGACTCAGGCTAGTGGGGCTGAGCAGAATGCCCGCCGTATCATTGTCGGTAATGGTGACAGCAATGGGCGGCACAGCAATCCCTTGGTAGAGGGGATCGCTGCTAGTCGCCGTGTAACTAAGGGTTGCCGTATAGCTCGTGCCCTGGTCAACGAAATTGGGCGCAACCTGTACCTCCACGGTCTGGCTGACATTCCACGTTGCAGGTGTGAAGATGAGCGTGGCCGGATTCAGCACAAGTTCAGCCGTATCGGTGATTGCCACGGCAACCTCAAGCGTCACTGGTGCAAGAGGCTGGCTGTCGAGGCGCACGCTGTAACTGGCCGTCGTACTCCCCGTCGGCGTCTCACTGAGGCTGATGGCAGTGGTACTGAGCAACACACCTGCCGTATCATTGTCGGTAATCGTTACACTCAGTGTTGCACTGAGTCCTTGGTTGAAAGGATCGGCGCTGCTGCTGGTGTGAGCAATCGTCAGCGTGCGGTCGCCGTCAGCGACATTATTGTCAATGCTGGTCAGCGTAACGGTTTGCGAAATATCCCAATTACTACTATTGAAACTCAGCGTATTCGGCGTGAGCGTCACTTCACCCGCAACGCTCGGCGTGAGCGTGATGTTCACGGGCGCAGTTGGTTCACTGGTAAGGCGCACGCTGTAGGTTAGATTATCGCCCTCATCAAGGCTCAGGCTGGTAGTGCTGAGGCTGATGCCCGCCACATCATCGTCGCTAATCGTGGCCGTAACCTGGGCACTCAGACCTTGGTAGCGCGGATCGCTACTGGTGGCATTATTGCCAATCAAGGCCGTATAGCTTGTGCCGTGGTCAACGAAATTGGGCGCAACGCGCACCTCCACAGTACGGGCAGTAGCCCAATTGTTGGGCGTAAAGACTAGACTCGGCGGGCTAAAGCGCAGGTTGGCCCCAGCGCTGATCACCTGGCTAAAGTTGATCGTCACCCGCTCAGTGGGCTCGCTGTTGAGGCGCACATTGTAGGTGGCCGTCGTGCTGCCCGTGATCGTTTCAGTCAAACTGATGCTATTCGGGCTAACGACCAACCCTGCGCTATCGTTGTCCACAATGGTCACGGCAACCGCACGGCTGAGTCCGGTATAGCGCGGATCGGCGCTGGTGGTTCGGTTGGTGATCGTGGCGTTATAGCTTGTACCCTGATCAACCTGGTTGGGCAAAACCTCTACCTGCACCGTCTGGTTGCTATCCCAGTTTGCTGGGGTGAAGAGCAGGGTTGCTGGGGCAAAGGTAAGTGCAGCCGTGTCAATGATCGCCACATCAAAACTGACCATCACCGGCGCAGTGGGCTGGCTGTTGAGGCGCACATTGTAGGTGGCCGTCGTACTGCCCGTGGGCGTCTCTTCAAGACTGATGCTATTGCGGCTAAGGATTAGCCCTGCCGTATCATTATCAGTAATCGTAACCGGCAAGGCACGGCTCAAGCCCTGGTAGAAGGAATCGCTACTGCTACTGCTATGCGTAATCGTTGCGGCGTAGGTATCGCCCTGATCCACCCGATTGGGCGCAACCCAAACCCGGATTTCCTGCGGCGTATCCCACTGTGCGGGCGCAAAGACGAGGGTTGTTGTTGAAAACTCAAGTGCCGCCGAGTTGACAATCGCATGGGTCAGGTTCACCGTCACCGGCGCAGTTGGGCGGCTGGCGAGGCGCACGCTGTAGCTCGCCACCGTACTCCCAGGTGCCTCAGTGAGTTCACGCAGACTGATGCTATTGGCACTCAGCAGTAGTCCCGCCGTATCATTATCGGTAATCGTCACCCCCAGAGTACGGCGCACCTCTTGGTAGAAGGGATCGCTACTCGTCGTGGTATGGATGATCGTTGCGGGATAGGTATTGCCCTGATCAACCCGATTGGGCGCAACACGCACCTCAATTTCCTGCGGGGTATCCCACTGCTCTGGCGTAAAGACGAGGGTCGCAGGCGTCAGCACAAGTGCTGCCGATTCCACCGTAGCGTGGGAAAGATTCACCGTGACCGGCGCGGTGGGCTGGCTGGCGAGGCGCACGCTATAGGTTTCCAGCGTACTACCAGTTGCCGTCTCAGTGAGGCTCAGGCTCGTGCGACTGAGGATCAGGCCCGCCGTATCATCATCAGTAATCGTAAAGGAGAGTTCGCGGGGCGCAAAGGGCGCACCGGGATCGTTATAGTTGGGATCAGCGCTGGCGGCAGTATGGCTCAACGTAGCCTGATAGGTACTCCCCTGGTCAATCTGATTCTGCACCGTCGTCACATTGACCGTCTGCGCCTGGTTCCAATTCGCAGCGGTAAAGACCAACTGATTGCGATCAACCGTAAGGTGGGGCGTAGCACTCGCATCAACCGAGACAGTTACGGGGCTACGCGGTTGGCTTGTGAGGCGCACACTATAGCTGGTGCGATGGCGATTATTGGCACGGCTCTCTTCAAGCGCCGTAGTGGGCGCAGTAATGCGAATGCCCGCCGTATCATTATCGGTAATCGCCACCTCTACAGGCGCAATCGCCACCTCGTGGTAGAAGGAGTCGTTGCTCGTAGCGTGATGGGTAATCCGCCCAACGTGGTCACCTTCAGCAATCGCATCATCAATGACCGTAAGCGTCACCGTCTGCGGCTCATTCCAATCCTGGGGGCGGAACGTGAGGCTCGTAGGCGCAACCGTCAACTGGTCATCGGCCTGCAACACAATGGTGACGGGGGCACGGGGCTGGCTATTGAGCGCAAGGGTATAGGTGGCGCTATGGGGCCGACTACGATCCTCATAGAGCGCAAAGTTGGTTTCACTCAGATTGACGCGAGCGACCGCATTGTCTTTAATCGTGAGTGTATAGGTACTTGGCGCTCCGACAATAGCATTGACGGGCGTACCAAGTTGCACCACAACGGTGCGATCAGGTTCAGCGACGAGATCACTCAGCACCTCAAAGCGCAGGCGCATCATCGTCGTGCCAGGCGGGAAGATGACCGTACCGCTACGCAGGGTATGGTGGCGCGCCTCAGCGCTGCCCGTAACGGTATAGGGCACTTCAACGCGACTGCCACTGGGCGCATTCAACTCAAGGCTAATGCCCACCGAACCAACGCTCTCGGTGACAGTCCGGGCCGTACCAACAAAGCGCACCGTAGGCGGCGGATCGCTATTGACAATCGTCAAAAGGCCAAGCTCAGGGCCTGCGAGGGTCGCATTGGTAATCGTACCCAAATGCAACTGGACGGTACGCAGCGGATCATTGCGCTCATTGGACAGCAATTCAATCGGCAAGACCTGCTCGCGCTCACCGGGCGCAAAGGTCAGCGTGCCACTTGTGGCGCGATAGTGTACCCCCGCCCGCGCACTACCATCGCGGGTCGTGTAGGCCACCGTAACCTCACGCGGAGCATTGATATTGAGGCGCAGGACAAACGTAGCGCGCCCATCGGCTTCGCGTGCGGTAATTTCGGACTGCACGAACGCAACCTCTGGCAGGGGCGGTTCAGGCGTACTGGTAGGCGTGACCGTCGGCGCAGGCGGATTGGTCGCCGTCGGCTCGGGCGTATAGGTTGGAGTCGCGGTTGGCGGAACGGGGGTATAGGTTGGCGTCGCGGTTGGCGGAACTGGCGTATTGGTTGGCGTCGCCGTCGCCGGAACTGGCGTATTGGTCGGCGTCGCCGTCGCTGGTTGTGGCGGAGGTGGAGGTGGCGGCGGAGTAGGCGTGGCCGTCGGTGGGGGGGGCGGAGGTTCAGGGGGCGGCGGTGGTTCAGGCTGAGGCGCTGGTGGTTCGACAGGCGGCACCGGCGTCGGCGTATTGGTCGGCGGAATCGGCGTAACAAACGATACAACTGGTGCAGTGGGCGTGCGCGGCACCGGCGTACTCGTAGGCGTACTCGTAGGCGTGCTGGTAGACGTAGTTGTAGGCGTACCCGCACCAAGACCAGTCTGCCCATCAAGCGGATCGGTAAGCGCAAGCGTAGGCGTAGGGGTTGGCGTAAAGGTCGCAGGCGCAATAACAACCACATCTTGGAGCGGATTAAGACCAACGCCAGGACGCGGAGTAGGGGTCAGGCGATCACGCTCAATCGCCTCAATCACCTGAGCACCAGGCGCACCAACTTGAGGCTCATCATCCCAAAAGCTATAGTCAGCCGGTTCAAGAGCCTGAATATTGCCTGCATAGATCGAGACTTCGGGCGACGCCAAGCGGAAGGTCAGGCGCGCCAAGAAGAAGAGGCTACCAACAATAGCCACAATCGTAAGCAGGATAATCCACAGGAGCGGGTGCTTTAAGACATCGCGCTTAGGCAGCCGCAGCCATGGAGGAAGACTTTTCAGGTTTCGGCGTATCATCAGCGTAGCGGAGGGTGAAGTAGAAGGTACTGCCCTGATCAGGCACACTTTCTACCCCAATAGTGCCACCTAGACGTTCAACAAGTTGCTTACAGATGGCGAGTCCGAGGCCAATGCCCCGTTCAGCGGAATTGATGCCCTCACTCGCGCCATCGCCACGAATGAAGCGTTGGAAAATCTGTTCGTGCATATCGGGTGGAATCCCACGCCCGGTATCTTTTACCTCAACCCGCACATGGTCGCCACAATCGAGGGCACGGACGCTAATCCCGCCGCTACTGGTATAGCGCCGGGCATTATCAACCAATTGGAACACCACCTGACGCACATGGTCAAAATCGGCCCAGACGGGCCGCAGATCACTCGGAATATCAACGGTGAGGGTCAGCCCTTTGGCCTTAATCTGACTCTGAACCCGCCAATTGGCCTCATCAACCGCACGAGCCAACTCTACCGCCTCAAGGTCGGTGGTAGTCACTCCAGCATCAAGGTGGGCCACGGTAATCACATTCTGCAGCAAACCTGCCATGTTGTTAGCATGTAAACGGATCGTCTCCACAAAACTCGCTTGGTCATCCTCCAAACGGCCCACGAGGCCACGCAGCAGCAGATCGGCATTACCCCCAATTACCGTGAGGGGCGTCTTCAATTCATGCGAAATCGTGCCGATAAAATTGGTCTTCGCACGGTCTACCGCTACTTCAGAGGTCATATCTTGGAGCACACAGACATAGCCCGAGCGGCTTTGATCCACACCAACCACAGGCGCAATCGAAGCACGCACAATAAAATCACCAAGGGTATAGAGGTCTTGGGCCCGCTGGGTACCAAAGCCAGGCACACCGTCGGTTAAGGGTTCGAGGGGAATATCGCTCAACTTCTTGGGTGCGGGGGCATCATCGGGGAGGCGCATCAGCCGTCGTGTCGCCCGATTGATCAACTGCACATCGCCCTGATCATCAACCACCACAATCCCATCGGTGATACTATCAACGATTGCAGCCCGCTGGCTCGCTTCTGACTGCACTTGGGCATAGAGCTGAGTGAGGAACTCGGTCATCTGGTTAAAGCTCACCGCCAATTGACCAATCTCATTCTCACGATAGACTGTAGCACGCCGGTTGAATTGACCAGCGGCAACATCCTTCGACGTGGCGACAAGGTCTTGGAGGGGATGGGTGATGCGATTCGCAATAAAGACACCCACGATGATAATCGAGACAGCCAGCACCAGCACCAACCCCAAAATCGGCGCGAAGGCACTTTGCCAGTCGCTCATGACAAATTCGTTTGATAGCGCCGGAGCGATGATGCCTAACGGTTCGCTGCGAATGAACAGAGCGGCGTAGGCTGCCTTGAATTCGCGTGGAGCAAGCTGCAAATCTTTATTGACTGAAAAGCCTTCACTTGTAATGTCGGGATTATTCCAAAATCCTCTAACAAAATCACTATCAATTGGATCAGTATTTTCAACAAAGGTAGAATGCAAGATTCTACCAGCGGTATCATACGCCGTGATCCCGGCAGCTTGCGAACGGTCACGCAGCATCGTCAAAAAGCTATCCAGCCGCATACCCGCAATCAAGCCACCAACAATCTGCTCGTTATGGTAGACCGGAGCAATCGTCACCAAATAGTAGGTTTCACTCCCATCAAAGCTAATGATGTAGGCATACTTATCGCCGAGATCATCAGCACGACCAGTTAGAACGTCATCAATATAGGGTAACCCTTGGATGAGAAAAGGTGCGTGAACAGTTGGCTCAGATGCCTGACCAAAACTCTCAAAATCGACCAGTGTTTCACCAGCCTGATTAAAAGCAATCAGGCGATCAATACGTAACTGGCTGCGGTTTCTCGCCAAACGAAAATAGGGATGGAGCGCACGGGCCAAACCTTGGCGATCATTCGTAGCCAGCGCCTCAGCAACAGCCGGTGCAGCTACCTCTGGATCGTTGTTTTCAGGAGCAAACGCAGCTTCGCGCAGAAACTCAAGGTTTGAGCGTTCTTGGGCAACAATGGAATCGGTTACGCTGCTGGCAATACTCGCCAACTGATTATTGAACCGTTCATCAATCGATTGGGCAAGGAAAAAAAAGGACAACGAGGCCCCAATCACCGACACAACGAGGGTGAGCAGCAGGAAGGGTATAATAATCTGGTAGCGAAGCTGCCCAGTAAGCTGCTTCCATATGCGCTTCATAGCCGCCTCGTAGACATAAGCAGAAGCTAAACGGACGTAGCGAGACTACGCCGTATACTATGAGTATAGGTTTAGTAGGGGGGTTATGCAAGGGGCTTTTGCTGACAGTTTGTTTAATTTTGTGTGGTGGTTGCGGCCCATTCCTGGGGCTGCGCCCCGAACCCCCGCCGGGCGGCGTAACGCCATGTGCATGGCACCGCCTCAACGCTACCCAAGCGCCCGCTGGCATGCTATACTCCTCAGGCTATGCGTATTGGAATTGATGCCCGCTTGAATGCCTATCGTGAGGGCGGCATTGCCCAGTATACCCGCCTGCTGCTGGAGGCATTGGTGCATTTGGCGCCTGCTGATGAGTTTGTCGTATTACAGCATCTGCGGCAGCGCCAACCGCTACTGGTGGCCCCCAAGCTGCGCGCAACCAAACTCTTCACCCCGCCGCACCACCGCTACGAAGAACTCTTGCTACCGCTTGAGCTATGGCCGCGTCGGCTGGATTGTCTCCATTGCCCCGATTTCATTGCGCCGCAGCGTCGCCCCTGTCCAGCCGTGGTCACTATTCATGATTTAGCCTTTCTGCACTTCCCCGAAATTCTCGATGATGCAGCACGGCGCTACTACAGCCAAGTGCGGCGCGCAGTCCACGAGGCCGAAGGGGTGATCACCGTCTCCCATGCGACCCGCGCCGATATGGTTGAGTTGCTTGAACTAGCACCCGAACGGATTCGGGTGATCTATGAGGCTGCCGATCCGGCCTTTGGGCCCCTACCCACTGCACGCGCTGAGCAGCGGGTGATCAACGGCCACAGGCTCAACGGCGGGCAGTTCCTGCTCTTTGTGAGTACCATTGAGCCGCGTAAGAATCTTGAGACACTGCTGCGAGCGCTGCGGATCGCGCTGGATCGCAGACCGCAGGCAGGCTACCAGCTCGTGGCCGCCGGGCGAGCCGGATGGCTCGATCAGCCGATCTATGCTTTGGTGCGCGACTTACGGCTGGGAGATGCGGTAACCTTCTTGGGTGGGGTGGCCCCAAAGGAGTTGCACTGGCTCTATGCTGCCTGTAGGCTCTATGCCAACCCCTCACTCTACGAAGGTTTTGGCCTGCCCGTACTCGAAGCGCTGGCCTGCGCAGCCCCAACCCTCGTGGCCGACAATAGCAGCCTACCCGAAGTGGCTGGCGCTGCCGCCTTGGTCTTGCCCACCCGCGATAGTGAGGCGTGGGCAACAGCAATCATGCAACTCTGGGACGACGAAGCGGCCCAAGCCGACCTCGCCCAGCGTGGCCCCCTCCGCGCCGCCCAATTCTCGTGGCAACGTGCCGCACGCGAAACCTTAGCGGTCTATCGGGAGTGTGGAAGAGGCGGGAGGTGAGGGAACCAAGTTCCCTCTTGACCATGCTCAAGAACGTAGCGGCTGTTCCAACGCTGCCAACCAAGCTTGCAGATCATCCAGAGAGGAGAGGCTGAACAAGGCTTCACTCAAAGCCAGGAATGTTCCTGTTTTGCGCCGGTGGTGCAATCCTCTGAACCTCTTCTCGTTGACGTTGTGAACCTTTTGTTCAAAAAACTCGCTACCCCGCTACCTCCTCCTGCGGCAGCCCCATGTGGCGGCGGCGCTCGGCGGCGAGACGGCGCTTTTCGCTGATCATGTCGCCGGTGACGTAGACGCCGAAGGAGCGTAGTCCGGCTAGTTTGAGGCCGTGTTTGTGCCAGAGGCGGTACATCTCTTTGACCCGCTCCATTTCGATGTTGCGCCCGAGGGTGTAGTCTTCAAACATGCCCTCCATCGCCAACAATGCGGTCTCGGAGAGGCATGCGTAGGCGGTGCCAGGGGGCATGTCAATATCTACGCCGAAGTCGGGTTCGCCGGGGAGGACGATTTCGCCGCTTTCGACAATGAGTACGTCGGGACGGCGGGCGGCGTCGGCGGGTTTGACATCGGGTGGGCGCGCAACGTCGCAGATGACCGCACCGGGTTTGAGTTTGTCTACGTTGACGACGTTGCCTGTGAGCGAGCTGGTAGTGGTGATGATCAGGTCGGCTTCGCCGATGTAGGCGTCGGGATGGGTGGCGGCAATGACACGCGCCCCCGGCGTTTCGGCTTCGATCTGCTGTTTGAGCGCCAGGAGGCGTTCGGGGCGCGGCGCGATCAGTACGACATCGCCAACCGCTTGGGCCAGCAGGCGAGCGCAGACTGCGCCAATAGAGCCGGTTGCGCCAATGACCACGGCGCGGACTTTGCTGGGCCGTCCGCCTTTCATGAGAATGACGGCTTGCTTGGCCGCCTCAAGGGTGGCGGCGACGGTGAGTGAGTTGCCGGAGGTGATGCCGATGGTCGCTTTTTGGGCAACGGTGATGCCCGCGTCGCCAACGACAGAGGTGAATGCGCCCAGGCCCATCAGGTGTGCGCCCATGCGCTCGGCCATGCGTGCGGCGCGAATCAGGCGGCGATAGGTGAAACTCGGCTCGCGCCGCATCATTTCGCGGGGCGTAGTGCCCAAGGAGAGCAGGAAGCCTTCGGCCTCTTCACCCGTGGCAGTGGAGCGGATGCCACGAATCTTGGAGACGTAGAGGGGGGGCATGTAGGCGGCCATGCGTTCAACGAGGCGTTCGGGCAGGTGGCGTGTCCAGCGGAAGCGCGGGTGGTTGGCGATCAGGCTGGTGCGCAGCGGGTGGATGACGAAGGCAAACTTGGGGCGTGGGCGTGGATTGAGTTGCTGTACGGTTGGCCCCCAGCCAGCGGCGGCGATGAAGTCAAGGACTTCGGCTTCGCCGGGTTGGCGCTTGGCCTCTTGCAGCGCAGTGACGAGCGCCTCTAGTACATCGGCGGCCATAAAGGGGCGCTCGGCACTCAAGGGCGGCATCATGGTTACGAGGGTGGTGACGCCCCGCTGGCGCAAATCTTCAAGCTCGGCGGGGGCGGGATCGTCGGTGATGATGCTTTTGCCACTGAGATCGGGGGGGGCAAAGCGGCGAATGAAGGCAAAATCGCCCGCGATCACGTCGGCCCATTGGAAGAGGGGGGCCAGGCGTGGGTCGTAGTCTGCTTGGCTCAAGCCGACAGGATAGAGGATGCGGTAGGGCAACAGGGCGGTGATGGGCAGCGTGGTGGCGGCGTAGAGTTCGAGTTGGGCAAGGCTGCGCGGCGGGGGCAGGTTGGGCAAGCCGATGTGGATCAGTGGATCGGCAAAGCGCAAGGTTGGTTCATACTGGTCAATCGCCGCAGCCAATTGGTAGCGTTCAATCCCGCTGGTGAGCAGCACCCGTTTGTAGCGCAAGAGGCTAGGGAGTTGCCGGGCTGCTTGGGCAATGGCCCAGCGTTCGAGGGTGGCCTTGATCACCCCGCCGTCTACGACGGGCGTGCGCGTGGCTTGGGAGGCTATCTGGATGGCTTGGCGGTGGGGGTAGCGCGCTGTGCCGACCCGAAAGACCGGGGTGAGGCCGCCGAGCCCAATGGCATCGGCGTGGCCATCGCAGGAGCGCAGCAACTCGGCGGCGCGGGCGACGCTCCCATCGGTACCGATGCGCTCAATCTCGACACTCCGTCCGAGCAGGGTGGTGGTAACGCGATAATCACGGGCCGAAGAGCCCAGGCTAATACTGACAATGCGCTTCATTGCACCTTATTCTTCCTATTGGAGACGCTTCAGTTCGGCTTGGAGCGCTTGGATTTGGGCTTCCATAGCAAGGATGCGCTCCTCGAGGGTGGTGACGCGGGCTTCAGCTCCGGCGCGTGCTGCCGCTTCACTAGCAGCACGCTCCTCCGCCTCGCTGCGCGCTTCGCTCTCGTAGCGTACCAAAGACTCGGCGCTGGCGGCACGGGCCTCGGCCACAGCGGCAAGTTGGATGGCGGCGCTATAGTCGCCCAACTCTTGGCCCTGCTGATCGTAACAGATGACGCGCTCGCCGTGAACCCCAAGCCAGATGTTGGCCACATCGATCCAGATCCGTCCACTGGGGTCGGGCGGTTGCACATGGTAGCTATGGCCGACGAGGTTATAGCCAAGCAGATTGAGTTGGCGCGTTTCCCCCGTCCCTTCTTCGTCTACGATGATATACTGGGTGACTCCGGCATAGGCGTAGTGGTAGACTTTAGCATCGAGGTCATTGTTGCGCGTTGTGGGCGCAGTCCGCTCGATGATCAGGCAGGGGCGCAGACCCTCTTTGACCACATCAAAGGTACGCCAATCGCGCTGCTCGTGCAGCCCACGAATGAGCATAAGGTCGGGCGTGTGGCTACCGAGCAGCGGCTGATCCCAGGTAATCCGAACATTGCTGAGTACCAGTGCAGCGCCGCTGGCAGCAACGCATGTGTGCAACACCTGAGCCAAATAGAGGCGGTCTCTCTCGTGGCGGTCGCTATGAATAATGTAGTCGTCCTCTTCGGGATGCAGCACATCTTCGAGGGTAAGCGGCACCCGTTCCATGTGATGTTCATCGCCGGGGATGGGGCGTTGCAGATAGCGCCAGCCATAGCACCAGGGGTCGTGTTCGGGCGTAGTTGGATTGTGAGGAGGTTGCATAGGGAGTACGTTCTGGTTCTAAGAGGCGGTCTGAAAAGTCTATGGTTTGGTGTTGGAGTGCCGGCTTCAGCCGGCTAAAGCCGGCACTCCAGCGTGTGCCTCCCGGCTTTTCAGACAGCCTCTAAGGAGAGGAGTTGGACGCAAGGCCATTTTTCGCATAGCACACATAGTCGCGGCCAGACATGCCCACGCGCCGAAAGCCACACTGGCGCTCATAGAAACGTCTGGTTGCGGGTGACCAAAGCGGTGCTGCGACGGTCCAGTGGCGCACATCGGCGTGCAAGCGTTCAAGTTCTTGCCAGCAGAGCAGGCCAAGACCTTTGCTCTGCCAGGGCAGGGCGATGAAAAAGAGCCCGAGGACAGCCTCATGGGGGCTATAGTACCAGATCACCGCCGCGCCTACAGGAGCATGTTCCACCCAGAGGGTATAGACGAAGGTATCAATGCAGCCTGGGGGCCAACGTTGGAAGAAGTCGCTGTTGCGATAGCAGGCTAAAAGTTGCTGATCGAAGGTAGAATCATTGGGCGCATCAGCATCAAAGGCCGCCGTCATGAGTTGGGTCAGCAGGGGTACTTCCGCATCGTTGAGCGGTGCAAGGGTTAGCTTCATCGCTTACACTGGGTTGTACCGAAGAAGTGCCTTCTTCCGCACAAACATGAATATGTGCTAAGATCGTAGCGTAGGCAAGCTACTTCATTCATTCTACAAGGATTATAGGGCTATGCAAGGGGTTGCGGGCAAGCAAATTGAATTGGTGGGGCCAGCGGTGTTGCCGTTGGGCTTGGGTTGGCGGGCGGGTGGGCCGCAGTTGCTTGCGGTGGCATTGCAGCATCCGCCGGTGCATCTGTTGCTCTATCCGAGCGAAGCACTCGATCTGAGCGGAGCGCGGGCAGATTTGGCCTACAGTTATGCGGCACGCTGGTTGGCCGCGCATAGCCTCGGGGGGCGCGTGCGCGTGGATCTGGAGTTGGCGGTACCCAGCTTTATGGGCTTAGGCTCGGCAGCGAGTCTGGCGGTGACCTTGGGGACAGGCTTGGCCCATTGGTATGAACAGCCCCACGAGCCTGCGGCAACCATTGCGTCCGCCTGTGGCCTGCCGCCAGGCGAGCAGCCCTTGGCGCAGATTGCGGCCCAGGGCGGGCTGTGGCTCTGTGGCTTGCCGGGCAGCCAGACGCCCGACCTACGGCGAACCATTCAGCATACGAACCGCCAGGCCTGGGCCTTCGTGATCGTATTGCCCCGACTTGATCCCGTGCCAGAAGCCAACTTTGAGCTAGAACGCTTAAACAATGCCTTACAATTCGCGCCCCAGCTTGCTGCGGCCCAAGCTGAAGCAGCGACTGAAGCGTTGATCGCGGCACTCGATGCGGATGATCTGGAAGGCTTTGGGGCTGCACTCACCCAATTGCAAGGTGGCTACGCACAACCCCCGTTGAGCGCATGGGAACAGCAAGTTTGCGACCAACTGCGCGCGAGTGGCGCAGTAGCCTGTGGGCGCAGCCTAGCTGGCGCAGCGCTCTTTGGCATCGTACAGGGCGACCGGGGCAGCATCAGTGCGCGCCAGGCCCTACGCCCACTCGTGCCCCCAACCAAGGGCGTCGTGATGGCAGCGATTACAGAGAATGAGGGATTGCGAGTGGTGCAGCGTTCGTGAGCAGCAGTATCAAGCGTTTGCTCATGATGAATGCAGGGGCGTAGCAGCGGCCCGCCCCAAGCATCAGCGCGCAGTAGGGAATCTACAGGCCGCTGCTACGGCCTACCCAATGGAGATCACCAAATCCAGCGCATGTTGAGGGACGACACATAGAGGCTGGCCCCATGCCACATTAACCCAAGAGATCAAGTAACTCACGCACAGCAAGCCCATGCTGCGCCGGGTGGCGCATGGGCCTGTCGGCATGGATGGCATAGCGGTTGGAACGCCCCACGCGAGTATGGCTCACATAACCCGCATCGTGCAGGTCACGCAGAATGCGTTGCACCGCCCGTTCGGTGATGCCCACCTGTCCGGCAATTTCACGGGCCGTGGCATTCTGGTTCTGAGCAATACAAAGCAACACTTGGGCATGATTGGTCAGAAATGTCCACTGCGACATCCTTGGTCTCCTTACAACAAGGCGTAAGCACGAGGAGTTCGTTCCTGCCTCAGTGTACATCAATTTGCGGAAATGGGGGATGCAAAGGAAATCAGCTTGCTTCGCATCTATGCTCAACTGCATATCTAAAGTCTAGTATAATAGTGTAGTACGCAAGCAGGTCGTAGAAAGATTTTTTTGGGGGAGGCGAAGCCTCCCCCAAACCCCCACCAAGGGCTAATGTAATAAGGAGCAAAACAGTGGATCAGGCATACCAACCCAAAAGATGGTTCTTTGTACTCATTTTTTTCGGCTTGCTTGGTCTTGGTATCTACATCTGGCGCTCCTCTACACCACAAGTTCGCGCCACCGAGTTGCTGGCCCCAGCCGTTGTGGTGCCCGCTCAGATGAGTTTGGGTACCTGGAGCCCCTTTGCCACCATGACAGGCCAGATTGCTGAAGCCACTTCTGCCCCTGCCGTGGTCTCGTGGGGGGCAGGGCGCCTCGATCTCTTTGTGCGCGGACGCAATGGTGAACTGTTTCAAAACTACCGCGAAGCGGGGCAATGGTCGGGTTGGCAGGTGCCCCCAGCCTTTCGCGGGGTTGTGCTGCGCTCTGCTCCCACATGCGCCTCTTGGGGCAGCCAACGCATCAGTTGTGTCGCCCTGATCGAAGATGATCGCGCCGTGTGGCACTTCTACTACGATGGCCAAGCTTGGGCCCGCGAGAGCCTAGGGGGCGATGCTTGGTCGGCCCCGACGATTGTCTCGCCGCAGCCCGATCAGGTGGCCGTCTTTGTTGCCGGTGCTGGCGGACGCCTCTATGGGAGAGGTTGGGTGCCTGGGCGCTGGTCTGAATGGATTGACTTCGGCGGCGAACTGCGCTCCGCCCCCGCGTGCGCTGCCTACCGTGGCGACCAGGTAATCCACTGTTTTGTCACCAATACCCAACGCTCCATTTCACGCCAAGCAATTCTGATCGATGGCGAGCGGCTCAGTGGCAGTGGCTATGTGACCCTCGCTATGCATGAGGCCAATGGCAACTCCCTCATGATGGCTTCAGCCCCCGCAGCCCTCGCTATTGGCCCCAATCGCATCGCGATCCTTGCGCTCAATGATGCCCAAAAGCTCTTTCAGACCACATGGGCCGGACGTGATAACGTGACCTGGCAACCAGCCAATGAGAATCTCCCTCTGGCGACGATCCCCTCCTGCACCAGCACCACCCCCGGACGCACCGATTGCTTCGCCCGGGCCAGTGATAGCCCCATGCTCAATGCCTTTGGTGATATGCTCCAAACGAGTGGGACGGTGCGGTGAAGTATACTACCATTTACGATTGTAGATTGTAGATTGTAGATTGTAGATTGTAGATTGTAGATTGTAGATTGTAGATTGCCGAACATGGCGTCCCAATGGGCGTTAGCGTTCCATGATAATGCGGCATGTTCAAGGGTAATTGGTATAATGCCGTATGGACTACCATATGCTTATTGTCGGCGGTGGCATTGTTGGCCTAGCTACCGCCCTCGCCCTCACTGAACGCTACCCCCACTTGCGTGTGCTGCTCTGCGAAAAGGAAGATCGCTGGGCCGCGCACCAGACTGGGCGCAACAGTGGGGTGATCCACGCCGGAATTTACTATCGCCCAGGTAGCCTCAAAGCTACTATGGCCCGCGCAGGCAGCCGCTCGATGGTTGCCTTCTGCCAAGCGCATGGCATTGCCCACGATCTCTGCGGTAAGTTGATTGTGGCCACTACGCCTGCCGAGTTGCCGCGCCTGCATGCCCTGCTGGAACGCGCCCAAGCCAATGGCTTACCTGCACGCCTCGTTGACCCCGCCGAGATCCGTGAGCGTGAGCCCTATGTGCAGGCTGTTGCTGCGATCTTTTCGCCCACAACCGGGATAGTGGACTACCGCCTTGTGGCTGAACGCATGGCCCAACTTTTGGCCGAACGTGGCGTTGAGTTGCGCTTGCAAACCCGGGTGGAGCAGATCAGCGAGCATGCCCGTGGCGTGCGCGTCGAGACCAATGCCGGTGCGTTTGAGGCAGACCACCTGATCAACTGCGCCGGTCTGCATAGTGACCGCGTGGCCCGTATGGCCGGGCTGCACACGGGCATGCGGATCATTCCCTTTCGCGGGGAGTACTATGAACTTGTGCCAGAGCGACGCCACCTCGTGCGCGGCCTGATCTATCCAGTGCCCAACCCCGCCTTCCCCTTCTTGGGCGTCCACTTCACGCGCATGATTGACGGCAGTGTCCACGCGGGGCCCAATGCTGTCCTAGCCCTCAAGCGCGAAGGCTACCACAAACTGGCCTTCAATCTGCGCGATAGTGCTGAAGTGTTGAGCTACCCTGCCTTCTGGCACCTCGCCCGCAAGTATCTGGGTGAAGGCAGCAAAGAGATGCTACGTTCCGCCAGCAAAACCCTCTTTGTACGCAGTATGCAACGGCTGATCCCCAGCATTCGCGCCCAAGATGTCGTACCAACCCACGCCGGGGTACGCGCCCAAGCCCTCATGGCCGACGGTCAACTCCAAGACGACTTTGTGATCATTCACAGCACCCGCTCGACCCACGTCTGCAACGCACCCTCGCCAGCAGCAACCGCCGCCCTCGAGATTGGTGCTGCCATTGTTGAACGCCTGCCACCATTAGGGCAGGGGTTAGAAACGAGGAAATAGGAAATAGGCTAATAGCGCAGAAGTAACCCTGTTGACCGTAGGGGCACGGTGCCGCCGTGCCCTGCCCGTGGTAGCCGTAGCCCCCAGGGGCACGGCGCTGCCGTGCCCCTACACAGGGCGACTTTTGCGCTATTGCCTTAGAGGCTGTCTGGAAAGTCTATGGTTTGGCGTTGGAGTACCGGCTTCAGCCGGCTAAAGCCGGCACTCCAGCATGTGCCCCACGGCTTTTCAGACCGCTTCTTAGAAAGTAACCCCTCATGCACCGCTTCCCACTTGGTCTGTTGCTGGTCGTAGTCTTCATGCTGCTGTTCAACCTATGGCCTGTTGTGCCGCCCCATGCGATGTTGGCCCAATCCGAGCCAGTGGTGTTGCATACGACTCACGATACCGATTTGGCCCCGCCCCCCCTGCCGCGCTCCTGCATTCGTGGAGCCCCGCTCGACAACTTTGCTCAAGCCATCTGTTGTGTCAGTGGCTATGTCTATCTGAATGGCCAGCCCATTGCCGACGCCGAGGTGCGCATCAGCATCGCAGGGCGCAGCCTAACCACACACACCGCAGGCGGCCCCGACGGGCGCTTGCCCTCCTTTGGGGCCATGCTCAACGGCGAGCCGCTCAATGTCAGCCCCGGCGACCACGTCACCATCACAGCGAGCGCCTGGGGCCAAAGCACAAGTGTCAGCTTCACAGCACGTGAAGGCGGCCAACAGATTGACCTCGTGCTGCCCCAAAGCCAATTGGACGCAGCATGGACACGCGGCGAGATTGCGGGGCGCGCTGGCCACGCCATGGCCTACGATGCCGCCCGCGAACGAGTCGTCCTCTTTGGCGGTAGCGGCCTCAACGATACCTGGGAATGGGATGGCAGCAGTTGGACACGCAAAAACCCCGCGGTGAGTCCGCCTGCACGGATGAGGCACGCCATGGTCTACGATGCCGCCCGTGAGCGAGTCGTTCTCTTTGGGGGCATTGGCCTTGACGATACCTGGGAGTGGGACGGCACCAACTGGGTTGAGCGCCACCCTACCAATCGCCCATCCGCGCGCTCGGATCATGCGATGGCCTACGATAGCGTGCGGCAGCGCGTTGTACTCTTTGGGGGAAGTGGCGGCGGCTACCTCAATGATACTTGGGAGTGGGATGGGAACGATTGGCAGCAGCGCCATCCTGCGGTAAGCCCATCCGCCCGCTCAGGCCATACGCTGACCTATGACGAGAGCTACCGGCGGGTTGTTCTCTTCGCTGGCATGTATGGAAGCACCTACCTCAACGATCTCTGGGAGTGGGATGGCAGCAATTGGATGCGACTTACCCCCCTTACGAGTCCGCCTGTCCGTCGCGATCATGCCATGGCCTATGATCCGGTAAGGCAGCGCATGGTACTTTTCGGAGGCTATACCAACAATGGTGGCAGCCTCTACGCTATTGATGACTTTTGGACGTGGGACGGCAACAGTTGGCAGCAACATCCGAATCAGAGTGTTGCTGCCCGTGATCGCCATGCATTGGCCTACGATGCGGCGCGCCAACAGATGGTTCTCTTTGGTGGCAGGAGTCGCACTGGTGCCGCCAATAGGGATGATACGTGGCTATTGGATGGGATGAAATGGTTCCAGCATACACCAGCACTCCAAATATGGTCTAGTCACACGGTCTACGATGAGGCGCGGCGCACCGTTGTGGCCTATACCGGCAGTGGGGCGACGGATACCAGAACCTGGGAATGGAATGGTAGTCGCTGGACGAATCGCCAGACTAGTGTTGATCCAGGGATGACTTCTGGTTCCATTGCGCTGACGTATGATCCTGTGCGCCAACGGGTGTTGCTCTTCGGCGGCAATAGCCAGAACGGCACTTGGGAGTGGGATGGCTCGACATGGACGCAACGCCATCCAACGACAAACCCACCTTCACGCTCATTACATACGCTGGCCTACGATCCCCTGCGCCAGCGCGCCGTACTCTTTGGTGGCACTGGTAGTACGGGGCGGCTCAATGACACTTGGGAGTGGGACGGCAACAACTGGACAGAGATCATTCCCGCTACGCGCCCTTCGACCCGTTACGGTCACGCCATGGCCTACGATCCCATGCGCCAACGGGTGTTGCTCTTTGGGGGCTCTGGTGATTATGGCAATCTCAACGATACCTGGGAGTGGAATGGCAGCAATTGGACAGAGCTCAGCCCCGCGACACAGCCACCGCCGGGCTTCTACCGCATGTTCTTTGATGCAACGCAGCAACGCAACGTGCTTAGTGGGCTTTGGCAGTGGGACGGTACCAATTGGGAACCACACCCTGCTCGTACAAGCATGCCGTCTATCACGCAAAGCTTGCTCTTCTACGATCCGCTGAACCAGCGGCTTACGCGCTCTGGTGGTCACAGCAGGGGTAATTGGATCTGGAACGGCACGCACTGGCAGTTGCTGTTCAGCGACCCCATCCAGCGCCCCGGTGCGGCGCTAGAATATACGCGCAACGGTGCGAGTCTGCTCTTTGGTGGGCTGGAGGCGGACGATAGTAGTCTGCTCTGGAATGGCAGCAGTTGGCAGCAACTCAATCCTAGCGGCCCCCGCCCCATTGCCCGCTCCGCGCATCGTTTGGCCCGTGATGACACCGGCGCTCAGGTGTTGCTCTTTGGTGGCTTGGCCAGTAATGGCAGCTACCTGAGCGATACGTGGCTCTGGCTGAGTGACAGTAGCGCATGGCAACAGCAGCACCCTGCGACGCAACCAGCGGGGCGCGCTGGCTATGTCCTCAGCTTCGATAGCGAACGCAATGTTTGGCTGCTCTTTGGTGGGCAACATAGTAGCGCCTACCTCTCCGATACATGGGAGTTTGATGGTACCAATTGGACGCAGCGGACCCCGCCCACCAGCCCGACGGCGCGCAGTGGGGCGACGCTCACCTATGATCCCGTGCGCGGACGGGCGGTGCTGATTGGTGGCCAGAATAGCCGCGGCCATCTCGATGAGGTCTGGGAGTGGGACGGCCATACCTGGAGCAATGTTACCCCGGCGTTTCGCCTGAGCGCCCGTAGTGGCCATGCAGCCAGCTTTGATAGCCTCCGCAATGTTGTGGTGATTGCGGGCGGCAATGGCAGCAGCGGCATGCACAACGATACCTGGGAGTGGGATGGGAGCTTCTGGCGTGAACGCACGAGCAGTCCGGCCCTGCCAGCAATGCACAACCTGAGTATGAGCTACGATCCACTGGCTGATCGCATGGTAGCCATTGGTGGCGAAACGAGTAGCGGCTATGTGCAGGGCGTCTATCTACACCGCGCCAGCGGCGCAATGACCCGTGCGCTGCCTGTTGCTACGATCAACCGCGTCTTTCCGCGTGATGCGCGCCAAGAGGTGGATAATATCCGCTTCGAGGGGAGCGCAGCCGATCCTGATCCTGAGACCAGCATCGTTGCCTATCGCTGGACACTTGATGGCGTCGTCATCAGCACTGAGCGCAACGTCACCCTTGCGGCCAGTACCTTCCCGGTGGGGGTGCAACGCGTGCGCTTTGAGGTGCAAAACGCTAAAGGTGACTGGTCGCGCGCTGTGGAACAGGAGATCATCATTCGCGCCAACACAGGCGCAGTGCAGGCTAGTGGTAGCAGTTGGACCCTGCTGATCTACGCGGTGGCCGACAATAACCTCGATTTTTGGATGGGCAACAACCGCGCCGCCAATGGCATGCTCTACCGCCTCGAACGCGCCGGTGCGCTCAACAATGTGCAGGTTGCCGTACTCTACGATGGCCCGGGCGTCAACGACACCCGACGCTACATTCTTGATGCAGCGGGCACATGGCAACGGAGCCACCTTGGCGAAAAGCGCATGGACGAACCGGACACCCTGCGCGACTTTTTGACCTGGGGCTTCAACCAGCTTCCCCCCACTGACCACTACGCGCTGGCGCTAGTGGATCATGCCAACGGAATTGTGGGCATCGGTCAGGACGAGACTAGTCGTGGGCCAAACAACCAACAGCCCTTCCTCACACCCTTGCAGCTCCGCCAAGCCCTTGAAGAGGCGAGTGACAATGGAGCGCGCAAACTTGATCTGATCTTCTATGATGGCTGCTCCTTCGGGCTCTTCGAGAATGCGGCCATTGCTGCCGAGCTCGCCCACTTTGTGATTGCCTCACCCAACACCGCCTGGGGCGTATTTGCCTACGACCACTACCGACAACTTGCTGGTAGCGCCGCCGACCCGCAGGCTCTTGCGGTGGGCATGGCTCAACACTACGCTATGCTGGTTCAGCGTGAAGGCCTACCCTACACCATCTCGGTCTTTGACCTTGCCCACTTTGATGAGCTAGAGGCAGCCATACGTGATCTGGGGGCAAGCCTCTTGGCCTACGTCCAAAGCGACCCTGAGTTGCGTCGCCAAGAGTTGCGTAGCCTACGTAGCCAAGTGCAGAAGTATGACTCAGGCGAAGGGCGGCCCTTCGAGCCCGATGACGAAGATAGCTATGTGGATCTGGTACATCTAGCGCAACAACTACGCAGCAACATCAACGATCCGGCGGTGCAAGCAGCAAGCGAGCGCATCATCAACGTCGCCCATCCCGACCATGCACGTTTCGTGATCCACGCATCCCATGCCAGCCGATCCTTTGGCTATGTAGACCCCGACTATGGCGGTGAGCGCAGCTACAACGTCAACCTAGCCAACGCCCACGGACTCGGCATCTACTACCCTGCCCGTGGCAGCATCGCCACCAGTCCCGCCTTTGCGGCCTACGTACAACACGAACTCTTCCACATCACCCGCGAGAACGATTGGGCCAGCTTTCTGGCCCAAGGCGGCATCCCACCGCAACTCAGTAGTGATCCCCCGCCCTTGGTTCACAACGAACTGATTGCCCCCTTCATTCCACCAGGCTTCAGCCAAGCGCCCGAAGCAACGCCCACGGCGAGCCCGACAAGCACCGCAAGCCCGACGACCACCGCGAGCCCGACGACCACCGCAAGCCCCGCGCCCACCGCGAGCCCGACGACCACCGCAAGCCCGACGACCACCGCAAGCCCGACGACCACCGCAAGCCCAACAGTGGCCACACCAACCCCAGTACCAGAACTGGAATCTGAACCTGAACAGGAGCTAGAAGCCAGTCATTGGGTCTACTTACCTGTAGTGGTGCGTTAAACCAATTACCCTTGAACATGCCGCATGATCAAGAACGCGAAAGCCCATTGGGACGCCATGTTCGGCAATCTGCAATCTGCAATCTACAATCGTAAATGGTATTAAACCAGCAGTCTAAGAAGTTGTCTGAAAAGCTAGTGGGCATGTGTTGGAGTGCCGGCTTTAGCCGGCTAAAGTCGGCACTCCAACGCCAGTTCATAGACTTTTCAGACAGCCTCTAAGGTATTCCAGCTAGTTCTAGCCCCCACCCTGCTCTCGCAGCCACGCCTCAAGCTCGGTCTGCGTCGTGAAAGCGAGCAGCGCCTCACTCAACGGTACCAGCAACACGGGATTCAAGGACGCAACCTGCGCCTCCAACGCATCATTGAGTGTTCCCAACTTGCACTTGAGCAGATGCAGCACCACGTTACGCTCGCCTTGGACATAGGCAGGCTCTTCAGTAGTGGTCACGAAGGGGGCCACATCCCACCCCTCGCGCTGCCCTTGCAGCCACGCATCAAGATGCGCTTGGGTTGTGAAGCTGAGTAACGCCTC
>NZ_NQWI01000232.1 GCF_002532535.1 Candidatus Viridilinea mediisalina
TGAACTGGCGTTGGAGTGCCGGCTTCAGCCGGCTAAAGCCGGCACTCCAACGCGTGCCCACTAGCTTTTCAGACAGCCTCTCAGGACACGTTACAGTCCAAACCCGCGTTGTTGTTGCTCTGTGGTTCTACCAGACAGATTGCCCGACGGTAATCCAGGGTAATACGCCCAAAACGGGCGAGCAGGGCGTTACCCACGTTGGCCCGCCCAGCACGGCCCAAGTCGCCAGCTTGGATGGTTGGTGCATCCAATTCCACATGATCGAACTGGAAGGGGCCAAGGCGCAAACTTGCAGCACTGCTCCGCAGCACGGCCACCCGTTCGACAAAGCCCTGGCCTTCACTGGTAGCGACCCGCTCTGCGCCAGGGTGTAGCCCGGCCCGCGCCGCGAGATCAGGGCCAAGGGTGAGCGCTCCATTGGAACCGGTATCAATCGTCACGAGGGGTAATGGCATAGACGGCTCGGCACCGGCAGCATTGAGCAGCATCGCGCCCTCGAGGGCGGGGAAGTGCTCGAAGAAGCGCAGCGGCAGGGTTATGCTCCCATCATGCATGCCTGATGGTTCTAGATCGGGGTGGCCCAAATGCAAACTACCTCGCTCATAGTCGGCAGTAAGGGTCAGAGAACTGAGTACATTGTAGCCCAGCACCAGATCGAGCTTAAAGGGTGAGCGGCCCAGGTCAACCGCAAGCAGATAGAGATCGCGCAGTTCAAGCGTGCCCAAGCGCAACCAGGGCAACACCGTCTCGGTGAAGGGCACCGCATCGCTGGCGGCATCGGAGCCAAGGGCAAACTCGCCCAAGCGCAAGCCTAAGCGCCGCGCCAAGCCGAGGTCAATCGCTGAGGGATCGGTTCCCGTATCGAGCAGGACATGGAGCGGATGGCCCCCCGGCCCAGCGGCGACACAGCGCAACACCTGCGGCGCAAAGAGCAAGGGTAGCTCTGTTGCACCGCTGGCTGGAAAATGGAGTTTGGTGCGATCATCGAGCATAGGGGTAGTATACCCTGATTTCGCCTACTCCTCCTCGTTGGGCGGGAGCAGCGCATCCCACCAGAGCTTGCCATCACGCTGCTGCTGGAAATCCACATGGATATGGGTCGGTTCAGTATACTCAAGCATCCCGGCCACCCCCATCTCACGCCCAATCCCACTCTCTTTGAAGCCACCGAAGGGGGCGTAGGGGTTGAGGACGTGGTGTTCATTGATGCCCACCGTGCCCGCACGAATGCGCCGGGCAACATCAATCGCCTGTTGGATATCTTGTGACCAGACCGAGGCGGCGAGGCCATACATAGTATCATTGGCCATTGCTATCGCCTCACCAACATCATCGTAGCGGATGAGCGCCAGCACCGGCCCAAAGATCTCCTCTTGGGCGAGGCGCGAGCGGTTGTTGACCTCCCCGAAGATCGTGGGTTCAACAAAGGAGCCTTGGGCATACGATGCACCAAGTGGCCGTCCGCCGCCAATCAGCAGGCGCGCCCCCTCGGCGCGGCCCAAGGCAATGTAGCCTTCAACCGTCTCGCGCTGCTTGTGGCTAATCAGCGGACCAACATCGGTAGCGAGATCGAGCGGATCGCCGACGCGCAACTGGCGCGTGCGTTGCACCAGCCGTTCAACCACCTCATCGTAGATCGCGCTAGGGACGAGGCAGCGCGTGCCCGCCTCACAGAGTTGCCCGGCGTGGTAGAACATGCCAAAGAGGACACCATCAATCGCCTTATCCAGATCGGCATCGGGCAGCAGAATACTGGGCGATTTGCCACCAAGCTCAAGGGTGACCTTCTTGATATGGGGGGCTGCAATGGCCATGATCTTGCGCCCCACCTCAGTGGAACCCGTAAAGGCAATCTTGTCCACCCGGGGATGGCCCACCAGATACTCGCCCACTTCAGGGCCCGATCCGGTGACCATATTGAGGACGCCTTTAGGCAAGAGGCCCGACTCATCGATCAGTTTGATCAGCCGAATAGCCGAGAGGGGCGCAAGCGAAGAGGGCTTAAAGACAATGGTATTGCCGGTTGCCAAGGCTGGCCCCAGCTTCCAGATGGTCATGCAGAAGGCATAGTTCCAGGGGATAATCTGGGCACAGACGCCATAGGGGTTGCGCCAGACAAAATTCCACGAGAGAGTGGGGAAATCATTCCAGGGCATGGGCTCGTAGGGCGAGCGCCGGGCCAACTCGGCGAAGACATGCATCATATGCATGCCCAACGGAATGTCGTTGAACGTGGTAGCCCGCAGCGGTACGCCGCCATCACGGCTCTCAAGCTCGGCCAATTCGGGCGCATTGGCCTCTATCAGTTGGGCAATCTCATGCAGAATCTGGGCACGCTCGTAGTGGGGGGTGTGGGGCCACGGGCCATCATCGAAGGCGGCACGGGCAGCCGCTACGGCTCGATCCACATCCGCCCGACTCCCATGAGCGCACCGCGCCAATGGTTGCCCGGTGGCTGGTTCATAGACCGTAAAGGTGCGTGCTGCATCAGCAGCACACCATGCCCCATTGATAAAAAGACCATGGGCTTCCAGATCAACATCCGTTGCATCAAGCGTCATTGCTCTGCTCCTCTTGGATGGCATTCGCATTACGTGTCGGGCTGCTGCCCTACACCTTGCTTTGGGGCTACACCCCAAACCTCGTTTGTTGTTCCGTGTTGGCGGCTTCGCCGCCAACACGGAACAACAAACGTTTTGTTAGCGCGAAAAAGTTCTGGGCCGCACCGCTTGGCTTCGACAGGCTCAGCCAGCGGCGCGGTGGCTGCCAACC
>NZ_NQWI01000040.1:0-16448 GCF_002532535.1 Candidatus Viridilinea mediisalina
CGTACTGCAAACCTCACCCGATGCCCGCCCGGGCATCTACCTTGTCACCATGCGTAGCACCAGCACAGCGGCGATTGGGCTTGAAAGCCGCTATGTGCTGGATCGCACCGCACCGCTGCTCGAACCGGAACCGGACTTCCCCGCGCCAATCAGCGTCTCAGAGAGTATCGCCCCGGCGTTGATGCGCGTCTACCTACCCTTCGTGGTGCGTTAGAGGTGATGCGCGCTTTGGCCCTTACCCCCTACCCCGCTCCTTTCAGGTATAGAGTAGAGTTTTTGAGAAGCTTTGGATGCGGTGTCAAGAGTTTTCTCATGCAACGCGAACCAACGACCTGCTAGGTGGGCGCCGTGCAGCCACCATGCGTAGCCCCAAAGACCCAACGGCGCCCACCTGGCAGGTCTGGAGGGGCGCATGGCTCATGAGACCTAGCAGGTGCGGCGCGGTGGATTGGAGCTACCGTTGCGTTAGGGAGGCATGCGGGAACGAGGTTCCCGCACATGTTCATTAAAGTAAACGGGGATACGCGGGAACCAAGTTCCCGCGTATCCCCGTTCTTTATTGGGTATGCCCTCGTTTCTGTATCCTTATCAAAGCTCCACTTGGCTAAAGGGTTGGACGGAGTTGATCACACGGCGTGGGCCAGTATGCGCCATGGTAGAGATGGTACGCAGGTGTTGCAAGGCACTACCCGTGCGTCGGTCGAGTAGCATAACGAAGCGGGTAGCTTCGGCTACGCCAAGCCGATCTACAAGGGCGTCCCACTCTTGTTCAATCAAACGCATCTCCGCCTGGGTCATCGGTTCTGCTCCTTCAATAACTGCAGATCCGCCTCGACCATCATGCGGACGAGGTCGGGAAAACTGGTTTTGGGTTGCCATGCGAGTTCTTCACGGGCCTTGGTGGGATCGCCGATCAGCAGGTCAACCTCTGCCGGGCGCATGAAGCGCTCGTCAAGCACGACGTAGTCGTGGTAGTTGAGGCCAACATGGCCGAAGGCTAGTTCACAAAATTCGCTGACCGGATGGGTTTCGCCGGTAGCAACAACGTAGTCCTCGGGGCGATCCTGCTGAAGCATGAGCCACATGGCTTCAACATAGTCGCCAGCGAAGCCCCAATCGCGCCGCGCATCCAGGTTGCCGAGCCGCAACTCGTTGTCGAGGCCGAGTTTGATGCGTGCTACGCCGTGCGAAATTTTGCGGGTGACGAATTCAAGGCCGCGCCGTGGGCTGTTATGCACAATGATGCGGCCTACACCGGCACAGAAGTGACCGCTTGCGGTCTCAAGGTCAAAGACCCACGCTGCGCTGCTGGCAGGCTGCTCGATGCGCCTGAGGTTGTGCTCTGGCTTGGAGGCTGCGCTAACGGGCGTACTAGGCCCAAAGGTGAGTTGGTAGGTTGTCTGCTCACCACGATGCTCCACCGCGACACTCATGGGGCGGCCTTGCGCATGGTAGAGCCAGCAGAGCCCTTGTGCTAAGAGCGGGCTTGTGGTTGCCAGCCGTTCGTCCGCTGCGGCAACGTGGCCAGCAGCAGCCTGGTAGCCCTGAAGGAAGGCCATGTGCAGTTCAGGGCCACTATTGAGCACAAGGCGGGGCACGCGCTTGCTGCCAGATGCGGCATAGAGTTGCTCATGCAGCCAGCGTATGCTCGTTGGCTCACCATTGAGCGTAAGCTGGATGTGTTCCGCTGGCTGAGGCCAACCGGCGGGCAGTACCGGCATACTCGTTGTGCCAAGGAAGAGACGCGACCAGAGTTCACTGACGCGCCTGCTGCACGCCGCGTCACTTGTGGTAAAGCCGAGCGCAGCGTTGGGTAGCGCACAACCGGCGGCAGTAAGCAACCCCAAGAACTCGGCCAACTCAGGGGTCAGGACGCTCCAGGCGGGCATGGGCGGGAGCGCGGGGGCAAGTGCGACATGATCGTTGGTCTTCAAGCTACGGGCCACCCGCACCTCATGGTCGGCATCGAGCATATGATGATGGGCTGTGACCGTCACAGCGCCGCCCCGCGTCTGAAACGAGAGCAGAGTATGGTCGGGATCGTTGAGACGACGGCGGGTCGCGGTGATCGCACGGATAGCAGTCCATGCGCTCCCGTCCCAAATTTCGAGGTCGGGCACAGCAAAGCTCTGCTGATGCGGCCCTTGGCGCATGAGCGGAACAAGTTCGGCAGGGGTGACGACATCAACATAGCCCTGGCGGCGCACCACGAGCGGGGTCGTTTCACAGATACACTCGTGGTTAAAGAGGATACCAGAGCATGCGAACATATCGTAGCTCTCACGGTAGTTCACGGTAATCCAATGGCCATAGACCTTCGCGACACCGTAGGGGCTGCGTGGATAGAAGGGCGTGGTCTCCTTCTGCGGGACTTCAAGCACCTTGCCGAACATCTCGCTACTACTAGCCTGATAGAAGCGGATCGCGGGGTCCACAATGCGTACCGCATCGAGCATGCGGGTCACACCCAGAGCGGTCGTCTCGCCTGTGAAGACCGGCTGATGCCATGAGGTCTGAACAAAGGATTGGGCTGCTAGGTTATAGACCTCTTGGGGGCGACATTCGCGCAGCAGGTTAATCAGCGAAACTTCATCAGCGAGGTCACCAGTTACCAAATGCAGGTCGTGCTGAATATGCTGAATGCGCTCAAAATTGACCGTACTGGTGCGACGCACCATGCCAATGACTTCATAGCCTTTACTGAGCAACAATTCAGCGAGGTAACTCCCATCCTGCCCGGTAATGCCGGTGATAAGGGCACGTTTAGCCATGCTCGTACTTTTCTCCACATAACAAACGTCCCCAGGCTACCGCAGCGACGCGGCGGGACGAGCGCCAACAGCGGCGCGGCACCTCCTGGGGACGTTAGACGATCGAGATTTAGGGCGTAGCCTGGGCTGCCGCGACGGCTTTCTGGGCTGCTTCGGCGAGGCTTGTGGCCGGAATGAGTTGCGATTCGGCTAGAATCTTCAACCCTTCGGCCTCATTGGTGCCGGTGAGGCGTGCCACGAGGGGCACATTGGTGGGAACCTCCTCGAGTGCGGCAATAATCCCACGGGCAACTTCATCAACGCGGGTAATCCCGCCGAAGATATTGAACATGACCGCCTTCACATTGGGATCAGCAAGAATGATCCGCAGGGCGGTTTTGACCTTCTCTTTGTTAGCACCGCCACCAATATCAAGGAAGTTGGCCGGTTCACCGCCATAGAGCTTCACGACATCCATAGTAGCCATAGCGAGGCCAGCACCATTGACCATACAGCCAATATTGCCATCAAGCTTGATAAAGGTCAAATCGGCTTCGCGCGCAACCCTTTCGGCCTCCGGTTCATCGGAGGAGTCACGCAGGGCGGCAAGTTCGGGATGGCGAAAGAGGGCGCTCTCATCGAGCAGCACCTTGGAGTCGAGCGCCTGGAGGCTCCCATCATCGCGGATGACCAGTGGGTTGATTTCCACCAACGAGGCATCACTCGCAACGAAGGTGCGGTAGAGCGCACTGGCAATCTGGGCAAACTGACGCGCCTGCTTACCATCAGTCAATCCAATCGAAAAGGCCAATTCACGCGCTTGGTAATCTTGGAGGCCCAACGTCGGATGGGCAGGAATTTTGATAATAGCTTCTGGATTGGTCTTAGCGACCTCTTCAATCTCGACCCCACCCTCAGCCGATGCGATCATCATCACATGCTTCGTAGCACGATCAAGAATCGCACTGAGGTAGATTTCTTTTTGATACGTAATTGCCTCGGCTACGAGCACCTTTTCGACGGTAAGCCCTTTGATCTGCATACCAAGAATTTGGCTTGCAACCTGTTCAGCCTCAGCGGGCGTAGCGGCCAGTTTTACACCGCCAGCCTTACCGCGACCACCAACAAAGACCTGGGCCTTGACCACCACGCCGCCGCCGATACTTTCGGCTATGGAACGAGCCTCAGCGGGGGTTGTTGCGACCCCACCGCCAGTGACGGGAACACCATACTTTGCCAGCAGATCACGGGCCTGATACTCATGCAGCTTCATGCGCGCAAGCTCCTTGTTTCCTCCAGCCCCATAGAAGTTGTCTGAAAAGCTAGTGAGTACGCGTTGGAGTGCCGACTTTAGCCGGCTGAAGCCGGCACTCCAACGCTAGCCCATCGATTTTTCAGACAGCCCCATAGCTAGAGGTGGTGCGTAACCGAGTTACGATCTTCGCCGCTCTCGTGGTCGGTAATCTCGTTACAACAGTGAAGTTTCCACATTCTAAAATATGGTAGCATAGGCTCAAAGCCTCTGTCAAACGTTTGCCCCTGTACAAAGAGGGTGCAAAGAGTTGATCTTGTAGCTGTTCAGCATTGGGGTAAGGCACAAGCCTGGGAGCGAGAGCATCCTGCCCTTGTTTTCAGATGTAGAATGCCGGCTTTAGCCGGCTGAAGCCAGCACAGACGTGGAATGCCGGCTTTAGCCGGCTGAAGCCAGCACAGACGTGGAGTGCCGGCTTTAGCCGGCTGAAGCCAGCACAGACGTGGAGTGCCGGCTTTAGCCGGCTGAAGCCGGCACTCCAACGCTAGCCCATCGATTTTTGAGATAACCTCACAAGGCAAGCTCAATCCAAAGTAGCCTGAAATTATTCCATATGTTTCAATTAACACATGTTATTGCAACCCACACAGGTAAATTGACGGGTCAGATGATTCGTCGGTTGCGGCTTGGTGGTGGTACGAATCTGCCAGGGAGTTTGGCGCGGCGGGTGGCACCAGATGTGCTGCGAACGTTGAGTGCAACACTGCCTCAGGGGGTGGTGTTGCTTTCGGGTACGAATGGCAAGACGACGACGAGTCGTATGCTGGCTGATATGTTGCAGGCTGCGGGCTTGCAGGTGCTGCACAATCGCGCCGGGGCCAATCTGATTGAGGGGCTCACCACGACGGCCTTGGCCGCAACCGATTGGCGCGGACGTACCAAGGCCGAGCTTGGGCTGTTTGAGGTGGATGAAGCGGCGTTGCCCCAAGCAATTGATGAGACCGCTCCGCGCCTGGTGGTGATCCACAATCTCTTCCGCGACCAACTGGATCGTTATGGCGAAATTGATACGGTAGCGCGGGCGTGGCGTGCGGCCCTGGCTACGCTCCCCGCAACGGCAACGGTGCTGCTCAATGCTGATGATCCAGCGGTGGCTGCGTTGGGCGCTGGCTTAACAGCGCAGGTCTGCTACTACGGTTTGGATGATGCACAGCATGCGACGGGGGCCGTAGCCCATATTGCCGATTCGCAGTTCTGTCGGCAATGTGGGCAGCGCTATACCTACCCGCTGGCCTTCTATGCCCACATTGGCCACTACCACTGCCCCGCGTGTGGTCACCAACGCCCGGCAGCGCAGGTCGCGTTGGCCCGCTTGGAACTGCATGGCGCAGCAGGTAGCCAACTCTACCTGCGCTACCCTGGGGGGGCGCTAGAGCTTGCGCTGCCACTACCGGGGCTCTACAACGCCTATAACGCTAGTGCAGCCTTTGCGGCGGCCCTCGCCTTGGGCCTGAGTCCCGCAGTGGCACGCAACAGTCTGGAACAGTTCAGTGCCGCTTTTGGGCGCATCGAGCGGGTGAATCTCGGAGGGACACCACTGCTCATTGCGCTGATCAAGAATCCGGTTGGTGCCAGCGAAACGGTGCGGATGCTGCTCAATGCAGACAGAAGCACAGCCAGCAATCTGCACCTGCTGATCAGCATCAACGACCGCCTCGCCGACGGCACCGATGTCTCGTGGCTCTGGGATGCCGACTTTGAAATTCTAGCCGGCCATGTTGCCCATGTCACGGTCACGGGTACCCGCGCAGACGATATGGCCGTGCGCCTCAAGTATGCCGGGCTTGAGCCGCAACGCCTCACGACCATTCCTGCCCTCGATCAAGCGCTCGACCATGCGCGCAAGCAACTTCCAGCGGGAACTACCCTCTTTGCGCTGCCCACCTACACCGCCATGCTCGAACTGCGGGCGCTCCTTGCCGCACAGGGTTGGGTGCAGCACTTTTGGGAGGAGTGATCATTCCATTGCAAGTCGCCCACCGCCTCAGGTGAAAATCTGTTCGATTTCGAGCGTATGGACGAGGTGGAAACGTGGTTACAGATGAGGGGATAGCCTATCAAAGTTCTTGATCATGCGGCATGTTCAAGGGTAATTGCTATTAGTCTGCATCAAGCCATGTAGCAGTTCACTGAGGGCAGTGCGGGCGGCGGCAGCAGCCGCACTGCCATCGTCATAGCGTCCGGGGCGGGCGCTGCCAAAGCTCGCTTCGTGGGCTAAACTTGGCCCCTGCGCCTCACGGTTGGCCTGTTCTGCCAGGGCTACCAGTGCGTCACGGCTGTTACTGAAGAAGACATAGTGTTCAATTATGGTAAAGACGCTTGTGAGGTTGGGAGGGCCATGCTGCTGACTGTAGATCGTTCCTGCACCATGCTCCTCGCGCACCAATTGTTCACCTTGGGCGCTGCGAGCCGCATAGTGCTGTTCGAGGAACGCTTCAGCTTGGGGATCGTTCTTCGAGCCAAAGAAGACCAAGATTTCAGCATCGCGCAGCAGAACCTCTGCGGGCTGAGCGGCGGCCAGCGTATCCGCATTGAACCCACGGATCGCCACCCCCAACTCACTGCCCAACCAGACGCCCATATTGTCGGGGCCCAATGGCACAACTGCGAGATCAATCACGCCGCGCAGCAGCGCATCATGCTCAGAGATGCCCAACTCTTCACGCAGAATCTGGCGTAACTCAGCCACTTCCAGCACATGCCCCACATTAGGCGTCACCGCAAGGTAGAGCTGCGTATCGGCGGGCAGCAACTCCGGCACTGTCGGCCCGCGTGCCGCTAGGATCAGCCAAGCAAACGCCAGCGCCCCAATAATGATCGCCGTAACCGTGATGCCTAAACCACCCAAAAAGGCATAGCCCAGCCCCCGCTCGCGGGCTGGGTGGCTTGCACTGGCAAGCGAGTTTGTCATAGCTCTACTCCAATGGAAGCGGCTGCACCGCCTTCCAAAAACGAGGTTTGGGGCGCAGCCCCAACGTTGACGTAGCCCTCAAGCGGGTATGGTACCATAGCTAAAAGGAGAACAGGAAAACAGTTGCTCATGAGCGCCATTGCGCCAATCGATTGCGAGAACCACCTCATTTTTATGCATCCCGACTATGCGGGCTGTCTGCTGCTGCAAAGCTCACAGGGCTGGCACTTGCCAGTTATGCATGAAGGTCAACGTCGGCTGTGGCAAGAACTTGGCCACCTGCATGCCTGGCTAGAGCGCCAAAAGATTCCGGCCACCATTCTCCGCTGTGTTGATCTCGCCTACCAACCCGATCGCGAATTGGTCTCCAAGGTTTACGGGGTGCTGCTGCGCGATGTGGCCTGGGTGCCACCAGCAGGGGCGCGTTGGGTGACCCAAGCAGAACTGGACGACCTCGCGTTCCTGCATGAAAGCCACCGTGCGCTACTCCATGCTTGGTTTCGTTGGTACACCGGCGATCCATCAGCCCTGCGGCCACCATGGTATCAGCCAGATTGGTATGGGCAAGCCCTGGCTTGGGCCAACACCTCACTGACGCGCCTGGGCCTAACACCCACAGGTGCGCCCACGCAGGTGCGCTCGTGGCAACGTTCGGCCATGCTGCGCTTCCCAACGGCAGAGGGCGAGATCTACATGAAGGCGGTGTTGCCGATCTTTCGCCATGAGCCGGGCCTAACCGCAGCGTTAGCGCAGCAACATCCAGGCTATGTGGCCCAACCATTGACACTTGATCCCGTGCGGGGTTGGATGCTCATGGCCGAATTGCCTGGCCCCAAGCTGGCCACGCTACGCGAAGAGGACGATCTGCCCCATTGGGAGGCGGCGCTCGCTCGCTTGGCCGAGCTTCAATTGGCTAGTGTGCCCCGCTATGCTGAACTGCGCGCCTTGGGATTGCCAGAGTACCCCCTAGAGCGCCTAGCCGCTCGCTTGGAACCGCTGTTGGCCGATCCTGCTGCCGCACTCCCCGACCGCCCTGCTGGGCTGTCGCCCAGCGAATGGACCGCCTTGCAGCATTTGGCTACCCGGGTGGCTACCTTAAGTACCCAATTGGCCGCCTACGACCTCCCGACCGCCCTAGAGCATGGCGATCTCTGGGCGGGCCAGGTGATCGTAGGGCCGCAGGGTAGTAGTTTTCTCGACTGGAGCGCAAGTTCACTCACCCACCCCTTCTTCAGCCTGTTGCTCTTCTTGGTTGAAATTGAGGACTTCTTCCCCCGCGAGCGCGGCATCCGTGAACGGCTGCGCGATGCCTACCTGGAGCCGTGGGGTGCCTATGCCCGTGGGGCCAAGCTCACCCAAGCCTTCGAGTTGGCTCAACCACTCGCAGCATTACACCATGCACTAATCTACCACAGGATCGTCTTGCCCAACCTAGAGATCAAGTGGGAATTGGAACTCCTGTTGCCCTTCTACCTGAAAATGGCGCTGCGTTTGCAGCCAGATTATACCAATTACCCTTGAACATGCCGCATGATCAAGAACGCGAAAGCCCATTGGAACGCCATGTTCGGCAATCTACAATCTGGAATCTACAATCGTAAATGGTATTACCCCTGTTTCATCGGCAAGCCCGCTTGCGCCCAAGCGATCATGCCGCCCGTCAAGTTTATTACCTCACTAAAGCCTTGGCGCGCCAACTGTTCGGCAGCCACCCCGCTGCGATTCCCGGAGCGACAGATACAGACAATTGGGAGATCGCGGGGCAGTTCGCTCTGGCGCGTAGCCAACATCGGCAAGGGCAAAAGGTGCGAACCGGCAATATGTCCATCGCCACTATACTCCTCTGCCGAACGTACATCCAACAGATAGAAGCGCTCACCTGCGTCGAGTCGTTGCTTCAATTCATTCACACGTATATTCTTTGTCTCCGCCGCTGGCTTGCGTGCGCCAAAAAGATTGCGTAGCATGGTTGCTTCCTTCTCTAACGATGAGCTTGACATTGGGCTGTAGTGTACCAAACCTGCAAGGGTTTGTCATTCGATGTCAACGTTACCTCTCGTTGTCTTTCAATTTGGCGGCTTCGCCGCCAAATTGAAAGACAACGAGAGGGCTTGGGGCGTAGCCCTACCGAAATGGTACAAGTGCTGGTTATGGTATGATGGACTGAACCAACCCAGCCGTGACGTGTGAAACGAATGAAAAACGTATAATTGTTGCTTTTGATGCGGATTTTCACACAACTAGCTAACGCGGAGCCCAGGCCGTGCAGATTGTAATCAACGGCAGCTTTTGGGGGCAACCCAATGTTGGTAGCGGCCAATATCTCCATGGGCTTGTGCGCTGGTTGCCCCAGGTAGCCCCCCAGTACCGCTATCTGCTGCTCGTGCCCGCTCGTAGTCCAAGCGGGCCACCGCCACCCTCCGGGGTGCATTTGGTACGCCTACGCAGCCCCCTCGACCGCCTGGGGGCTAATCTGGCCAAGCTCAACTTTGAGCAATTCACTGCTCCCGCTGCGGCCTGGCGCCTCACCTGCTACCAAGGGCCAGCCGTGCTGCTCACTCCCTACTTTGGGCCTCCGCTTAGGGCTAAACTGCCCGTTGTTACCACTGTGGGCGACATCATTCCCCTGTTGTTGCCCGAATATCGCGGTGGTGCCCATGTACGCGCCTATATGGCCCTCGTGCGTCAAGCAGTACGGCGCAGCAACCATGTTCTCACCTTTTCAGCCTGGAGCCGTAACGATATTCTCAAACACCTACGCCTCCCCGCCGAGCGGGTTACCTCCATCCATCTCGCGGCGGGTGATCAGTATAGCCTTGGCGACCAGACCGCAGCCCGTGCCGCAGTTGCAGAACGGTATGGCCTCGTCGAACCCTTTGTCTACTATGTTGGCGGCCTCGATGCACGCAAGAACCTTGGTACGCTCCTGCGCGCCTTTGCGCTGCTACGATCACGCGGGGTACGCGCTACCCTCGCCATTGCTGGGCGTACCCTTGGCCGTGATCGCCAACTCTTCCCTGATCTCGATGCGATGATCGCCGAACTTGATCTTAGCGCGAGCGTGCGGCGCATTGATGTGCCCCCTGAAGATGGGCCACTACTCTACCGCGCGTGTAGCGTCTTTGTCTTTCCTTCGCGCTATGAGGGCTTTGGCTTACCACCGCTCGAAGCTATGGCCTGTGGTGCGCCGGTCATCGTCAGTGATGCCAGTAGTCTGCCCGAAGTGGTTGGCCCGGCGGCCCTGCGCGTTCCCCCCGATGACATCATTGGCTGGGCCGCTGCACTCGGACGGCTGCTCGGTGATGCACACCTACGCAATGAACTCAGTAACCACGGCCTCAACCAAGCCGCCCGCTTCTCCTACCGTCGTGTCGCCGCTCATACCCTCGCCATCCTAGAGCGCGTTGCACGGTAGATGCAGAGCATTGAACCACAGAGACACAGAGCAGGGTATTGAACCACAGAGGCACAGAGAACACAGAGCAGGGGGGGGCATGGCAAGCACGCACCATTGTTGACACTCCCTCCGTACCATCTCTGTGCCCTCGGTGCCTCTGTGGTTCAATCCTCGGTGCCTCTGTGGTTCAATCCTCGGTGCCTCTTCCCTACTTCACCACGGGCTCAATGCCCTTGAGTGCTGCAATCACGAGGTCGCGGTTGAGCATGGCAATCGTGTCGAGGCTGATCTCCTTGGGGCAGACCGCCGCGCACTCGCCGATATTGGTGCAGTTGCCAAAACCTTCGGCGTCTTGCGTTGCCACCATATTGACGACACGCTGGTGGCGTTCCGCTTGACCCTGGGGCAGGTGGCCCAAGTGGGCGACCTTGGCCGCTGTGAAGAGCATGGCCGAACCATTGGGGCATGCGGCGGCACATGCGCCACAGCCGATGCATGCTGCCGCATCCATAGACTTATCGGCGTCTGGTTTGGCCACAGGAATGGCATTCCCATCGGGGGCCGAGCCGGTCGAGGCGCTGATAAAGCCACCGGCCTGAATGATGCGATCAAAGCTCTCACGATCAACCACGAGGTCCTTGATGATCGGGAAAGGCTTGGCGCGCCACGGCTCAATCGTGATCGTCTCACCATCCTTGAAGCTTCGCATATGCAATTGGCATGTGGTGATCGCCTCTTTGGGCCCATGGGCAACGCCGTTGATCATGAGCGAACACATGCCACAGATGCCCTCACGACAATCATGATCAAAGGCAATTGGGTCTTCGCCCTGCATGATCAAAGCCTGATTGACCTCATCGAGCATCTCAAGGAACGACATATCAGGGCTGACATGATCAGCCGGGTAGGTCTTCAATTCGCCCGGCGTGCTGCCGTTCTTCTGGCGCCAGACTTTTAGCGTCAATTTCATAGCATCTTCCTACTTATAGCTACGCTGGCTCGGCTTGACATACTCGAACTCCAACGGTTCCTTATGCAACTCCGGCTTGCTCAGGTTGCCAGTGAAGGCCCAAGCCGACACGAACGCACAATTCTCGTCGTCGCGCAACGCCTCGCCATCTTCAGTCTGGCTCTCTTCACGAAAGTGGCCACCGCAGGACTCAGCACGGGTCAGGGCATCCATGCACATCAATTCGCCCAACTCTAGGAAGTCGGCGACCCGCCCGGCCTTCTCTAGCTCTTGGTTGAGTTCACCGCCCTCACCGGGGACGCGCACATTCTCCCAGAATTCGGAGCGCAGCTCAGGGATGCGCTTGAGCGCCTTGCGTAGCCCGGCTTCGTTACGCGCCATGCCACACTCGTCCCACATGATCTTGCCCAACTCGCGGTGGAACGAGTCGACCGTGTGCTCACCTTTGAGCTTCAAGAGTTTCTGGGTGCGCCCTGCGACTTCGGCTTCAGCCTGGGCAAACGCGGCATCGCTCGTATCCAACCCGCCCGGCTTAATCTGAGCCAAGAAGTTAGCAATCGTATAGGGTAGCACAAAGTAGCCATCGGCCAAACCCTGCATCAGCGCCGAGGCACCCAAGCGGTTGGCCCCGTGATCCGAGAAGTTGGCTTCACCAGCCACAAACAGGCCGGGGATGGTACTCATCAGGTTGTAGTCTACCCACAGCCCGCCCATCGTGTAGTGAATCGCCGGATAGATGCGCATCGGCGTCTCATAGGGATCTTCACCCGTAATCTGGGCATACATATCAAAGAGATTACCGTAGCGTTCCACAATCTTGGGCTTACCCAAACGCTTAATGCTATCGGCAAAATCGAGGTAGACCCCCAAGCCACTGGAGCCAACGCCACGCCCTTGGTCGCAGACATGCTTGGCATTACGCGAAGCCACATCGCGAGGTACAAGGTTGCCAAAGGAGGGGTAGCGCTCCTCAAGGTAGTAGTCGCGCTCGCCTTCAGGAATCTGGCTGGCGGGGCGGCTATCGCCCTTCTTCTTTGGCACCCAGATACGCCCATCGTTGCGCAGCGACTCACTCATCAGCGTCAACTTGCTCTGATGGTCGCCGGTGACCGGGATGCAGGTAGGGTGAATTTGGGTAAAGCAGGGGTTACCAAAGAATGCCCCTTTGCGATGGGCGCGCCAGATCGCCGTTGTGTTACAGCCTTTGGCATTGGTACTCAGGTAGAAGACATTGCCATAGCCACCAGTGGCCAGCACCACCGCATCGGCAACGTGGCGTTCAATCTTGCCCGTCACCATATCGCGGGTAATAATGCCGCGTGCGCGCCCATCAACCACCACCAGATCAAGCATCTCGGTACGCGAGAACATCTTCACGCTACCAGCGGCAATCTGGCGCTCAAGGGCTTGGTAGGCCCCTAGCAGCAACTGCTGTCCCGTCTGGCCACGGGCATAGAAGGTGCGCGACACCTGGGCACCACCGAAGGAACGATTATCGAGGTAACCGCCATACTCACGGGCGAAGGGCACACCCTGGGCCACACACTGGTCAATGATATTGACCGAAACCTGGGCCAGGCGGTAGACATTGCTCTCACGGGCGCGGAAATCGCCCCCCTTCACCGTATCGTAGAAGAGCCGGTAGATCGAATCGCCATCATTGCGATAGTTCTTCGCCGCATTGATCCCGCCTTGGGCGGCGATACTATGGGCGCGGCGCGGGCTATCCTGGTAGCAGAAACACTTCACATTGTAGCCCTGCTCACCCAACGTAGCTGCCGCAGCACCACCGGCGAGGCCCGAACCAACGACAATCACCGTATAGCGCCGCCGGTTAGCCGGATTGACCAACTTCATCTCAAAGCGATGCTTATCCCAACGCTGCTCAATCGGCCCAGAGGGCTGCTTGGAATCAAGACTAGCTACAAATTCCATGGTGCGCGTGCCCGTGCGGGTTTTGGTCTCTTGTTTTGGTTTACTCATTGATCACTCCTCACTCGCCTTACACTGGCTGGATCACCCCGGTTAGCACCGCAACTGGGAAGGAGATATTGCCAACTACCACCACGGCACAGACCACAACCGCAAGTCCGCGCAGCAGGGTATTGTAGGTTGCACTATTCAACCCCAACGTCTGGAACATACTCCACACCCCATGGAAGAGGTGGAAACCCAGAAAGACCATAGTCACAATGTAGAAAAGCGAAATTGGTACGTTCTGGAAACCATAGATAACATTGTTATAGATGTCATAATTACCACCGCCAGGATGGTTAAACTGACCCGCTGCGTAGCCTACCACCCCAAAAGTGAGATGCAAAACGTGGAAAATGATAAACAGAAAGATCAAAATCCCACCATAGCGCATCGTATAGGCCGCATAGCTCGTGTGGCGCTTATGCTCACTATAGCGCTTCATGCCACCAGTTGCCTTACGGCTCTGCGTCACCAAGGCTGAAGCCGACCAGACATGCAACACCACAGCCGCAATCAAGACCAAGCGGGCCACCCAGAGCAGGTGTTCATAGCCAAAGACCGGGGAGCCCAAGTAGCGCAGCCCTTCGGCATACTTGTTGAACTCATCCGGCCCCATAAACATCTTGGTATTGCCGTACATGTGAAAGACCACAAACCCCACTAGGATACACCCAGTGAGCGCCATGATCACCTTTTTTCCGACCGACGTCCGGTGAAGAGTAAGCACCCCTGTCATCATCAACTTCCTTCCCATGCGAGGCACGCGCAAACGGCGCGTATGCGTCGGGCTAACCAACACACCACGGCTTGCTTCAGCGGCTATGGCTTTCTAGCCTGTAGAACAGGTGCAACTTGCAGCTACGCAGAGGCCTTCATGAGCGCACTGTTTCGATGGTAGGAATTATAACCAAAAGATCGCGGATTGTCGAACAGGGAGAATTTTCGTTGGATTTGAACCACAGAGGCACAGAGAACACAGAGAATTTGAACCACAGAGGCACAGAGAACACAGAGAATTTTTTATTAGGGGGTGATTTCATGCCACTTTACCGTTTGGAGGCATGCAGCGCATCCTGATATCGCAAACCTATTTTCTATTTTCTATTTTCTGTATCCTTCTCTTAGGTAGCCACACACTACGGTATGTGGCTACCAACTCCAACCATCTCTGCCCTCTGTGTCCTCGGTGCCTCTGTGGTTCAACCCCTCTGTGCCCTCTGAACTCTGCTCTGCTCTGCTCTACATGTCCAGGCGCACCTTAGCCCCGAAGTTCTTCTTCTCCTTATTGGGGAAGTAGGTCAAACATGCGGCATCAATCAGGTCTGCACTGAGGGTTGGGGTCTCCATGTTGTAGCGTGCAATCGAAATGAGTTGGTCGAGAATATCACGCGGCTGGCACATACGGAAGGGGCGCTCGTCGGGCAGATACCATTTGGCAATCAGGTAGCTCACGCTGCGCTCATCGTAGGGCACCTTGCGTACCTTACACATAATCTTCCAGATGTCGCGGAACTGATCTTCAGTGGGGTCAATGATCTCAAACTTGAACTTGATGCGCCGGAGCAAGGCATCGTCGCCCAAGTCGTTCGGATCAAGGTTGGTTGAGAACATGATCAACTGGTCAAAGGGGATCTGGATTTTTTGCCCGGTCACGGTATTGAGGAAGTCGTACCGCTTCTCAAGGGGCACAATCCAGCGATTGAGCAGGTCAAAGACGCGCACCTGTTGGCGTCCAAAGTCGTCAATCAGGAAGATGCCACAGTTGGCCTTCATCTGAAAGGGAGCCTCGTAGATGCGCGAGGTTTCGTTAAAGACCAGATTGAGTTGGTCAAGCGTCAACTCACCACCCACAATCACCACTGGGCGCGAGATGCGAACCCAGCGCTTATCGTATTCGACCCCTTCCTTGAGCGCAAAGCGTGGCTTCTCGTGGACAATGCTGTCGAACATCTTGATCACCGCACCATCGGCATAGATCGTATTTGGGATAAAGATGTCATCGCCCATCAGGTGGGTAATGCGCTCGGCAATGGTTGTTTTGCCATTGCCCGGATAGCCAAAGAGCATCATCGAAGAGCCAGAGTTGACCGCTGGGCCAACCATGTTCAGGATCGATTCGTCAATCACCAAGCCCTCAAAGGCATCACGGATATTGCGCCGCGTCACCTTCACATTTTTTACCGTCTGGGCCTTGACCGACTCGAACCAATCATTGATGTTGACCGGGCATGGCCCGGCGTACTGGGTCTTCTTGAGGGCCGCCAGGGCCGCTTCACCGCCACGGGCGGTTAGGGCGTACTCATAGTTAATATCGCCAAAGCCCTTTTGCCCAATGATGTCAATCTGCTCAAGGTTGCGCAGATCAATGATCAACTGCTCCACAATGCGGTAGAAGAGGCAGAGATCATCCGCAATCTCGCGCCCGGTGGCGCGCCCCTTGTTGTAGAGCAGGCGCAGAAAGTGTTCAGTGAGGAAAGTACGGTTCAGCCCGGTCTCTTCAATGGTAGCTGGCTCCTCCGGCAAGAAGCTATTATTCATCTGCGGGCGGGCCTCTTCATCGCTGGGCGGCGGATCGCCAATCGCCCGCAAGGCCGCAATATTCTCGCCCCGCTCACGTGCCTCAGCAATCGCCTGCTCCAAGTCCTGAATGTGCATCGCCAAGTGCAACATGGCATCTTGGTCTTTCTTTGCCTGAGCCTCTTTGTAACAGGCATAGACCGCTCGCGCCACTGTGTACTTGACCCCATCTACATAGAGGTGGTGCAAATAGTCGAAATTGCGTACATAACAGTCACGTGAGTGACCCCGTCGGGACTGCATCTCCTCATAGGATTTCTGATCGAGCAGGAAGCGCATCGAAGACCTCAACAATCACTGAATGAATTGGCCGAAGGGTTGTAGCCTTACTATACTTCTTTGCTATTACCAAACTTGCTTTACCGTCGTAGTGCCGACTTTAGTCGGCATCCGGGGGTTGTCAGCGACCTCAGCCGACTAAAGTCGGCACTACACTATGGCGCAACAGGGTAAGGCTACTTCTAGGCAAACCCAAGGCTTTACCGTCGTAGTGCCGACTTTAGTCGGCATCCGGGGGTTGTCAGCGACCTCAGCCGACTAAAGTCGGCACTACA
>NZ_NQWI01000040.1:16495-40986 GCF_002532535.1 Candidatus Viridilinea mediisalina
CCCGTCGTAGTGCCGACTTTAGTCGGCATCCGGGGGTTGTCGCGACCTCAGCCGACTAAAGTCGGCACTACACTATGGCGCAACAGGGTAAGGCTACTTCTAGGCAAACCCAAGGCTTTACCGTCGTAGTGCCGACTTTAGTCGGCATCCGGGGGTTGTCGCGACCTCAGCCGACTAAAGTCGGCACTACACTATGGCGCAACAGGGTAAGGCTACTTCTAGGCAAACCCAAGGCTTTACCGTCGTAGTGCCGACTTTAGTCGGCATCCGGGGGTTGTCGCGACCTCAGCCGACTAAAGTCGGCACTACACTATGGCGGCGCAACAGGGTAAGGCTACTTCGATGAGCGCAAGGCTGGGTAGACGGCGCCGGCAATGGTGGGGGCTTGGCGCGAGTTGTTGTTGCTGCCGTCGTCGCCACAGTAGGGGCAGATGCTCCAGGTCAGGTCTACCACGCGCTCACAGCTACCGCACCGCCGCCGCAAATGGGTCTGGCAATGGGGGCAGAGCAGAAAATCGGGTTCAATTGGGCGCTGACATTCAGGGCAGACAAACTTCTCTTCGATGTCGCGCCGCAGATACTCTTGCTCCAATTCACGCTCATACTTTTCGGCGAGCGTCTGGGGGGGGCGCAGAATCAGGTGCAGCAGAATGCCAGCGAAGGGCAGCAGCAGCACCATGCTAACGGCCAACACCTGCACCGAGGTATCTTCGCTGCGCCTACGCACATCACGATAGGCCCAGAGTACCGAAGCGGCCCAAATAAGAATCAGATAAGCCCCTAAAAGAATGAGGCCCACCTGCATCAGAGGTACCAAATTGGCAAGGAGGTCTTGTATTGCTTCCATAGAATTTTCGTTTAAGAACAGGCTACAATTTGGCCATGTCAGCCCTCAGCACAAAAATAGTAGCCCCGCCAACCTGCACTTCTAGGGGGGCAGGCGGGTAGAATTCGCCCGATTCAGCAATCGGCGGCATGGGCGAGACATAGCGGGTGCGGGTTGAGCAGTGTGAGCGCACGGTGCTAATCACATTATCTACTTGGTCGTCGGCGACAATCAACATCAGCGTGAGGTTGCCCTCACGCAAAAAGCCCCCTTGGCTACTCAGCCGGGTCACGCGGTAACCCTCTTCGGTGAGGGCGTCCACGAGAGTAGAGGCGTCTTGATGCTGAACAATGGCAAGCACCAGTTTCATCAGTGCGGCTCCAAGCGGGCAACCCGCTCAAGGATCGGTTCAACGGCAGCGAAGATCTGTTCAGCCAACTGATCGAGTGGCTGTTCAGCCGAGCAGCGCCGCCAGCGCTCAGGGTTGTTACGGATCAACTCGGCAAAGCCCGCTGCAACCCGTTGGTGGTAGGCGAGATCACGGGCATCAAGGCGATTCCATTCGGCGGGCGGGCCACTAGAGGATACCGCTTTGCTCGCTTCACTGCCGCGATCACGGGCCCAGCGCTTGCGTTGCAACCCTGCCTCAACATCAAGATCGAGGTAGAAGGTCAGATCGGGTTGCAGCCCCCCCGTCGCAATCGTCGTTATCGCATGGAGTTCATCAAGATCGCGTCCGAGGCCATAGCCCTGGTAGGCAAAGGTTGAATCGGCGTAGCGGTCACACAGCACAATCCCGCCCGTGTTCAGGTAGGGCCGCACCAACTCACTCACTAACTGCGCCCGTGCCGCCGAAAAGAGGAGCGTCTCGGTTGTCGGGGCCATTTCGGTATGGCGCAGATCAACCAGAATCCGCCGGATCAACTCGCTGATGCGCGTACCGCCCGGTTCGCGGGTCAGAATCACCGGGTAGCCCAGCGCCTGGATCCGCTCATAGAGCAGACGTGCCTGGGTACTCTTCCCGCTCCCTTCCGGCCCCTCGAAGGTGATGAATAGGCCCATGGTTTCGTTTGGTTCAAACCTTGCTTGTCTATTGGTACGCATTATACCCTATGGAATGGGTTTCAGGCTACTTTACAGTTTGGGGGCATTCAGTGCATCCTGATGCCGCAAACCTATTTTCTATTTTCTCGTTTCTGTATCCTTAGCTCTGTCTACCGAAAGATTTTAACACGCCTGTTGGTCTCTTCGCCACGGCTTTCGGAGCGCAGGTTGTAGCGGTCGGCCATTTGGTGCTGGAGTTTGCGGATGTAGCTACTGCGCGGACTCAGTTCGACGGCAAGCTCTTCGCCGTTCATCACCTGGGTGATGGCGCTCTCGACCTCGAGCATGGCTTCTTCAACGATGCTGCTGTCATCGCCGCGCCGTATGCCGCTCATGCCATTCTCAAACTCTAGGTCGCGTAGATTGAAGACCATAGCGAGTTGCCGTTCCATCTGGGTGATGGTGTTGTTGCGCAGTACATAGACCGGGACGCCCTGTTCTTCGGCTTGCCGCAGGCGCTGGGCGCTCTGGCGGTAGTAGTTCTTCAGCGTCATGACGAGGGTCGCGTCTTTCATGTCGCGCACAATTACAGCGGGGACGCGCAGGCGTTCAATGGCGCTTTCGAGGCGGTTGCGACTGACACCAAAGGGGAAGATGCGCTGGGTCGTGGCACTAATCGGGTTGGGGCCGGGGTTGTCGTTGGTTTCAGCGGGGGCGGTGGGACGTTCGCGTAGCCGTGGCCCGGCGGTGCCCATCATCAACTCATTGCGCCCGCCGCGCCCGCTACCCATGCGCTCACGCTGGCCACCATTGCGCCGCCCCAAAGCGGGCGCATCGATCACTTCGCGGCGCACCGCGACCGCCTGAACCTGACCATCAGCATCACGCGAACGCTCTTCGGCGGGGGGCGCTTCGCCGCGCAGGATGGCATCAACCGCAGCCGCTACGTCCCCATAGACGGTCACCCGATCCCAACTCTGGATCTCCACCAGCACATCGAAGGTCGGTGGCGCTTTGCGCTCCAAGACCGTCTTCTGGGTGCCGCGCCGGCGCGCCTCATCGTCACCCAAGGTGACCGCTTGGATGCCACCAACGAGATCGGAGAGGGTCGGATTGACCATCAGGTTGTCGAGGGTATTGCCGTGGGCGGTACCAACCAGTTGCACACCCCGTTCCGCAATGGTACGGGCGGCCATGGCTTCCAACTCGGTGCCGATCTCATCGATCACAATCACTTCGGGCATATGGTTCTCGACCGCCTCAATCATCACGCTGTGTTGTTCAGCGGGGCGCGGCACCTGCATACGGCGCGCCCGTCCGATCCCAGGATGGGGAATATCGCCATCGCCCGCAATCTCATTCGAGGTATCTACAATCACCACGCGCTTGCGCAGATCATCGGCCAGGACGCGGGCCGTCTCGCGCAGCAGGGTCGTCTTGCCGGTACCTGGTTTACCAAGCAGCAGAATGCTATTGCCCGTCTCGACCAGATCGCGGATGATGGTCATCGTCCCAAAGACCGCCCGGCCAACACGGCAAGTCAGGCCGATCACCATACCCTTGCGATTACGGATACCCGAAATACGATGGAGGGTACGGGGAATACCGGCGCGATTATCCTCACCAAACTCGCCGATGCGCCCAATCACCCCATCAATCTCCTCCTGAGTCACTTCGCGTTCACTGAGCAGCAACTCCTGATTGCGATAGCGCGCTTCAGGTTGCCGCCCGAGATCGAGCACAATCTCAAGGAGATCATCGTCATTATGTTCACTCGCTTGGATTGCCGCCGTAATATGGGGTGGCAGAGTCGCAAGGAGCAGGGCAATATCATTGGTACCAATAGGTTGCTCAGGCATAGGGTTTTGCGTCCTCTCTTGGTGTGGCAATGCGACGAGCGGGCACACGCGGTTCGAGGCCAGTCTCTAACGAAGGTGCAAGCAGCATATGGCGCACCGGCACAACCGTGTGCTTCACCAACAACGCCTGCTCACCCAGGGGCTGAAAGCCAAGGTCTTCAGCGGGGGTCAGCAGTTCACCCTGATATTCACGCAACAGCAGATAGACAGGGCGACGATGGTCGCTCAGGCGGGCGAGGCCAAAGCGCAACACATCAACCGCCTGGTCGCGGGCATTAGGGCGCATCATCAGGCTAAAGACGTGGCCTTGGGGCCCACTCGTAAGCCGCAGGTAGCCCGTCAGATCATCATCGGGGCCAAGCACCCACGCGCAGCGTTGCGGCCCAATCCAATCGCCGGTGAGCGGCATAGCCCAATGGCGGGCATTCCGCACCTCAGCCTGTTGCACCGGATGGGGCGTAAGGGCACCATAGAGCTTATGGATGGCCCAGTGGTCGCGCCGCGCCTGCAAGCGCATCGAAGCAAGCGTAGTGCGCTGATCCCAGTCTGGCCCTGAGAGTTGCAAAATGGTGGTATGGGCATAGGTATGAAAGCCAGTCTGCCGAAAAATTTCACGCAGTTCACTATGCTCACGCGGAAGTGCGGCATAGATGCGTTGGACATGGCTGGCGCTGGCATTCTGGCAGATGCGTTCCAGCAGCCAATACCAGACCTCATAGTCACTCGGCATCTGGGCCGAGCGGGTACCGCTGGTCGCCACATAGACCACATCCTGCTCAGGGCGACCATAGCGGCCTTGAGCTTGGATCACGGCAATACCGCTGCAATCTTGGTAGATCGCACTATTCCGCTCGCGCCCATTGCCCTCGAGCATGCAGCGCAAGGCAAACCAAACCGGGCGATGGGCTTGGGCCAGCACCCGTTCGGTATAAAGGATAAAATGGTGACGCGGCTTCCGCCGCAAACCCCAGAGATCGCCCGGGATAACAGAGCGGATCATAATTAGGAGATAGGTTTTAGGAAATAGGAGCTAGGGGGCATGAACCATTGGATCATACACCCCGATTACAACTCCAAAAAATAGCGATGCACCCGATCATCATCGGTCAATTCAGGATGGAACGTGGTTGCCATGAGGCGGCCTTGGCGTGCCGCGACCACCTCGCCATCGGGTAGGGTCGCGAGGGCCTGCACCTTGGGCCCCAGGCTTTCAAAGCGGGGGGCGCGGATGAAGACACCGGGCAGCGGGGTGGGGCCAAGCACGGGGGCATTGATTGGTGCCTCAAAGCTATCGAGTTGGCTCCCAAAGGCATTGCGACGCAGCGTAATGTCCATGAGACCAAGGGTTGGTTGGCCACCGTGTTTGGTATCGCGCAGTTCACGGGCCAAGATAATCGCTCCGGCGCAGGTTCCCCAGATAGCGAGATCGTGACCTGCGCGGGCACGCAGCGGTTCAACGAGCGCATAGCGCGTAAGCAAGCGCCCGATGGTTGTACTCTCACCGCCAGGAATGATCAGGTGACTGACCGCAGCCAACTGCTGGGGCAAGCGCACTTCAAGCGCTTCAATCCCAAAGCGGCGCAAGGTGGCACGATGCTCACGGAAATCGCCCTGTAGAGCGAGAAGGCCAATACTCATATTGGTTATAGGTATCTTTGGGGAAGGTTTCAGAAATGCGGAAGGACTTTACCATCTTGCGAGGATGCGTGAGGCGAAGCGGCGAGGGTTTCGCATCCTCGCGTCTTCGCGTCCTCGCAAACGGTAACGTGGCTACGAACCATCCCATTCCTACTGCAAATGCTAGGAGGAGTCGCGCCCCTCGAAGCGCCCCGCGTCACCAGCCGCGTTGGGCCATCAGTTGTTCAGCGGGAATCTGGTTGATTTCGATGCCAACCATTGCTTCACCGAGGCCCTTACTGACCTTAGCAATAATCGCGGGATCATTGTAGTAGGTGGTCGCCTCGACAATCGCGCGGGCGCGCTGTTGGGGATCGCCGCTCTTGAAGATGCCGGAGCCAACAAAGAGGCCATCCACACCGAGTTGCATCATGAGGGCGGCATCGGCGGGGGTTGCGATGCCACCAGCGGCGAAATTGACCACGGGCAAACTGCCGGTTTCGGCCACTTGGCGTACCAACTCATAGGGAGCTTGGATGTTTTTTGCATAGACGAAGAGTTCATCTTCGTTCATACTCTGGAGGCGGCGCACCTCGCTATAGACCGTGCGGGCGTGGCGGACTGCCTCAACGACATTCCCCGTCCCGGCCTCGCCCTTGGTTCGCAGCATCGCGGCACCCTCGGCAACACGGCGCAAGCCCTCGCCAATATTCTTACAGCCACAGACAAAGGGTATCTGGAACTTATGCTTATTGATATGGTGCTCTTCGTCGGCGGGCGTCAGCACCTCACTCTCATCAATATAGTCAATCCCCAAGGCTTCAAGAATCTGCGCTTCAACAAAATGGCCAATGCGCACCTTCGCCATCACGGGGATCGTCACCGCCTCTTTGATCGCCAGAATCAGCTCAGGGTCGCTCATGCGGGCCACGCCACCTTGGGCGCGAATATCGGCGGGCACCCGTTCGAGGGCCATAACCGCCACCGCACCAGCCTCTTCCGCGATCCGGGCCTGCTCAGGGGTGACCACGTCCATAATCACGCCACCCTTAAGCATCTGGGCCAGGCCTACCCTGGTCTTCCAGGTAGACTTCTCCATACAGGTACACCTCGTCTTTGGGCGCTTACGCAGGGTTGTCTGGTTCTGCCTAAGCGCTTTGCATAACACAGAATATAAGCCATTCTACCACAGGCCCTACGCCTCCGCCACAGGAAAGAGCAGCGTAAGCGAACTACCCACCCCCGGACTACTCTCGACCAAGATGGCACCGTGGTGGCTGCGCATCACACCCATAACCGTTGCCAGCCCAATCCCGCGCCCATACTCTTTAGTTGTAAAAAATGGCTCAAACATACGCTCGCTGGTGGCAGCATCCATGCCACTGCCATCATCGGTAATTCTTAGATAAATAAAGGTGCCCGCATTGATTTTGCGCTCTACCCGATTGTCCACCAATGCAGCAGCGCTATAGCTATCAACCCCAGTGCTAAAGGTGATAGTGCCACCCGCCTTGCCAAGGGCTTCAGCGGCATTACTGATCAGATTGATCACCGCCTGCTGAATCTGGTTGCTGTCCCCTTCAAAGCGCGGTAGATCGTTAGCGAGATCAAATTCGATCTGGATATTACTCTGATGTTTGATCGAGATCTGCAGAATAGTCATCATCTCGGTGAGCAATTGCGAGAGATTGATCGGGCGCAGCATGACACTGCCCTTACCGGCATAGGCTTGGAGTTGGCGGGTCAGATCGGAGGCGCGGCGCGTAGCCCGTTCCGCATCGCCTAAGGGCCCTTGGGCGGGATGCTCTTCGTCCAGATCGAGGCGTGCGAGGTCAAGATTACCAATAATTGACATCAGCAGATTATTAAAATCGTGAGCGATACCACCAGCCAACACCCCCAAACTCTCCAGTTTTTGGGCATGGAGCATCTGGCGTTCAAGGGCGAGCCGTTCGCGTTCAGCCTGGTAACGCACCGTAATATCGTGAAAGACCACAATCTGGCCCAACAACCGGCCCTGCTGGTCGTTCAGCGGAGTGCGAAAGACCTCATAGGCTTGGAGGGGCTCGCTACACCATGCAAACTCCATACGCCCTTCGCCGTGTTCGCTGCAGAAGGCCGCCAATTGGGGCCACGTTGCCAGACTCTGAGCGACGGGCTTGCCAAGTTGGTTCTGCATAGCTGCGCCTAAGAGCCGTTGGGTCGCTTGGTTCAGATCCGAAATACGTCCTTGTTCGTCCAGTACCAACACAGGATTACGCAACGCCTCAAAGAGCGAATTGCGCGCAATTGGATTCAGATCGAACAAGCCAAAACGGAAGAGCCCAATGGCTACCAGCATGCCAGTCGCGGTAAAACCGAAGGGCGAGAGATCAAGGTTAGGCCACGGGCTTGCGCCGCTCAGATAGATCACATTCATGACGAGGGGCATACCTGCCCCCAGCAGCATCAGCGTAACCTGCTGACGATAGAGGCTGGGGGTTTGCAGCCAGAGGCGCAACAAGATCAAGGCCCCAGCGAGGATCACGCCGTAGGAATAGAGCGTATGCAGCCAAAACCAGGGGCCAGGGGTTACGACCAAAAGCGAGAATGTATCATAAAACTCAGGCTTGATCTCGCGGTAGAAGAGCATGTGCCAGCGTTCATTGCTGGCATTGAGCAGCAGGGAGATGCTTGGCATGACAAAGAGTGTGGCGTAGTGCTGCCATCCGATCCGCTTGCCCATGCCACTATAGGAGAGCGTAAAGAGCAACCAGAAGACCGGGATGGTCACAATCCCAACATACTGCACAACGACCCAGCGACGCATCGCGATCACATCGCTACTCGCCAATTCCGCAGCATAGCCCAACGACCAGATGGTCAATGCGCCCATCAACAAGACAAAGATGCGCCCTGCGGCATTGCGTCGTCGTCGCCAGCCCACAAAGGCCAGCACCAGCGAGATAGCAGCCGTAACAATCAGGCTCAGAGCATAGGGGTTCAACGTCATCATCTGCGTCCTAGCGAGGGCGGTTCCATGTGGCGGTAGGCATGTGTCGCTGCTCTATGCCATTGTACACGCTTTGGAGACTGTTGAATCTCCCTATCGTGGTGGCGGCGAAGCCGCCACCACGATAGGGAGGAAGCGTATCCAGCATGCGACATTTCAAAAAACATTAACCCAATGGCAATAATCTACAAAACCATTGACATTTGCCTTGTGATATGGTAATATCTACCAAGGAAATGAAAGATATTACCAGAACGAGTACAAACAATGGAGACAACCATGCACCGACTACTCACCCGTGATCCGGTTAGTGGGGGCGAAATGATCGTGACAAGGCTAGAGTGCCCTGAGAGCGGGATCGTGCTTGAGGGCGAGTTTAGCTTAGGATGGATCGGGCGTCTCACGCCTGAGCAGCTCGATTTTGTCGAACTGCTGCTCAAGAACCGGGGCAATGTTCAGAAGTTGGCAAGCGAACTTGCGGTGGCCTACAACACCGCCCGGGCACGCCTCGATGAGATTGTGAGCGCCTTGGGCGGGCCACTCGACCATGAGGGGCAGCATCCCGAACGACGCCAGATTCTCGACCGCCTCGCGGCGCGTGAGATTAGTGTTGAAGAGGCGATGATCCTGCTGAAGCGCTAGGGTTTTAAGGAGACAAACGATGAGTGAACAATATTTTCCGGCTGGCCCGCAGCCCCGCGTGCGGATTACGCGGCTCCACGGCGATCTGTTGGTTAGCGTGGGTGACGATGAGGGGATACGGGTTGCTGCCGATGCGCTGATCAGTGACCTGTACCAAGAGGACGATGAGGTTGTGATTAGTACGTGTGAGAGCGACCTAGAGCTACAGGTGCCCGCTCGCACTGCGTTGCAGATCGAGCGCTGCGAGGGTAGCGTGCGGATTGCTGATCTGCGGCTGTTGCAACTTGAGCATGTCGCGGGCGATCTGCATGTTGCCGCCCTGCTTGAGCAGCTTGAGGCCGAGCGGATCGCGGGTGATGTGGAGGTGACCTGCGCCACTCCGGGTGAACTGCAACTCAGTTCGGTCGGCGGCGATCTGATCCTCAAGGGTGCCGCCAAGCTTCAGGCTGGCCAGATCGGCGGTGACTGTAGCCTGAGCGGCGCGGAGTTGCAGCGGGTGCAGTTGGGCAACGTAGGCGGCGATCTGAACACAACGGCGCTCGATGAGCTACACGTCGCCAATGTGGGTGGGGATCTGAGTAGCGAACAGATCAATGGGGCGTTGGTGGTGGGTAATGTCGGGGGCGATGTGCGCTTGGGCCGCATTGAGGGTGACCTAGATCTCGGGGCGGTGGGGGGCGATCTGAGCATGGGCTTGCATCTGGCGGATGGGCGACGGGGGCGCACCAATGTGGCGGGCGATGTGCGCCTGAACCTACCTGAGCAGCCCAATCTGCGCCTGCGGGCGCTGGTGATGGGCAAGCTGCGTGGGGTGGACCACCACCACCACAGTGGCGGGCCGCAGCGCCTCGATCTGCACTACGGGACTGGGGCGGCCAGCCTTGATCTCACTGTTGCTGGTGATCTCCGCATCAAGGGCGGTGGCACGGCTGAAGCGCAGCAACTCAACGAAGCCGACACGCTCTGGAGCGAGTTGGGGCGCGAGTTTGGTGAGTTGGGGCGTGAGTTGGGGCGCTTGGGCCGCGAATTGGGCGAAGAGTTGGGCGAAGAGTTGGCGAGCGCCTTTCGTTCAAGCAAAGGCAAGCCAGGCAAGCGGGAAGCCCACCACCGAGCGGACAAGCGGGCTCACCATAAGGAGGCCCGCGCAGCCAAACGCGAAGCGCACCGCGCCAAGCGGGCTCGGCTGCACCTGCGGATCAACGAACACGAATGGCAGCTCGATCCAGAGCGCATCGAGCGCATCAAAGAGCAGGCGCGCCAAGCGGCGGCTAACGGGCTGGCTGGCGCTATTGATGCGGTCGAGCGGGCCATCAGTCGCCTACGCAACCCCGATGCCCCCGATATGCCACCCAGTGGCCCGTCGTCGCGTACCGCAGCGACCGGCCAGACCATCCGCATCGAGCGTGAGCCACCCGATCCAGCCTTGGAAGCCCAGCGTGAACAGGAGCGCGAGAGCATCTTACATATGGTTGCCGAAGGGCGCATCTCGCCAGAGGAGGGTGATGTGCTGCTGGAGGCCTTGGGGTAGCTGGTAGCGCAGTTTTTTACCACAGAGGCACAGAGAACACAGAGGGTTTTTATCCTCTGTGCTCTCTGTGCCTCTGTGGTTCAATCCTCAGCGCCCTCGCGTCTGCTGCTCAGAGATCTGATGGCGATGGCGAGTGGCGCTCCTCAGGCTTTGGGCGGGTGAAGCGCCCAAGCAGCAGCCCCAGCCCCAGGCCAACCCCAAAGCCAAGCAGCGTCGGCAGAATCCAGCCGGTTGGCTCGGAGGGTACCGACTTATGACCCAGGGTGGCCAACTGCTGGCCACTCTGTTCTAGCTGGTCACCGACGCGGTGGGCCAGCTTATTGGCGTCCTTCGCAATGCGGCTGCGGGTCTTATCAAAATCCTTGAGTGCCCGATTGACCTGTTTGCTCGCCTTGTTCGCGGCGTGTTCCAACTCTTTGCGCCGCTTGAGTACCGCATCGCTGAGATCAAGCTCATTGACCCGTTTGGCCAATTGTTCCAGGTTTTGGGCCAACTGCTTGCCCGCTTCGCTCTCTAGGCGATCACGCACCGTATCGGCGAGTTGCGTCACCGCCTCGGATGCACCGCTCTCCAGCGAATCGAGCCCACGCTCCAGACTATTCTTCTTACGCCAAAACATTGAGCACCTCCGATTTGACACTATCCGTATGATGATTTTAGCATAAGGGTCACGTCAAGTGTTGTTGGGGCTACGCCCCAAACTCCGTTTTTTGTTCCGTGTTGGCGGCTTCGCTGCCAACACGGAACAAAAGGAATTGTTAGCGCGAAAAAGTTCTGTGCCGCGACGTTGGCTGAGCCTGTCGAAGCCAACGTCCGCCAGAAGGCTTACCTACCTATGGGCACCAACGCGACATGTGCCGCCTGTGGCGGGCCGTTGTACGAGAGTTACTATACCCTGATTGATCGCCCGGAGCGCTACTGTCAGCAGTGTATTGAGCGGCGCCCGCGCTGTGCGAGCTGTGGTGCGCCATTGGGTGAACAGCATTGGCGCTTGCACGATGGCCGCCAACAGTGTGGCACATGCCATGCTACCGCGATCTACGACCCTGGGGTGGCCCGTACAATCTTTGACGAAACGGTCTCGGCGTTGGTTGCACAATTGGGCCTACGTTTGAACGTAGGGGTGGCCTTTCGCTTGGTGGATGCCCCTACCCTTGAGGAGTTGCGGGCCTCTGGGGGCAAGCGACCGCCCCGTGGGTTTAGCACCTTGGGGCTCTACCAGCGCCGTGGGCATATTCGGGCCATCTACATGCTCTACGGGCTCCCGCGTCTCAGCTTTCGCACCACCGTGGCCCACGAGTATGCCCATGCGTGGCAGGGCGAACGCTGCCCACTGCTGAACGACCCTGAGCTCCGCGAAGGCCACGCCGAATGGGTCGCCTACCACCATCTGCGCTGGCTCGGTTGCCACAAAGCCGCCGAACGCATGCTCGCCAGCCACCACCCCTACCGCCCCGCCCTTGAGCGCCTGCTGGCCCTAGAGCAACAATTGGGCTTAGAGGGGGTTCATGCCTATATGATCAGAGCGGAGTAAGGGATGCCCCTAAGCGGGGGGTTGGGGGAGGCTTCGCCCCACCCAAGAAAACTCTTTTTGTTCCGTGTTGGCGGCGAATTCGCCAACACGAAAGCAACAAAGGTAATTGCCTATTTTCTATATTCTCGTTTCTGTATCCTTACCCTAGGGCAACGGAATGGTGGCCGCCACGCGGGTACCGCGCCCAATGGCGCTCTCGATGCCAAACTCGCCGCGCAGCAAGACCTCGATCTGCTGCCGCATACTCGCAATCCCCATGTTGCGCCGTGCGCTCGCATTCTCAAGCGTGTCGGAGACATGGAAGCCGCTGCCATCGTCTTCTACCAAGATTTGCAGGGTATTGCCCGAAACATCAAGCATCACGCGGGCTTGATTGGCCCCAGAGTGCTTGACGACATTATTGAGTGCTTCTTGGATGAAGCGGAAGATGGTGACTTCATAGTGCCCGGGTAGGCGCTGTTCGAGATTCTGGATCATGAGGTTGATCTCGACCGCACCCTTTTCGTTAAACTGATTCGCATAGCGTCGCAGTGTAGGCACCAGCCCCAAGTCATCCAGCGTCATCGGGCGTAGATCAAAGATGAATTTGCGTGTATCTTGTAGGGTTGCATTGATCGCCGTCTTGAGGCTATTCAACTCAGCGCGGGCTTGGTCTATATCGTGGTCAACGAGACGCTGACAGATCTCGGCACGCAGCACCAGGTTACTCATAGATTGAGCGGGGCCATCGTGCATCTGGAGCGAGATGCGGAGGCGTTCGCTCTCTTGCGACTGAATAATATTGGCCACCATCGTCTCGGTATCCATTTCGGAACCAGCGTTAGCTTCAGGTTTGCCCGCATTACGCAAGAGATCAGCAAGATCGCCTAACAGGCCAACCAGTTGGGCCAGTTGGCCTTGACGGTTGCGTAGCACATCGCGGCGCATCTGCACCTGATCAAGTTGACCACGCATAATTTGGAGGCGCATCTGCACCTCTTGAGCGGTCGTGTAGAAGTTTTTGATCTCGTCTTTACTATAACGTTCAATATTTACTTCAAGATCACGCACCCGGTTCGAGACGGTCAATTCACGTTGCGTGAGTTTTTCGACCTCGCTATTACTCTGGCGCACCAGCGTCTCAACCTCACTCAATTCGCGGCGTGTCCGGTCAAGATCTTCCTGGTAGCCACTCAGCGCCTCATCAAGCTTCTCAAGGATGTCATCGGAAGTCACAGAATTACTCCTCTGGGCATCGTAGTTCCAAAAGGGGGTAAGGGGGAACTTGGTTCCCCCTTATATTACATCAATCCGAGGCGTAGCCGCCACACATTAATTAACGCCTCAAGCACAATTCTGCGCGACATCTTGGAGCGGCCTACGCGGCGGTCGGGGAAGACGATGGGCACTTCGGCGATGCTAAAACCGGCCTTGCGGGTGCGGTAGGCCATTTCGATCTGGAAGGCGTAGCCGTTGGAGCGTACCCGCTTGAGGTCAAGGGTTTCGAGTACGCGCCGTCGGTAGCAGCGGAAGCCGCCGGTCGCATCGGCGACATGGAGGTTCAAGATGAGGCCAGCATAGATATTACCACCACGGCTAATCACCTGGCGTCCAAGGCCCCAATCGGTGGTGCCGCCACCGGGCACATAGCGCGAACCGATCACCAGGTCGGCGCGCGTTTCGGCGGCACTGAGCAGCGCCGGGAGATAGCGCGGATCGTGCGAGAAGTCGGCGTCCATCTCGAAGATAAACTCGGCCCCTTCACTGAGTGCGCGGCGGAAGCCCGCAATATAGGCGCTGCCTAGTCCCATTTTGCCTGGACGGCTGAGTAGGCCTACCCGTGGCTCGTGTTGAGCCAACGCGGCAACGAGGTCACCAGTGCCATCGGGGGAACCATCGTCTACCACGAGGACGCGAAAGCGCGGCCAGACGAGGATCTGGGGAATCAGTTGGCCAATATTCTCAGCTTCGTTGTAGGTTGGAACAACGATGGTGCAGTCAGCTACTGCAAGTGAACTTGTGGTCAGGAAGGTTGGAACGCGGGCCTGTTCGATCTGCATTGCTGCCTCCTATGGGTCGTGGTCGTTGGGAACGACCCGCGTGTGGGCATCGCCATGACGCCCGTAATTGCCTAATGTTATTATAGCCTTGCAGCGAACCAAACGGCTAGGGGTTACAGACAGCCGTTTAGTCCTGTTTCTGGTTAGGAACGCACACTGGATCAACTATGCTCACACGAATCTCTCACAGCTTGCCCGTCCTACGCCTTGAACACCTGTGGGTAATCTTTGCCCTCAGCTTGATTGCCGCTTTCATCAGTATGGCACCAACTGCTCCGTATGATTTTTGGTGGCATTTGCGGGCTGGGGCGCTGATAGGGACAGAGGGCTTGCCAACGACCAATCGTTTTGCTTGGGGCGTACCACCAGAGACGCCGTATGTCTATCAGAGTTGGTTGGGTGAGTGGTTGTTCTTCCAGATCTATCAGCTCGGTGGCTTGCCGTTGGTGGTCTTTACGCGCAACCTCTTGGGCACATTCGCCTTTGCGTTGGTGGCTTACGAGGCGCAACGGCGCAGTGGTTCGTGGCGCTTGGCTGCCCTAGCGGTACTGCTCGCGGGCTTTATGACCATCAATAACTTTAATACACGTACCCAGAATTGGTCGTGGGTGCCTTTCATGCTCACCCTGATCATCTTAGGGCGCTATGTGGATGGTCGCTTAGCCCCACGTTGGCTGGCACTGCTGCCGCTCCTGATGATCTTTTGGGTCAATGCTCATGGCGCATTCATCATGGGCTTGTTGGTGGCTGGGGCGTTTGTGGTGGGCGAAAGCATCAGGCGTCTCTGGCGCGATCCCCATGCGCTGCCGTGGTATCGTCTGCGCCCGCTCTATCTGGCGACCGCAGCATTGCCCTTGGCGATGTTGGTCAATCCCCAGGGTTTTGGTATTTTCACCTACCTGCTGACTCTGTTGAGCGATGCGCCAAGCCAGCAATTGGTGGTTGAGTGGCAATCGCCAACGCCACGCACCCTCGCAGGGGCTGGCTTCTACCTTGGTGTCCTTGCCTTGCTCACCGCTTTTGCACTTGGTCGCCGCCGTCCAACCATCACCGATGTCATCCTGGTCTGCGGTTTGGCCTGGCAGAGTTTCATTGGTATCCGCTATGTGGTCTGGTTTGGCATGGCCGCAATGCCCATTATGGCCCAAAGCCTCGCCGCTCCCCGTTCCTTGCTGAAGCCAAGTGAACGGAGTGCAGCACGCGAGCGTGGCGGCGGTATCTTGGGCAATTGGCTGGTTGTCATCTGCTTGGCCCTGGGTGTACTCGTTCTGCAACCATGGACCAAGCCGTTGTTGCCGTTACCTGCCGAGTATCAGGCGCTCTTTGCGCCTGTGCCGGGTGCGCCACAACTCTTCACTGCTGCGACGCCAGTTGAGGCGGTTGCAGACCTGCGAACTGAACCCTGTCACGGCCCGATCTTCAACGAGATGGGCTATGGCTCCTATATGGCGTGGGCGCTCTATCCGCTGGCCCGCCACTATATCGATCCACGTATCGAGCTCTTTCCCCTTGAACTCTGGGAAGAGTATGTGGCGGTCAGTGATGGGCATGGGGTTGCGGCTTTCCTAGAGCAACATGATATTGCATGTGTTATTCTGGATCGTCCGAAGCAGGCCGGGCTCGCAGCAATCATGCCGACGCTCCCAGGCTGGCAGCAGAGCTTTGCCAATGAGCGCAGTGAAGTCTGGCGACGCGAGGAGTGAGGCGAAGCGGCGAAGCGGCGAAGCGGCGAAGGCTTCGCGTCCTCGCGTCCTCGCGTCCTCGCGTCCTCGCGTCCTCGCGTCCTCGCAAACGGTAAAATGCCTAGAAACCATCCCAATAGCTAAAAAAGTAACACCATGGCTCAACGTACCCTAACCCTTGATCACGTTTGGCTCTTTGCAGGGGTGGCCTTCATTGCCCTGCGCGTTCTGCTTACTCCCATCCAGCCCCACGATTTTTGGTGGCATATGGCTACCGGGCGCATTATTGTCGAGACGGGGGCAATTCCTACGGTTGATAGTTTTTCGTTTACGCAAGCGGGCGAACCTTTCTACAACCAGAGTTGGTTGGCGCAGGTGTTGATGTATCTGCTCTTTAGCCTTGGTGGTGCGCCGCTGCTGATTGTGGTGCAGGCGCTCATGCTGGCTGCCGCCTATGGGCTCTTGTTGCAACTCAGTCTGCGGCGTAGCGGCGCACTGCGCCTTAGTGTCGGTGTGCTGCTGCTTGGCACCCTGCCGGCCTCGTTCGACAACTGGCTGATTCGGCCCCAAAGCTATGCCATTCCACTCTTTATCATCTACCTCTATGTGCTCACCGCCTGGCGCGATCCGCGAGGCCAGCGCGGGAGTGGTCTCTGGCCGCCTCTGCTCTTGTTGCCGCTCCTGGGCAGCCTCTGGGTCAACCTGCACGGCTCGTTCGTGCTAGGCGGAGCTTTGATTGCGCTTACGTTCGTGGGTGAACTGCTACGCCGTTGGTTCAGCCCGCCCGACCCAAGCCCACGTCCGCCCTTGTGGCACCTGATTCCAATTGGCAGCTTGACCGGCATGAGTTGGCTGATCAATCCCACGGGCTGGCAGGTGCTTGGCTATGTGCGCGATCTGCTCAGTAGTTCGCAGGTGACCCAACTGGTGACGGAGTGGGCACCGCCGACGATCCGCACGGCCAATGGGGCGCTCTTTTTTCTCTTTTTGATCGCGGGGATTGTTATTCTGAGCTATGCACGCAAGCGCCCCGATCCGGTGGATATGCTTATTGCCGGGGCGTTGCTCTGGTTGGCCTTGGGGGCTGGGCGCAACAACATCTGGTTTGTGGCGGCAGCCACGCCGCTCTTCACGCGCCAACTGGCCCTATGGCGCGCCGGTGATCGACGCGTGCGCCCAGCCTTCCAGGGACTCCCGTTGCTCAATGGGGTCTTGATTGGGCTGATTGGGTTGCTGCTGCTACTTACCCTACCCTGGATCAAACCGGCATTTGGGCTGCCCCCGGAAGTAGGCAGCCTCATTGCCGTCGAGACCCCCGTGGCCGCAGTTGAGGCGCTGCAGGCCGATGCCGAGCGTCCGCAGCGTCTCTTCCACGCCATGAGCATGGGTAGCTACCTGATCTGGGCTGCCCCGGAGCAGCCCGTCTGGGCCGATCCGCGCATCGAGCTCTACCCCTTCGAGCAGTGGCGCGACTATCAACAACTCTCCGCTGGTATGCAGGTGGAGGCATTGTTGACCGCCTATGAAATTGACGGGCTACTGCTCAGCAATGAGCAGCAGGCGGCCCTCGTGGCTTGGGCCAGCGCCCGCCCTGAGCAGTGGGAGTTGCGCTATGAGGATGCGTTTACGAGCTATTTTGTTGCTCGTTCTCCTCTTTCCTTGTATGCACCAGGGCCACCCATTCGCCCTCTTGGTAGCGGGCCAGTTGTTGCAGGCCGACTGCTTCAAAGGCGGTGTGAACCTCTGGCTCACGGCTATCAATGATCCCGCTGCTAATTAGGATACCGCCGGGGGCTAGTGTGGTCGCAAGGTCGGCGGCGAGGATACAGAGGACACGGGCGATCAGATTGGCGGCAATGAGGTCGAATGTGGTTGTCACAGCGGGCGAGGGGAGGCTTGGATCGGTTGCTGCTTGTGTGTCCTCGTCGCCAAAATTGCCACTGAGCCAGTGGCCCATGCGCGCCCCGGCCCCAAGACTGCCAGTAGCAACATTGACGCTAGTGGCAACATGGTTGAGGCGCACATTCTCGGCGGCAACCTGCGTGGCAACGGGGTCGTTATCGAGGGCCACGACGGGATGGGCACCCAGTTTTGCCAGCGCAATGGCCAAGATGCCCGATCCGGTACCCAAATCGAGCGCCCGTTGACCCGGACGGGCGTGGCGCTCAAGCAGGGCCAGACAGAGGCGCGTCGTGGGATGCAGGCCGGTACCAAAAGCCATACCGGGATCGAGGTGCAGCACAATATCGTCGGGGGCGGCGGTATGTTCAAGCCACGAGGGCACAATGACGATCCGTTGGCCCACGCGCAAGACACTGTAGTGCTGCTTCCACGCATTAGCCCAATCTTCTTCCTCCAGGGCACGCACCTGTAAAGGGCCAATCGGACGCATCTGGCCCAAATGCCAGAGCGCCTGCTCGATGCGCTGGCGCAGTTCCTCGCTCTGAGCATCAAGCGGCAGGTAGGTGCGTAGCGTCGCGGGCCGCGCCGGATCATAGCGAAACTCCGGCCCCTCATCGCCGGGTGTCCATGCCGGTTCGACCACCACGCCGCCGTTATACCCAAAACGCGCCAAAACCTCAGAGACCGCCTCGACAGCCTCGTTATCGGCGCTAACGGAGAGTTCTAACCATGTCATAATGCAGATTGGAGATTGGAGATTGGAGATTGGAGATTGGAGAATATGGCGTCCCAATAAGCTTTAGAAGCTGTCTGAAAAGCCGGGGGACACACGCTGGAGTGCCGGCTTTAGCCGGCTAAAGCCGGCACTCCAACGCCAACCCATAGACTTTTCAGACAGCCTCTTAGCGTTATTGATGATGCAGAATGCCCAACAGTAGTATAGCATGCATAAGGGTGACCAAATCTGAAAGTAACCCCGGTACCCGTACCCCTAAAATGCTATCAGACCCAAAGCTGTTGCGCTGCCGCCACGGGATCATCCGCTGCGGTGAGTGGACGCCCGATGACAAGGTAGTCTGCTCCGGCTGCAAGGGCTGCGCTTGGGGTCATGGTGCGCCGCTGATCGCCGCTGGCTGCCCATGTGGGACGTACCCCCGGTGTGATGATCAGGAACTCGGGGCCACACGCTTGCCTGATGGCTGCGACTTCGTGCGGTGAGGCTACAACGCCATCAAGGCCGCAGCGCTGCGCCAATTGCGCCAACGCTACGACATGGGCCTCCAGTGGCGCAGCAACCCCCAGTTCGTCGCGTAGTGCCAAGGTATCAATGCTGGTCAAGACGGTGACGCCAAGTAACAATGGGCGTTCTGGCGCTGCCGCCGCCGCCTCGACCGCTGCACGGAGCATTGCCGCTCCGCCTTGGCAGTGCAGCGTGAGCATGCCTATGCCAGCCCCGAGCCCACAGACTGAACGCACCGCCCCGGCGACGGTGTTGGGGATGTCGTGTAGCTTCAGGTCGAGAAAGAGTTTCCCGCCTGCTGCCGCGACCTGCGTCACCACTTCGGGTACCCCCACCGCTGTGCAGAGTTCTAAGCCAACCTTGAAGCCGCCCACATACGGGCGCAGTTGTTTGACCAGCACAAGCGCCTCGTCAAGCGTCGGCGTGTCGAGGGCCACGAGGATGCGATCTTGTTGTTTCATTGTTTTGCTACCTTATGCCTCGCAGAATCTGCCCTGGTAAGCTTGGCCCCGCGTAGACCAGGCCGGTATAGATTTGCAGCAGGCTGGCGCCCGCTTCGAGCATCTGTTGTGCATCAGCAGGGCTGGCGATACCGCCGACCCCAATGATCGGCATGCGCCCTGCCGTTTCACGGGCGATCAGGCGTACCACCTCAAGCGCCCGGGCTTGCAGTGGACGCCCACTGAGCCCGCCGGTCTCGGCGGCGAGTGCGGCGGGCGTGCCTTGCAACCTGTGGCGTTCAAGGGTTGTATTGACCGCAATCAGCCCGGCGACCGCGTGGTCACTACAGACGGTCAGCAATTCACCAATGGCGTTATCGCTGAGATCGGGGGCCAACTTGACCAAAAGCGGACGCGGCTGGGTCTCACGGGCGGCGGCCAGCACACGATTTTCACGCTGCAACGTGGCCAACAGGCCCGCCAGGTGTTCCCGATCTTGCAACGCCCGCAGCCCAGGCGTATTGGGTGAACTGACGTTGATCGCAATGTAACCCGCATAATCAAAGAGCGCCCGCAACGAAGCCACATAGTCTTCTACAGTCGCTTCGGGAGCAGCGGCCTTCGACTTGCCAATACTGATGCCCAACGGAATAGGCAGCGGCGGGGCTTTTGCAAGGCGTTGGGCCAACGCACTGGCCCCCTGATTGTTGAAGCCCATCCGGTTGATAATCGCCCCATCGCGGGTCAGCCGAAAGAGGCGCGGACGCGGATTACCCGGCTGCGGCTGCCAGGTTACCGTTCCCACCTCAACAAAGCCAAAGCCGAGCGCCGCCCACGCTGGTAGAGCCGTGCCATCCTTATCCATCCCGGCTGCCAAGCCAAGTGGATTGGGAAAGCGCAAGCCAAAGAGGTGGCGCACCAACTCCGGGTGGCTATAGGCAAAGAGCCGCTCCGTCGTTGCGCGTAGCACCCGCATCTGGCCCACACGTGCCAGCATCCGCAACGTCTGCTCGTGGGCCGTCTCCGCATCGCCCCGGTAGAGCCGAAAGATGATCGGACGTAGAAGATATTGGTAGATCATAGAGAAGGTTTTGCGGAAGGTCGCTTGACAACCTTGCGAGGATGCGTGAGGCGAAGCAGCGATGGCTTCGCCTCACGCATCCTCGCGCCCTCGCAAACGGTGAAGTCGTTACGAACCATCCAATCCATTAAAAAGGCTCCACCCCTGCTTCGGAGAGACTCTCGGCGAGGCGGGTGAGATCGCCGACGGTACGTAGACGCCCCACCCGCTCCAAGAAGCGGCGGCGGTCGCCATCTTCAGCCATGACGGTACGCTCAAGGTACTGGCGCAGGTAGATTTGCAACACCTCAAGCTGCGCGGCGTTCAACGGCTCACCGCGCATATAGACCTCCACCGCCGCCCCAAGGGTCCCGGTGGTCTCCTCCATCCAAAAGCGCGGCGGACGTTCAACCCCAAAGGGATACGGGTAGTCGGCATTTTCGCCAAAGACCAAGGGGCCAATGGTTTCAGTTTCTTGGTTCATAGTTGCTCTAGTAATTTGGGGGCGGCGCAGCCGTTACCCCGGAAGGCCCAAGGCCTCATAGAGGCGATCATAGGCAAAACAGGTATCCATCAACTCTGCGAAGCGCTGCAACTTGGCGTCTTGGTGGAAGCGCACCCGCCCGAAGAGGCGTTCGGCGCGATCCACCGTTGCGAGGGTATCGTCGGGTACCAGAATGATCGGCACCTCCTTCTCCTCGGCGCGGTCAATCACCTGGGGGGAAGGGCGGAAATTGCCGGTAAGCACAAGGACATTGGTGCTGGTTTCGAGCGCGGCGAGCTGCAGATCGCTGCGGTCGCCGCCGGTAATCACCGCTTTGTTGGCGCGACGGCGGAAGAAGGAGAGGCTCGCGTCGGCCCCCATGGCCCCAATCATCAGCGTCTCGACCGTGTGGTTACACCAAGCCCGTTGGCCAATCAATTGGCCACCCAGATGATCGAGCAGTTCTGCGATGCTAATCCCGGCCAGCATCGGGTCACGCGGCAACAGACCAAAGACAGGAATGCCGCGCCCTTCCAAGTAGGGAACCACCCGCTGCTGCACAAACTCAAGCTGTGCTTCTTCGATCTGGTTGATCAACACCCCGAGCAAGCGGTCGCCAATGTAGCGCTGCACCGACAGAATATTATCCACATTGATCGTTGAGCCATACTGCGAAACCAACAGAACCGGAGCTTGCAGCAAATCAGTAACCTGATCTGATGTGAGATTTACCAACGAACCTTCTGACCACGTATTGGTACCTTCAAGCACCACAATATCTTTATTGCGCGAAACCGCAAGGTAGGCATCGCGCAGTGTCCGAGTATAGCTGGCAGACTGACCGCGCAGGATGGCCTCAACGACACTAGGCGTAATCAACACGGGCGCAATCTTTTCAATCGGCGCTTCAAGGCCAATCGTCTCGCGGATAAAGGTGGCATCCTCATCCACTACAGCGCCCGGTGTATGGGCGACTGACACGCTCACCGGCTTCATATAGCCCACATGAAAGCCATCGCGCTGCATACGACGCAGCAGGCCAATGCAGACCGCACTCTTACCGACGAACGTCTCCGTTGACGCAACATAGAGCGTAGCCATGGACGCCTCCCTGGGGCAACGTGGCGCGGCGTATAGCCGCTACTGCAAAATAATACGGGCATCGAGGACAACAGCGCCCTCGCCCTGGCGATGAACCACTAGAGGATTAATCTCTAATTCAACGATTTCGGGCAACTCACTAGCCAACTGACTCACACGTAGGATCACATCTTCAATCGCGGCCACATCGGCGAATGGCCCGCCATCAGCGCCGCGCAGCAGCGGAAAAGCTCGGAGGGCGCGGATCTGATCATAGACATCCTGTTCACTCAGAGGCGCTAGGCCAAACGTAATGTCCTTCAACACTTCCACATAGATACCGCAGAGTGCCGTAGCAATCAAGGGGCCAAATTGGGGGTCGCGGCTCATTGAGATCTGCAGATCGCGTCCTGGGCGCACCATCTCTTGCACATAGACCCCATTGATCCGAGCGCCAGGCCAATATTTACGCGCCCGATAGTCAATCAACTCGAAGCTATCACGGGCCGCTTCGTCATCGGCAACCCCAACCCGCACCGCGCCAATGGCGCTCTTGAGCAGAATATCATGGCTGGCGATCTTCATCACAATGGGGAAGCCGAGTTGCATGCCGAGATGGGCTGCTTCATCGGGGGAACGGGCCAAGCGACTCTCTGGGATGCGTAAACCATAGGCAGCCAAGACGAGCCGGACTTCGCCTTCACTCAATTCTACGCGCCCACTTGCACGTACCTGGGTCAAGACATGGCGCACCTCTTTCAGATTGACTGGCACATGGCGATAGTTGGGCGGGGGGCGGCGCGAGCGTTCAACATAGTCATACATTGAAGCCAGTGATTGCACCGCCCGTTCGGGAAAGGTATAGCTCGGAATAGCGTTCCGGTTGAGCGCGGCGAGGGCTGGCCCAATGCTGTAGCCGCCCATAAAACTGGCCACCACCGGCTTATCCGAGCGTGCCGCAAGTGTAGCAATAATCTCAGCCGTCTCGACCAACTCGGTCTGGGCTTGGGGGGTTAAGACCACAATCAAGCCATCCACATTGGGATCAGCCAGCGCCGCCTCAACCCCCAAGCCATAGAGGTCGTGGCGCGCATCGCCCAGCAGATCAATCGGGTTGTAGGCGCTACCCGAAGGGGGCAACGCACGTTGCAAGCGCTCAATCGTCGCTTGGCTCAGGCTCGCCATCGCCAAACCGCTCCGCTCCACAGCATCAGCGGCAATGATGCCCATGCCCCCCGAATTGGTCAGAATCGCCACCCGATTGCCCTTAATCAGCGGTTGGTAAGCAAAGAGCATCGCCAGATCGAACAACTCACTCACCGTATGGGCACGAATGATGCCACTCTGCGCGAACGCCGCCTCATAGGCTTGCTCTGAACCGGCCAGCGAGCCGGTATGGTGCGAAGCTGCCAACGAACCAGCAGCGGTCGTACCGCTCTTAATCGCCACCACCGGCGTCGTGCGCGTCACCTCACGGGCAGCCGCAATAAAGGCCGGGCCATCATTAATATCCTCCAAGTAGGCCAAGACAACCTTACTACGCGGATTATTGCCCCAAGCGCGCAGCAGCACCACCTCATCAATATCGGTCTTATTGCCGAGCGAGACAAAATGGGAAAAGCCGACCCCACGGCTCTTACTCCAATCGAGGATAGCCGTGCAGATCGCCCCCGACTGCGACATCAGGGCAATATTGCCCGCATCGGGCATAATGGCGGCGAACGACGCATTGAGCCGACTGTGGGTATCAATCACCCCCAGGCTATTGGGGCCAAGCATACGCATCCCATAGGCGCGCACCTTCGCCAACAACTGGCGTTCTACCTCACGACCTTCGCCGCCCACCTCTTTGAAGCCGGCGGAGATCACCACAAGCCCCTTCACCCCCTTCTGACCACACTCGTCCACCACATGCAACACCTGCCGGGCGGGAACAGCAACCACTGCTAGTTCCACAGCATCAGGTACCGCCAGCACACTCCCATAGGCCCGACGGCCTAACACCTCCCGCGCCTTGGGATGAATCGGAAAGATCGGGCCGGCATAGCCGTGCTCGATCAGATTACGCAACACCGCATGGCCCAGGCGACTCGGATCAGGAGAGGCACCGACCACGGCGACCGATTGGGGGGCAAAGATCTCCGCGAGCATCCTCTCTCCTTATTACTGCGCTCTCATCATACCCGATAGGGCCACGAGACGCAAAAATAGATGCGGCGGTAATGGTTCAGAGTTGGGGTAAAACATCCGCTGGTGCCATAAGTGGTCTGGGAAATAAGTTTTCTGACCTTTTGTCGCCCTGAGCGGAGCGAAGGGTCTTTTTCATCAGAACGGGAAAGATGCTTCGCTGCGCTCAGTATGACAAAGCCGATGGAATAGCGGAAAACTTAATTCACAGACTAATAAGTAGTGCCGACTTATGGTCTTCCAGAAATTAATCCGGTTTCGCGGCACGGACTAGACCTGATAGATATGCCAGATCTGCGAGGTCTGGTTAGCGGATTATTTACTGGAAGACCATT
>NZ_NQWI01000041.1:0-2456 GCF_002532535.1 Candidatus Viridilinea mediisalina
GGAGGCGAGGAGGCGAGGAGGCGAGGAGGCGAGGAGGCGAGGAGGCGAGGAGGCGAGGAGGCGAGGAGGCGAGGAGGCGAGGAGGCGAGGAGGCGAGGAGGCGAGGAGGCGAGGAGGCGAGGAGGCGAGGAGGCGAGGAGGCGAGGAGGCGAGGAGGCGAGGAGGCGAGGGCGCGAGGAGGCGAGGGCGCGAGGAGGCGAGGACGCGAGGACGCGAGGATGTGCTGGCTTCGCATCCTCGCATCTTCGCGCCCTCGCCTCCTCTCTAACAAACATCGTAGGAGCCTTTGTGAAACGTGAGTACATAGATCGCAATACAGTTTGGCTCCTTGCGGCCACCACCATTTACCTCTTGCTCAGCTTGATCACCTTGGGGCCGGTGCTGCCTTATTTTGCCACGGCGATTATGGGTGGCCCGATTGCGAACATGGATGGCTGGCAGAATGTGTGGCACCTCTGGTGGGCGGCTCAAGCCATTACTACCGGCCAGAATCCCTTTGTGACGCCGTTGCTCTACCATCCCGATCAGGCGTTGCTCTATGTGCAGCCGCTCAATCTGAGTAATGGCATACTGGTGCTGCCGATCACGCTTGCCTTTGGGCCGGTGGCAGGCTACAACAGCGTCGTCTTGCTCGCCTTTGTGCTGGCAGGTGTAGCGGGTTACCTCCTCGCTCTGCGGGTGACCGGCCATCACCTGGCGGCCCTCGTGGGTGGCTTGGCCTTTGCTTGGTCGCCCTTCCACCTCACGCGGCTCTATGATGGTCAACTGGAACTGATTGCGCTGCAATGGCCCGCTTTCTATGCCTTCTTTGCGCTACGTGCCGTGGAAGATCGGCGTGTGCGCGATGCGCTGCTGGCGGGCCTGATGCTGGCGCTGACTGGTTATACCAGTTGGTACTACCTGCTCTTTATGTTGGTCTGGAGCAGCATCTTTGCACTGCTCTGGTGGCAACGCCCTTGGGTGGTAGCCGTGCGCCAATGGGCCATGATTGGTGCCCTAGCGCTACTCTTGCTCGCTCCGGCACTGCTGCCGGGCCTTTGGAGCCTCTATAGGGATGACCGCAGCTTGGATGCGGTTAATCCAGAAGATTTGCGCGCCTATTCGGCCAACCTGGTTGATTTTGCGCTACCAAGCTATTTGCACCCACTTTGGGGGCCATTGGTACACCGAACGGCGGGGGCAGGATGGCACCAACTCAGTGGTGATTGGAATGTGGCCCTGGGTTATACGATTCTGCTCTTGGCTGCATTAGGGCTCGGCATGGCCCGTAGGCTCGCTTGGCGCTGGGCGATCCTCGCGGGTGTGGGTATGCTCTTTGCGTTGGGGCCAGAGCTCCTGGTGGCCACCTGGCGCACAGGCATTCCCTTGCCCTACCAACTGATCCAAGCCTTGCCCGGTGCCGCCTTTGGCCTGCGCCCCATGCGTTTCACCATGCTCACCACCCTCGCACTGGCCCCCTTGGTTGCGCTAGGTGTTCGTGAACTCTTGGCCCGCGCTGGTCAACGCCAGCACAGTGTTGCCGTTGTGATCATTGCGCTCTGCCTGTTTGAACTGCTGCCAATGCAGCGGCAGAACCATTCGGCTGCAATCCATCCCTACTACCACACCCTTGGCCCTGAAGATGGCGTGCTGCTCCATGTGCCGGTGCCCCTGTATAAGAATGTGCAGCCCCAAAAGGCGCAAATGACTCATGGCGCAACGCTTATTGGTGGCTATCTGGCGCGCACGCCCGCCTATGATCTGCTGGTTGCCCCCGGTATTCGCTCCTTCTTGCACCTCCAGCCTGAACGTGAACAGATGCTTGATCCAGCCGGTACAGCAGTAGCGATCTTTAATTACTATCAAATCCGTCAGGTTATTGTTAATTGGGATGCCATGCATCCTGAACGTCGCCCGCTTGTGGCTGAAGCCATAAGCCAAGTGCTACCCGGGGTTGCGCCCATCTATAGCGATGAAACCCTGACGGCCTTCCCGGTACCTGTCGTTGCGCCGCGACCCTTTGCCTTCTTTGGGGACGGCTGGCATCCCGAAGAGTATCAGGATGGACGACGCTGGCGCTGGATGAGTGAGCAGGCTGAATTGCGCCTCTTTAATCCTGATGCAGAACCACAGCGTTTTGCGCTGCACCTCGCCTTGAAGAGCTACCAGGAGCCGCGTGAGTTGACGCTTATGCTTGATGAAATGTGGCTTGACCAGTGGCCCATTCCGGTTTCTGCCGAACCCCAGGCTCGCACGCTGCACCTGTTGCTACCGCCCGGCGAGCAGCGCCTCTCCCTGAGCGCCCCGGCTGAACCTGAAGCGCAAGCGCCAGGGCGCATGTTGAGTGTGGTGCTGCTTGAGGTGAGGTAGGAGCGAGGTGCAGAGGTACAGAGTATTGAACCACAGAGGCACAGAGATTTTCACCACAGAGGCACAGAGATTTTCACCACAGAGGCACAGAGATTTTCACCACAGAA
>NZ_NQWI01000041.1:2583-21971 GCF_002532535.1 Candidatus Viridilinea mediisalina
GACTCTGTGCTCTCTGTGCCTCTGTGGTTCAATACTCTGTGCTCTCTGTGCCTCTGTGGTTCAATACTCTGTGCTCTCTGTGCCTCTGTGGTGAAAACCTCTGTATCTCTGCATCTCTGTGATTAAGGTTATACTCATATCCATGAAAGTCTCCAAAAGCCCCTCGTTAGCGACGCAGGTCTCGAAGGCGGTTGTCTGGAATACGCTCTTTGTGCCGTTGCGTCTGTTGGCCGAGGTGTTGGCTACGCTGGTGAAGTTGAACCAACTCTCGCTGGCCAGTTTTGGTCTGCTGGCGATTGTCAGCGGGGCGAGTAAGGTCTTGGGTACCGGCGTTGATCTTGGTACGACGCGGGCGCTGCCCAAGTATATTCCTGAGACCAATCGGGCCGGGGGGGCCTTGGCCACGCTGCGCCTGTTGCAAATCATTTTGGCGGCCAAGATCGCTCTGCTGCTCATGGTAGCCGGTGGGCTGCTGATCTTTCAGCCCAACTTTGTTGGTTACCTGCACGGGCTGATTACCGGCGATGAGCGCCTTGATGGGGTGAGCCAGGCGGTGCTGCTCGATTTTGTTACGCGCTACGCTTGGCTCTTGGCGACGACGATTGTAGCACTGCTCTTTCTCGGCATCTGCTACAACATGCTCATGGCCTACCTGAGCAGCTTCTTTAAGCAGCGGGCCTGGAATAGCATCGATCTCGCGGCGAAGCTCTTGCCCCAGGTGCTGATCGTCGCGGCAATCTTAGCGGGCTGGGATATTCTGGGGGTCTTGGGGGCAATGGTGCTGGCCCCGACCATCGCGGTGATCCTGGCGGTTTGGCAGGTGCTACGTCTGCGCCGCGAGTTGCAGGGCGACGCCGCGACGCCTGTGGCCGCTGCGCCGTGGCACGCATGGCGCACATGGTTGCCGCAGGGCTTCATCCGCTACTCGGCGGTCTCCTTCCTCATGACCGCCACCGATATGATTGCGAGTGTCAACTTTGCCCTCTTTTTAGCCGGCGATCTCGGCGATGTGGCGATCATCTGGGCGGGCAGTGCGCTCGTGGGCATGGCGTTGAGCTACCTCTATACGCCAATGGTGGGCGTGCAGGTACCCCTTTTTGCGCGGGTGCGCCAGGGCGAAGGCGGCACACTCAATGGCGCATACCAATCGCTCGTGCGCCTCCAGTTGCTGCTTTTAGTACCTGGTGGCGTTGGGTTGATGCTACTAGCCGAACCGGCCCTCTTGGTGATCAGCCCGCAATACCTCGTGGCCGCGCCGATTGTCTGGGTACTCGTGCCATGCCTCTTCATCGAATGTCTGCTCACCACCGCCCACAACGCACTGATTGTCTACGAACGGCTGCCTGTCATTATCGCCTCACGTCTGATTACGCTGGCGGTTGTGTTACCCTTAGCCTGGCTGTTGCCGCCCATGGTGGGCATCGTCGGAGTCGCGTTGGCCTTTGGTTTGGCCCGTGTTGGTTCGGGGCTCTGGGTAACCGCGAGCGGCATGCGGCTATTGGGGCTACGCTGGCCCTGGCGCTTCACGCTGCGCGTCTGTGGTGCGACATTGGCGATGGGGCTGCTCATTTTGGCCACGCGGGGTCTGCTGCCCCCGCTACCCACGGAGGCCAATCTGGGCGAACGGCTCATTGAGGCGGGCTGGCTCTTGGGCTTGGCCGCAGTGGGCGCAGCGGCCTTCTTTGCCGCCCTGCGCCTACTCGGTGGGCTCGATCCCCAGGATCGCACCCAACTGGAACGCATGAAGCTGCCAATGAAACGCTGGATTATGAAGGTGCTGTAGGTTGTGGGGCAACAAAGTTGCCCCACAACCTACAGCGGGAATGTTGTTGGGGCTACGCCCCACACCCGCTTTTTTCTTTCGTGTTGACGGCGAAGCCGTCAACACGAAAGAAAAAATTTTAACTCTATGAATGTAGCCCTCTACAACCTGACCACCACCACCCGCTTTGGCGGGGTCGAGAGTTTCGTCTGGGATTTGGCCCGTGAATTGGCCGGGCGTGGCCATGCGGTGACGGTATTGGGTGGGGTGGGGCCGCGCCGCGAGGCTGGCCCTGGCGTGCGCGTCCTTACCTTCCCCTTTGTCTCGCGGCGTCTTTTCCAGGCAGTGCCGCCGTTGCGCCGTGCCTACGCCGAAGCCAAGTTGGCTGAACGCTTAACTATGGCTGTTGCGGCGCTGCCTGCACTTGTTGCTGGGCGCTACGACATTATCCATCTACAAAAGCCCTACGACATGGGGCCAGCCATTCTGGCGCGGCGCTTGAGCGGGGCCAAAGTGCTGCTGGGCTGCCACGGCGAGGATTTTTATCGTGGCGACCGCCTCCTCGCCCGCCAGATGGACGGTGCGGTCTCTTGTTCACACTTCAACGCCGCAACCGTGGCGCGGCGCTACGGCTTTACACCGACGGTGATCTTCAACGGCATAGACACACAGCTCTTTCGCCCGCAGCCGCGTGATGCGCGCCTGCGCCCCGCCTTGGGCATCGCCGCCGACGCCCCACTGCTCCTCTTCGTCGGGCGCTTGCAGCCTTGGAAGGGGCTTGAGACCGCCATTCGCGCCCTTGCGCTGCTGCCAGGCGTTCACCTTGCCGTCGCGGGTGATGGCGAAGATCGCGCCCGCCTGACCAAGCTCGTCAGCCAACTCGCTGTGACATCACGGCTCCACTGGCTCGGCGCCGTGGAACGGCGCGAACTACCGCGCATCTACAGCAGTGCCGACTTACTCGTCGCCACCAGCCATGCCAGCGAAACCTTCGGCATCGGCCTGGTTGAAGCACAAGCCTGTGGGCTGCCAGTCGTAGCCTCACGTTTTGGCGGCTTCCCCGAAGTGGTAGACGAAGGGCGCACGGGCCTGCTCTACCCCCCCCGCGACGCAGCAGCCCTCGCGCAAGCGGCAGGCAACCTGCTTGAAGATCGGGCGCTCCGTGGTAGCATGGCAGAAGCCGCACCCGCGTGGGCCGCCCAATTCACCTGGCCCGCCGTGGCCGAACGGGTGGAAAGGGTGTATCGTAGGGTGGGAGGGAACCGGGTTCCGTTTTCAGGTAGAGAGTTTTTTTGAACAAGGGGTTCAAAACACCAATAAGAAGAGGTACTTAGGATTGAACCACAGAGACACCGAGGGCACAGAGATGATAACGAAGAGCGTGCCAACAATGGTGATAGCCACACCCTTCTCTGTGTTCTCGGTGCCTCTGTGGTTCAATTCTCTGCATCTCTAAAAAGCCGCCCGAAAGCCGCTCATGTCTCGGCGAAGCCTCACCCGCCGCAAGCAAGATCTATGCACATCCTGATCGTCAGCACCTACGGCTTTGATCCCGCTTTCCCCAGTCGCCCGGAGCAACTTCAGGCGCGGGCGTTGGTACGCCGTGGTCATACGGTTGTGGCCCATGAGTACCGCGACCGGCGTTATGCTGGGCAGACGCTACGCCACGAGTGGTTGCCCGCTGGGATTGCGGTGCATCGCGCACCAACCTATGGGTTTTTTGCGCCCGAGGCGCTCTTGCGGCTATATCACGCCGACCGCCCGCAGATCATACACCTGCACCATTTGCGTAGTCTGCTGGGCTTTCAGACCGTTTTGGCCGCTCGGCGTATGGGTATTCCCACGGTGCTAACGGTGCATGGCCTGTTGCATGATGGCGATCTTGTGGTTGATCGTGAGCGGCCTTTGGAAGCGCCGTTGCGCTACCATAATCTGCTGACCACGCCGGGGCGTCTGGTGCGCCGCTTGGCTACAGGTGCCCATCCACGTCGCACGCTACGTAACTATCTGATCCACGCCCCGCTGCTCTGGGTTGATCGGGTCGTTGCGCTCTCGTATGGCGAACGTGATCTGTTGGCGCGGATTGGGGTGCATCCGTTGAAGATCAGTGTGTTGCCCAATGCGCTTGATCTGGAGGACGTGGCAAGCCAGCAAGCAGAGAACATACCCAGTGAAGTGCCCACGCTGCTCTTTATTGGCCAGTTGGTGCCGCGTAAAGGTTACGATCTTTTGCTACGGGCGTTACCCGCCGTTATGAAGGCGGTTCCCACAGTCCGCTGCATCTGTGTGAGCCACAACCGGGCTGATGAGGCGGAATTCTGGCGTCTGGCCCGTGAGGGCGGCGTGGCTGAACGGATTGAACTGCGCGGGCGGGTGAGTGAGGCAGAAAAGATGGCCCTGCTGCGCTCGGCGACGGTGGTAGTGGCCCCCAGCCGCTACGAAGGCTTTGGCATCCCCCTGATCGAAGCGCTACTCGCAGGTGCCCCCGTGGTGACTACAGATGTCATGGCGGGTAACGAGGTCATCAGCCACGAACAGACTGGCCTCCTAACACCGTATGGTGATGTGGATGCACTGGCGGTAGCGATCATCCGCCTGTTGCGTGATCAGCCATTGGCCCAGCGCCTCGCTGCCACGGGGCGGCAGGAGGTACTGGAACGCTACGACGCCAATCGGCTCGCAGCCGAGTTGGAGCAACTCTACCAGCGTCTTATCGTAGCACGGAAGACGAGACAATGAAACGATTGGGACGCCATGTTCGGCAATCTACAATCTACAATCTACAATCTACAATCTACAAACGTCCCTGAGCTTTGAGGCGTAAATAGGTATTTACCACCCCCACACTAAGCCGGTCGGCAGGGACGTCAATGGTCTGGACACCGCCGCGCTGCATGCGATCCAGCAGGGCGCGGCGTTCATCAAGCAGACCTTCGGCGACGACGCGCTGATAGAGGCTGGTGCTGTCACGCGGGGGTTGGCCGCTGGCACTGCTGAGGAAGGGATCGCTGATGGTGACACAGAGCGGCAAATGGTGGCGTGCCAAGCGCGTCAGGTGGCTCACCAGTGGCCCGGCGGTTTCAGGGGTCGCAAGGTCGGTGAAGAGCACAATCAGGGCGCGGCGGCGCTGACGGCGGGCCAGATATTCGAGGGCCGCCCCGTGGTTGGCCTCCACCGGCTCAGGTTGCAGGTTGTAGAGCCCCTCAAGGATGGCTTGAAACTGCGGTTTACCGCGTCGGGGGGCGATGTAGCTGCGTACATCATCGGCGAACGCAAGCAGGCCCACATGGTCGCCCCGCAAGCCCGCGACATAACTAAGCATCAGGGCCGTATTGACCGCATAGTCAATCCGCATCAACTCAGCGACGGGCGGGGCCATGAGGCGGCCACAGTCGAGCACACAGACAACATGTTGGCTGCGTTCGGTCTCATACTCAGCGGCAATGAGCTTACCGCGCCGCGCCGTCGCCTTCCAATTGATGCGCCGAAACTCATCATCGGCGCTATAGTCGCGGAGGCGCTCAAACTCGCCACCGGGACCACGGGTACGCGAGACGCGCAGGCCCAACTCGTGCAGGTGGCCTTTGCGCGCCATCAGGTCGTACTTCCGCAGCTCAAGGATGTTGGGATAGACCTTAACGGGGGCGGCGAGCGGGTAGCGCACTTGGCGCAGCACTGCGCCCAAAGGCCCAGCGAAGCGCACCGTCAGATCGCCAAAGGCATAATCGCCACGGCGGGGCGGGCGCAGATGGTAGCGTACCTCAGCAACATCATAGGGCGCAATGCTCCCCTCAAGAAACGTAGCATCGGCCACAAACTCGTGGGGATGCTCATCACGCAGGGTAAAACGCACCACCCGTGGGGTCGCATTCGCCAGAATCAGCGTAATCAGATTCTCGGCCCCCAGCGAAAGGCGCGGCTCATGCACCCGTTCAACCTCAACCTGCTGCTGGCGCACCACCATAACGCCATCACTGATAGCCAAGCCAAGCACCACCAGCACATAGACAACCGCAACCCATACCAGCCCTGGCGCCCAAGCAGCCAATGCAATCAGTGGTACAGCCCCTAAGAGGAGCAACAGGATGCGTGGGGTGGGGAGCATAGGGTTCAGAAACTGAAAGTCGTGGGTGGTGCGACGCGGTGGCTTCGACAGGCTCAGCCACCGCGTCGCCGCTAGTTTGCGCCCTTGCGCCTTTGCGTCAAACAGAGCGCTGTGCGCCACACGCAGCGCCCCTACTTCTCCGCAAGGGCGGCCACGCCCGGTAGCACTTTGCCCTCCAGCAGTTCAAGGGAGGCACCGCCGCCGGTGGAGACGTGGGACATGCGCGCGGCAAGGCCAGCCTGCTCGACGGCGGCGACCGAGTCGCCCCCACCGACGATCGTCGTGGCACCGGCATCAACCGCATCGGCCATGGCTTGGGCAATTGCGCGAGTGCCAGCGGCGAAGGGCTCCAGTTCAAAGACTCCCATGGGCCCATTCCAGATCACCAGTTTCGCGGCGACCACTTCGGCGCTGTAGGCCTTGGCCGTCTCGGGGCCAATGTCGAGCATGCGCCAACCAGCGGGGATGGCATCCACAGCGACCACCTTGGTCTGGGCGTCGGCACTAAAGGCATCGGCGATCAGCGCATCGCTCGGCAGCAGCAGGCGCACCCCGGCGTTCTTAGCTTTGGCCAAGAGGTTGCGTGCAATCTCGACGCTCTCCGGTTCTACGAGTGAATCGCCGAGTTGCTTACCCTCCGCAAGGAGGAAGGTGTTGGCCATACCTCCGCCGATCAGCAGCGCATCAACCTTGCCGAGCAGATTGTCGATTACATTGATCTTATCGCTAATCTTCGCTCCGCCGATGATGGTCACAAAGGGGCGTTGAGGCTGTTCGAGCGCCCCGCCGATGTAGGCCAACTCCTTTTCCAGCAAGAAGCCAGCGACGGCGGGCAGATGGTGGGCGACACCTTCAGTAGAGACATTGGCGCGATGGGCGGCCCCGAAGGCATCATTGACGAAGACATCACCCAAGCGGGCCAACTCGGCGGCCATCGCGGGATCATTCTTCTCTTCGCGTGGATCGAAGCGGGTATTCTCCAGCATGAGCACCATACCCGGCCTGAGCACCGAGGCCGCAGCCTCCGCCGCCGCACCGGTGATCGCCTCGGTCTTGCGTACCTCGTGGGCTTCGGGCAGCAGCTCAAAGAGGCGTTCAACCACAGGGCGCATGCTGTACTTGGGGTTGACTTTACCCTTGGGCCGACCGAGGTGGGACATCAACACAACGCCATTGGCGCCATGCTCCAACAGGTAGCGAATGGTCGGCAGGGCGGCGCGAATGCGCGTATCATCAGTCACATTACCCGCATCATCCTGGGGCACATTGAAGTCTACACGCACAAGGGCCCGCTTACCGGCCCACTCTACGTCACGGATGGTCTGTTTAGTCATAAGGGGATCTCCTTCTGCGGAACTATCCCAACAGGCGACATTGTAGCATATGCGGCCTACTTGTGCAGCGCCCAATATAATTGACGCCTCTATCAGCCTGTGCTAGGATACGCTTTGCGATGATACGTTACCATTTGGTTAAAGATGCGCGAGGCCAAGCCTTGCCCATCCACCCCATTGCTATGGGGGGGTGTGGGTGCCAAGCTCCCATGACCCCGAGGATACCGATCTGTGCGCACTAGTATCTGGCTTGTTCGCCATGGCCAGACCCGTAACAACCTTGAGCGCCGCTACCAGGGTCGTGGCGATAGTCCGCTGACGGCTTATGGGCAGCGTCAGATTGATGCGTTGGCCGCTCGGCTCAAGCGCATTCCCTTTACCGTCGCCATTGTGAGCCCTGCGCCTCGTACACAACAGACCGCACAGGGAATTCTGGCTGGGCGACGCGGTATGACCGTGCGCCTTGATGGGCGCTGGGCTGAAGTTGACCACGGGCGTTGGGAGGGGTTGACTTACAAAGAGGTCTTAGAACGCTACCCCGATGAGGTGCGTGCCCGCTGGAGCCAAGGGATCAATGGCCGCGCCCAAGGGGGCGAGAGTCTCGCCGAAGCCTATGCGCGTATCGCCGAGGCTTGGCGCGTCCTGCTGCGTGATTACGCTGGTGGCCGTGTGCTAGTTGTAACCCACGCCACCCCCATCCAACTGGTACTCTGCGAGAGCTTTGGGCTGGCCCCCGGACGCCATTGGCATTGGCGTGTAGATTTGGGGAGTATTACTTGCCTCGATATCTATCCCTCAGGCGTGATTACGCGGGTGATCAATGAGGTTCCACGGCTCTGTGAAGGTCAGGCGTGAGGTACAGAGCATTGAACCACAAAGAGGGTCGCGCAGAGGTACAGAGCATTGAACCACAGAGGCACCGAGATCACAGAGTTTTGAACTGAGGGAGTGCTAAGAAGCTGTCTGAAAAGGGGCTTCATGTTGTTGCACACGACGTGGCGTGCGTTGGAGTGCCGGCTTTAGCCGGCTGAAGCCGGCACTCCAACGCCAACCCATAGACTTTTCAGACAGCATCTAACGACGGTGCTTGCCTTGCCCTTCATCGCTATCTCTTCCGAAACTCGCTCCGAAAGCAGCGGGAGGCGGGTATACACATCATGCAATTGCTGCTGCCCTTCATTGCCGCGCTGCGCTTCATGACGACGCTGCCGCTGGGTTGGTTGCCGCAGAATGATGACCAGACGATGCTGCGGGCGCTGCCCTGGTTTCCGGCGGTTGGTCTGACCATTGGCCTGGTGCTGCTGCCCCTGGGCTGGCTGGCTGGTCAACTCTGGGGCAGCCTCACGAGCGCCGCACTGCTTGTGGTCGCGTGGGCGCTCCTGAGCGGCGGGTTGCACCTCGATGGGTTGAGTGACACCTTTGATGGCATCACCAGTTGGCGACCCCGCGAGCGCAAATTGGAGATCATGAAGGATAGCCACATCGGCGCGATGGGGGTCAATGCGATCATTGCGGTACTGCTGCTCAAATTTGCGCTCCTCGCTGAAGCCGGGGCGCTCTGGTGGCAGGCGTTGCTCATTGCGCCACTGCTAGGCCGTTGGATTACACTCTTCAGCATGGCTGCCTTTCCACTTGCAAGCAGCAGTAGCCTTGGGCGTAGCTTTCGTGATCACCTGCGCCCGCGCACCATGATCATTGCCAGTGGCTTTGCTGCTGCTGGTACAATAGTGATTGCAGGCATGGCGGGCCTCGTAACCATGCTGCTGGTGGCGCTCGTGGCCGGTCTGCTGGCCACATGGTGGACCCGCGAACTGGGCGGGTTGACCGGCGATACCTATGGTGCCCTCTGCGAAATTAGCGAAGTTGTCGCCCTAGCATCACTTGTGGCGGCAGCTAGGGTAGCTCAACTATGAATGTTTTGCCTGAAGATTTTACCATTCTCGCCCTCGAAACCTCATGTGACGAGACTGCTGCTGCGGTGGTGCGCGGTGGGCGCACGATGTTGTCCAATGTTGTCGCTTCGCAAATGGAACTGCACCAGCGTTTTGGCGGCGTGGTGCCCGAAGTGGCGTCGCGTCAACATATGCTCAGCCTGGTACCCGTGGTCAATGAGGCGCTACGAGCGGTCCCCGAGGGCTGGGATGGCATCCACGCCATTGCCGCCACCTGTGGCCCCGGCCTCAGTGGGGCGCTGCTCACTGGCCTCAATGCGGCCAAAGCGATGGCGTGGCAGCGTAACCTGCCCTTTATTCCGGTCAATCACCTGGATGCTCATATCTATGCCAGTTGGATCAAGACCGAGAATGGCAAGCAGCAAACCAATGGCGAACGGCGTTTGAAGAGCCTTAAGCGCAGTGAGCCTGAGCCGGGCAATGGTTCCGACGAGCCGCCCTTCCCGCTGGTGGCCTTGATCGTGTCGGGCGGCCATACCATCCTGGCGTTGCTACGCGATCATGGCGACTACCAGTTGCTTGGTCAGACCCGCGATGATGCGGTGGGTGAAGCCTTCGATAAGGTGGCGCGCATTCTGGGCCTGGGCTACCCAGGCGGCCCTGCGCTTCAGCAGGCTGCGCTCGGCGCAACCCCGGCGGGCGTGCTGCCGCGCGCTTGGCTGCGCGATAGCTTCGATTTCTCCTTTAGTGGCCTCAAGACCGCCGTGCTGCACAAGGTACAAGAGCGCCAAGATTTGAGCGAGCGCCTGCCGCGTCAAGGCGCGAGCGAGCGGCGTCAAGGCGGGCGTGCCGTGCCACCAGCAACCAATCCGCCGCCCCCCCCAGCCCCCGAACCAGCACAACAGCCCACCGTCAGCCTCGACAGCACCTTTGTTGCCCAGATGGCCCACGCCTTCCAAGAATCGGTGGTAGATGTCCTGACCACCAAGGCGGTCGAGGCGGCAGCACGCTACAATGCAGCCGCAATCATTCTGGCGGGCGGGGTCGCGGCCAATCTACGCCTCCGCGAAGAACTCACCCGCCGCGCCACGGTGCCGGTGCGCTGCCCGCCCCTCGCCCTCTGCACCGACAATGCCGCCATGGTAGCCGCAGCAGCCTTCTACCGCTACGATGCAGATAGTACGAATGTGTGGGCTACAGATGTGAATCCGTCGTTGAAGTTGTGAGGGACACAGAGGAACGGAGGAACAAACGTAATGCGTACAACACATCACATCACACCAACTCAAGCTGATCCAGAACCAGATCAATAATCTGCTCTGTCTGCATGACCAAGGCTTGCCAATCGTGTTGAGGGGCGTCGGTGCGCCGGGCAGCGCTGTGGTCGAGTAGCTCTTGACGGGTGCGCTCAAGGTCGTGGAGTAGGGCGGTGTAGTAGGTGGTTGTATAGGCGATATTGGGTGCGGCGGCGGTGGCGCGGGCGCTGAGTTGGGCCAATTCGTGGCTCAATTCGGCAAGTGGGCGCTCGGCGCTGATGGCTTGGCCGCCCGCTTGTTCAACCACTGGCCCCACAATCGCTTGCAAGGCCGCAATCTGTTCAGGGTGGTTCCAGATGTGCAAGAGTACCCAGAGGTCGGCTGCACTGGCCTGTTGTTCGCCGCGTAGCAGGGCGGCGGCGGCGACCAATTTGAGCAATTTGACGGCCCGACGATCACTGAGGCTGATCCCTTCGGCGCGAATCTGACGCACCAGTTCGCGGTAGTCGTCGAAGATCGGCACGAGGTCAATCTGCTCAAGTGCATCATAGGCGATCTGCAACTGATCGAGGCTATCGAGAATCGGCACCAGTGTCTCGTTGCGCCCCAATTTGATCCGTTCACGCTCCATCTTCCATCCTGCCGCAAGCAGATCACGGAACTGCCGTTCATCCACATTATCAGTGCGTACCCGCAGCAAAAAACGATCATAGAGTGCGGCTAGATCATCACCCTCAGGCACCTCGTTGGTCGCTCCATAGACACTGATTAGTGGCACGTTGATCTGTTCTAAGCCATTAAAATAAAAGCGTTCATTGAGAATCGTGAGCAAAGCGTTGAGAATGGCGCTATTGGCCTTAAAGACCTCATCAAGGAAGGCGATGCGCGCTTGGGGCAAAGCGCGGTCAATATTGCGCGTAAAGGTTCCAGCTTGAAACTCCTTGATATTGACCGGGCCAAAGATCTCGTTGGGTTCGGTGAAGCGGGTAAGCAGATACTCAAAGAGCTCGCCCGCATCCTTACGTGCGCCCAAGAGCACCACAAAGCGCTTGATCAACTCCGACTTAGCGGTACCAGGCGGCCCCACAAGCAAGAGATGTTCGCGGGCTAGGGCCGTAATAAGCATCAGATCAATGATCTGGCCCTTGCCAACAAAATCCTTCTTGAGCTGATTGCTCACATTGTCGCGCAAGAGCGCAATCAGATCGGCAAGCGCGATTGTCGTACTACCCAAAAGCACGCAATTCCCCCGTTTCACTCAGGGTCCAGCGCGTCCCATCGCTGGCCTTAATGCCGGTCTGCAGACGCCAGCGTTCTGGCAGCGGGCGGGGCAGGGCCAGCATGCCACCACTGGGCGTATCGAGCAGCGTAAATTCCAAGCGCCCCTTCGCTGAGCCACTAAACTCGGTGCGTACTTTCCAGCAGCCATTCCACTCGCGGTAGAATTCGTAGCGCAATTCTACCGGCCCCACCAACTCCTCCAACACCTCGCGAATCAAGGCTCGCGCCTGTGGTGCGCGTTTACGGAGATCGGTGAGGGGCGTGGGTAGTGATGCTTGGTTCATGGTTGTCCTTATTATCAAGAACGCTAACGCCCATTGGGAAGCCATGTTCGGCAATCTACAATCTACAATCTACAATCTACAATCGTAAATGGTATCACACCGCCCGATAGCGCGGCACGCCACGTTCATCCTCGGCGACCTCTTCGAGATTGGCGACCTCCAGCATGCCGCGTTGGTCGAGATACTCAAGGTAGGCTCCGACTTTCTGGATGGCCAAGAGTTCATCGTAGTCGCCAACCGAGGGGTAGAGTTTGTGCGTGAGTGAGGCGATGCTGTGTGGTTCAGCGCATGCCTCATAGATGCGCTGGATACGCTGCTGTTGGGTGCGTTCGATGCGGGCAATGGCTGCGCCTACATCCTGCACGGGGCGATCATGGCCGCCTAAGCAGAGTTCCACCCCTTGTACTTGGGCAACTTTACGCAGCGATTGGAGAAAGTGATCCACCCCAGTTGAGGCGGTGAGGCTTTCGGGCGAGAGGAAGATCGCTACCCCCGGCAGGACATGGTCGGCAGTCAGGAGGATATTGTCAAGCTGCAAGCAGACATGCCCAGGGCAATGGCCCGGCACATGGATGACGCGAAAGAGCCCATCGAGCAGATCGCCATCACGCATCACATCCTGCACTGGCAGCGATTGGAAGAGATGTTTGCCCCCGCTGTACATCTTGAGCAGCCGCATGCGGTGGGCCTCATCAAAGCCCGCCCGCCGCAGAAAGACCCCCAGGCGGAAGCGGGTGAGCGCCAAACGCTCATCATGCTTGATCAGCACGCGGCGATCCAGTTCATGCACCGCAATGGGCGCATCGGTCAAATGGCGCACCATATTCAAGCCACCGTGGTGATCAATATGGGCATGGGTAATCACAATGCGATTGAGGTCGGCCCAGCTTACCGCCTCGTCCCACTCATCGGCAATCGCCGCCATACCGGCCCGCAGTTGCTCATCACTTGAACCCTGGCCACTGCCCACATCCACGAGGGCCAGATAATCGCCAGCGATCACCAGATGGGCGTAGGCCCAGAGGCTCGGAAAGACCCGCAAGGGAATGCGGTAGATCCGAATTCCGTTGGAGGTGGTAAAGCGGGTGATGTTCTCTTCTGCCATACAACCCTCACGCTTCCCAGATACGTTCGATCTTCAGGTTCATGCGTGCGAGGCGCGGCACCACATCGCCGTAGCCCCGTTCGAGCATCGGTACACCACGAATAAAGGAGGTGCCGTGGGCAATTGCGGCAGCAATGATATAGGCCAACCCGGCCCGTAGGTCGGGAATGGTTATCTCATGGCCTTCGGCATAGAGTGGCGTTGGCCCCACAATGATCGCACTATGCTCATGGTTGGCGTCGCGGTAGCGACAGGGCAGCCCGCCAAGACAATGGGTGGTAAGCTGGGTATTGGCCCCAAGCGCATTGAGTGCCTTGAGGTAGCCAAAACGATTCTCGTAGACCGTCTCGTGAATAATCGAAATGCCATTGGCTTGGGTGAGCATTATCGCAAACGGCTGCTGCCAGTCGGTCGAGAACCCAGGATAGACATCGGTTTCAACCACGGTGGGCTGAAGCGGGCCACGACGAAAGAAACGCACGCTATCATTATCGAGCAGTTCAAAACCGCCGCCCACCTGCTGGAAGTAGGCCAAGAAATTGCCCAGATTGTTGGGATTGATGCCGGTGACCGTAATATCGCCATCGGAGGCACCAGCGAGGCAGGCCCACGAGGCCGCTTCGATGCGATCTCCCAAGATGGGCATGCGCGTGCCCCACAACTGCGGCACCCCTTCAACGCGAATCTCGCGCCCAGCCGAGGTAAAGATCACCGCGCCCATCGCACGCAGCATCGTAATCAGATCAATAATCTCAGGCTCTATTGCGGCATTAGCGATTACACTGCGCCCCTCAGCCAGCACACTGAGGAAGAGGCAGGTCTCGGTTGCACCCACACTCGGATAGGGCAACTTGATCTGCGTGCCACGCAAACGTCCGCGCCGTCGCGCCAGATAGCCCTCGGCGGTGGTGCTTACAATCCCACCAAACTGCTCAATCGCGTTCAGATGGAAATCCACCGGGCGCTCACCGATGCGGCAGCCACCCAAGACCGGCACAGCCACCTCATCAAAGCGGTGCAGCAGTGCGCCCAGCAGCAGAATAGGAATCCGGTTACTCCCCGAATCGGGAATAGGCACCTGAGCCGAGGCGAGCGCCGCCGGATCAATCGTCAGCGCATCACCCTCGGCAGTGACACGCACACCAATCGCCACCAACATCTCGCGGGTAATTGCCACATCGCCAATCGGCGGCACATTGGTCAAACATGTAGGCGACGTACCAAGCAGCGCCGCCACCAACGCCTTCGTCGTAAAATTCTTCGCACCCAGGGCGCGAATTTGGCCCACCACCGGCTCGCCACCTCGGATGCGGTAGCGTGCTTCCCCTTGGGGGGCTGGTGGGGCGGATATCGTTGTGAGCGAGGAGATCATAATGAGTTTAGAGGGAGAGGAGAGGGCACAGAGAGCACAGAGGGTTTTCACCACAGAGGCACAGAGGACACAGAGGGTTTTTTAGAGAGTCTACCGCTTTTTCGGCTGAAGGAGAGGGCACAGAGGGTTTTCACCACAGAGGCACAGAGGACACAGAGGGTTTTTTAGAGAGTCTACCGCTTTTTCGGCTATCGGGTTTTCGGCTATCCCTCAGGGATGATACACTATATCTCTCCGCTCTATGCAGCAAAAACGGCGTTGGTTGTGGCATGTACACTATCTGCTGCGCCCAGGGTGGCAAACATTTCGTATAATGGGCACGGGAGGGGCGCGAGGATGAGAAGCACTTCGCTGCCAAAGCACCCTGCCCTCCCCGTCAGATCAGCGTTTGACGAACAGCTAGGGAAGCCTCCTGATGCTCACACAGTACGATGTCGAGCGCGCCTTGCAGAACTATGACCTTGGAACGGTTCGTTCGGCGCTGCCGGCGAGCCACGGGGTAGTCAACGAGACCGCTTTCGCCGAGACGAGTAGGGGGCGGTATGTCGTGCGTCGCAATCAACGCAAGATTGGACGTGCTTCGATCATCCTGCGCCATCGCCTCATGGCATGGCTGCGGGCGCGTGGTTTTCCTGCCCCGCGCTTAGTGACCACCCGCTCTGGTGAAACCTCCGTAGAACTTGATGGTCGTATCTTTGAGGTGTTTAATTTCATTGATGGCGACGAGTTTAATGCTGAACGCTCTGCACATATTCGTGGTACAGGCTCAATTTTAGCCCGCTACCACCGTGCGGTTGAGGGGTTTCCCGATGCACCCGCCTACCAAGGGCCGCGCTACACCACCCAATCGCTACCCGGATTGATTGAGCGCATCATGGAGCGCGATGTGATGGGCGATCTTATGGTACCACTCAACTGGTATGATCGCCGCGCCTCCGATTTGCGGCGCGCCCTGCCCGAAGCGGTCTACGAGTCGCTGCCCTATGTCCTCATCCACGGCGATGTCCACCGCGACAACCTGATCTTCCGGGGCGATGTGGTGGCGGCTCTGATTGACTTCGATCAAGTGACCATTGATGCACGTTTGGTTGATCTGGCCGATGCCATGGTTGACTTTGCCGTCGGCCCTGCGCCCCACGACTGGTACCCCTGGGGGGTCTACGCCGGCCCACTCGATGCCACGCGGGCGCGCAATCTGATCGAAGGCTACAACGAAGCCCTACCGCTGACCGATGGCGAACGGGCAGCCCTACCAATCTTGATCGAAGTCATCTGGCTGCAAGGCAACCTGCGCCGTGTGCTCATGACCTCCGATGCCGAACCCGACTACCACCTCGAAGTGCTTGGCCAGGGCCGCCGCCTCTCGCAATGGCTCGCCGAACACCGTGAGGTGCTGTTGCGAGAGCTGTAATACCATAATCTGAAATCTACAATCCCCCCGGCACCACAATCAGGCGCTGCTCAACGGGCGGATCGGGGGGCAAATTGGTAATCAACAGAAGCCCCCGATCCTCCGGTAGCGGCACCGAGAGCTCCAGGGGCGTCGAGGCACCTGGCCTCAAGGTGACGCTGGCCCCGCCCCCAGCGCTGTAGCTCACCCCGCTGCTATCGCGCAACTCAAAGGCGCTAATCGGCACCAACAGGTCGTTACTACTCTGATTGGTCACCGTCCCAAGTACCTGGAGACCACCACTCACTGGTTGCAGCTCTTGGATGTGAATGCGCAGGCGCGCCGTCTCGGCCCGAGGCTCCACCGGACGGCCCGCAGCCCCCGCACCCAAGCGCACCAACAGTTCGCGGGCACGCTGCTCTAGCTCACTAGGCAGATTGCCCAAGGTCAAGCTTGGCAGGGTAAAACCCGGCACGAGGCTGGCCGGCGTAGGCTGGGCAGCAAAAATTTGGCTCAAATCATCATTGGCGGGCGCAAAACGGCCCCGTGTGCTGAGCAGAATCAGCAGCACCGCCAAGAGCGCCCCCCAAAACCAGATAGGGATCCCGCGTGAACGTTCAAACATAGAGCCTATCATAGCAGATGGGTGCAACGAGACAGATGTTTGGTGAATCCGTTCGAACGGAGGGGGAGCGCAAGGGAACCTAGCTCCCTCGCACACCCTAGCTACACATGTTGGTCACACCCATCTCTAGGGCAGATCGCTGCTACTACGCCCTAATTCCTTGTTGTCTAGGAGAGAGCTTTACGGTATCATATGCAAAGAGCTAACCATTGAATGTGGGCCTGACGGCCCCGCTGTTGTGTGTCAAGCATGACTTGCCAGCAGTGAACTGGCTGAAAGGAGGGCTACCGCAGCGTCGCATTCGATCCGCACGCGACAAGCGCCAAAAAAGTGAACGTTGACCTGAAGAGTGAGAAAGTTAAAGTAAAGTTTGTGGAGTTAAAAACCTATGAGTATCGTCGCGGAGAACCGCAACGGGATGCGTTGGATTCGCGCAGATTTGCATCTGCACACTCCCGCTTCTGAGGATTATGCCGAACCTGAGGTTAGCTACCTTGATATTCTGCAAGAGGCTGAACGTCGTGATCTGGAGATCATTGCCTTTACTGATCACAATACTGTCCACGGCTATGAGTTGTTTCAGCGCGATCTGGATTTTCTGCAAACCCTTGAAGCAGCAGGACGTTTGACCGAAGAGGAGCAGCAACGCCTTCAGGAGTATCGCCGCTTATTGGCTAAACTGACCGTTCTGCCCGGTTTTGAGTTTACTTCGCACTTTGGTGCCCATATCTTGGGTGTCTTTCCCCCCGATCGCCCGATTAGTTTGATTGAGGCGACCTTGCTCCAATTGGGCGTGCCCCCGGATCAACTGAAGGTGGGGGCTTGTAGCGTTACCAATACCCGCCATGTGACCGAAGCCTATGAGATTATTGCGCGCGCTGGCGGTCTTGTGATTGCGCCCCATGTTAATGGTCCCAATGGGGTGGTGAGTGAGACGCTGCGTATGGGTACGAGTGGCCAAGCACGCATTGCGGTTTCGCAAAGCGCCCATCTGCATGCCCTTGAGTTTATTAATTTCTATACCGACCATGAGAAGTTTACGTCGCCTGGTTTCTATAATGGCAAGACTGAACATTATGAGCGGCGTATGTTTTGCATTCAGGGGAGCGATGCCCACCGCCTGCGCCGTCTGCCCGATAGCGAGAACCATGTGATGCATCGCCACGGCATTGGCGACCGTTATGTTGAACTCCTGCTGCCCGATAATAGCTTTGAGTCGTTGCGTGCCCTGCTTAGTAGCCAAGAGTTTGACCGTGTGCGTGTGCCGAAGCGCGATCAGAAGCAGTGGGCGGTGGATGCGATCCGCTTTGGTGGCTCCTCCGAACGCCAAATTCTGCGGGTTTTGGCTGGTGAACCTCCAGCCGCCTATGCTTTCTGGCGCGATGTGGCTGCCCTTGCCAATAGCGGCGGCGGTGTGCTGATTATTGGCTGTGAACCCGGCGGGCGCGTTGTTGGCGTGGAACGGCCCGACCATGTGAGTGAGGCGTTGCGCCGGGGTGTGGCGGAACATGTGACCCCTCAGCCCTACCTCTCTTTTGAGTTGATGAGCTATGAGGGCCACGATGTGATGCGTGTGGAGGTGAAGGCCGCTGAACCGCCGCCCTATGTCGGTAGCGATGGCTCGATCTCTATTCGCCGCGATGGTGAAACTCACCCCGCTGATCGCGGTGAGATTATTCAGCTCTGCCGCCGCGCCTTGGCTGAAGGGGCCTCTTCGCCCCTTGATAATGGCCAAGATATTGATCTGCCCCGCTCTGGGGTGCAGATCGTGAGCGCCCAAAAGCGCGGCGGTGTCTGGCTCTATGAGGTGCGCGATCTGCGTACCACCGCTGGAGTCACCCGCGACCGCGCTCAGGGGCTGTGGGCCTATGCAATTAGCCGCCACGAGGATCTGCGCGATGGCCGGGTTGATCTGCAGAGCCAAGTGAAGTGGAAGGGCCGCCTGGGCCTCTGGCGCGCCTATCGCCAGGGGAGTCGCACCAAGTACGACCTCGTTCACCGCGATGCCAATGGTGTGATTGATCACATCTTCTTTGGGGTCAGCGATTGGGGTCTGAGTGATGCGTGGGCGACTCTGCTCAATGAACGGAATGGCGATGCAATCGAAACCGAGACCCAAGCTTTTGACCCAACCGATGAGCTGCCACCAGGGGTTGGGCATGAAGAGCCCCTCGAACCGCTTGAGGCCCCAACGGAACTTGCTGAACCGAGTATCTGGGGCGAGCGCCGGGTGCGCTGGCGCGGGCGCGGTGGCCTCGCGAAGGTGACACTTGATCCCACTGGCGATGCTCGCTTCGATCTGGTAATGAAGGATAAAGAGGGCGATGGTCAGCAGAACTACCCGGCGGTGCCACTCGAAAAGCTCACCGAAGCTTGGCTGAGCCTCATCCGCGTCCCACGTCCGCGTACCGGCATTGAGGTGATCAACGCTGCCCGCAACGATGAAGGTGAACTCCAATACATCTTCCGCAACCTACGCACCGGCGATGTCAGCGGTGTCCCCTGGCGCCTCCAAGATATTGAGCCTGGTACGGTACGTGAGTATGCCGCACGCATGTATCAGCAGGATCAACCTCTGGATGAAGAGAAGGTGCGCTGGTGGGGCAACTTGGGCTACCTACGCCCCATGCGGAGCCAAGTTGATCTGGTCTTCCTCGATGAACATGGCGAGGCCCATTTCTACTATGCCGCCCGCCGCGAAGAGTTGACCGGCGAATGGCGTGAGTTGCTTGAGCTCTATGGTGAGGTGTGAGGCGGGGATGCGGGGATGCGGGGATGCGGGGATGCGGGGATGCGGGGATGCGGGGATGCGGGGAGGCGGGGAGGCGTGAAGGCGCGAGGCGCGAAGACGCGAGGACGCGAAGGCGCGAAGACGCGAAGGCGTGAAGGCGTGAAGGCGCGAAGGTACCCCAGTTTTGTTGCGTTCCTCTGCTTCTCTGTTCTTCTGTTCCTCTGTTCTGCCATTGTTCTGCCATTGTTCTG
>NZ_NQWI01000041.1:22043-40850 GCF_002532535.1 Candidatus Viridilinea mediisalina
TGAAGCCGGCACTCCAACGCCAAACCATAGACTTTTCAGACAGCCTCTTAGGATGCCCTAGCTGGTCCCCGCTCCCACGTTGTGGGAGCGGGGCGCAGGCACCGCAGTTTTGTTGCGTTCCTCTGTTCCTCTGTTCCTCTGTTCTTCTGTTCTTCTGTTCCTCTGTTCCTCTGTTCCTCTGTTCCTCTGTTCTTCTGTTCTTCTGTTCTACCGGGAGTTCCCATGTCCGACCAAAGCCAAAGCCTGCCCGTACTCGATTTTGGTTCGCAGACGGCCCAGTTGATTGTGCGTCGTCTGCGTGAATTGGGTATCTATAGTGAATTGTTGCCCCACGATGCCCCTGAAGCTCAGGTGCGGGCGTTGAAGCCCCTGGGGGTTGTGCTCTCTGGTGGGCCGGCGAGTGTCTATGCTGAAGGTGCGCCCCAAATGCCCGCGTGGCTCGTTGAGGCTGATCTGCCTGTGCTGGGTATCTGCTACGGGATGCAACTGATCAGCCGCGCCCTCGGTGGTGTGGTGCAGCGCCCCGACCGGCATGAGTATGGCCCGGCCAGCATCACACTCAGCGCTGCCCATCCGCTCTTCTATGAGACCCCCACTGAGCAGTTGGTCTGGATGAGCCACGGCGACCGCATCGAAGCCTTGCCTGCCGGCTTTCAGGCTTTGGCGGCCAACGCCGCTACGCCCTTTGCCGCAATTGGCGATGATGCGCGGCGCTGGTATGGTGTCCAATTCCATCCCGAGGTGGTGCATACGGAGCATGGGCGTACCATCCTGAGCAACTTCAGCTTCCGCATCTGCGGCGCAAACGCCACATGGCGGCCTGCCGAATTTGTGGCCGAAGCGGTCGAGCGCGTAGCCACCCGCGTCGGCCCTGATGGGCGCGTCATCTGCGCCCTCTCCGGCGGCGTTGACTCAGCGGTGGCCGCACTGATCATCCATCGCGCCATTGGCGAGCGGCTCACCTGCGTCTTTGTGGATAACGGCCTACTGCGTCTTGGCGAAGCGGAACAGGTGATCGCCACCTTCCGCGAGCATTTCCAGATACCACTAGTTGCGGTCAACGCCCGCGAAGAGTTCCTCAGTGCCCTTGAGGGCGTCGCCGATCCAGAGCGCAAACGCAAGATTATAGGCGAAAAGTTTGTCCGCATCTTCGAGCGCGAAGCACGCACGCTTGACAATGCCAAATTTTTGGCCCAAGGCACCCTCTACCCCGACGTGATCGAATCGAGCGCCCCCGACCGTAAAAAGGGCGTGACGATCAAGACCCACCACAACGTCGGTGGCCTGCCGCCCGACATGGAGATGGAACTGGTTGAGCCATTGCGCTACATGTTCAAAGACGAAGTACGCGCCGCCGGGCTCGAGTTGGGCCTGCCCGAAGAATGGGTCTGGCGGCACCCCTTCCCCGGCCCCGGCCTTGCGGTACGGATCATCGGCCCGGTGAGCCACGAGCGCCTCGAGACACTACGCCGCGCCGACGCCATCTTCATGGAAGAGCTCCGCAACGCCCAACTCTACCGCGCCACCCAACAAGCCTTCGCCGTACTACTGCCCGTCCAGAGCGTCGGCGTCATGGGCGATGGCCGCACCTACGCCGACACCATCGCGCTCCGCGCCGTCACCACCGACGACTACATGACCGCCGACTGGGCCCGTCTGCCCTATGAGCTATTGGCACGCATCAGCAGCCGCATCGTCAACGAAGTCGCCGACGTCAACCGCGTCGTCTACGACCTCTCCTCGAAGCCGCCAGCCACGATTGAGTGGGAGTAGGGAGGGATGAGGGATGAGGGATGAGGGATGAGGGATGAGGGATGAGGGATGAGGGATGAGGGATGAGGGATGAGGGATGAGGAAAAAACCATCGCCACCGCCAACTGTAGGGGCGTAGCAGCGGCCCAACCCCAAGCATCATGCATAAGAAAAGAGCGTAAGGGCCGCTGCTACGCCCTCCTGGGAGAGTCGCACACCATCGTCAAAAAGGGCAGACCCATGACTCTTGATGTCGTCATGTTCATCATAGGCACCTTGTCCTTGCTCATCGCCATCTTGGGAGGTAATGTCTGGATTAAGGGAACGGTGAATATCCCACAGGTGAATACGTTTGCAAGGTTCTTCTTTGGCGTATTTGGCCTATTTTGTATTGTAATGGCAATCAACATGAATACAAAACCGAATGAGCAGACGATGCAACAGCAACCTACCGTAGTGCCTACGGTTCGGGCTACGGATGCGCCTATGGCTGCGCCGTCTGCGATACCTGAGCCTGTGGAAGCGCCTATGCCAGAGCCTGCGGAAGCGGTGCCATAGTAGTCACGCTGTCACACAGTTTAGGAAGACATGTCATGCAGTTTGAGTGGGATTCTACCAAGAATGCGCTTAACATCCAACGACATAAGATCGATTCGTATTATCTCAGCACGAAAGGCGAATAAGCATGAACGACAACGCTACGAAGCATACCTCACAAACCGACTGGGAGGGTTTGGCGAAGATGGCGGATGAAGCGATTGACTATACGGATATTCCGCCGTTGTCGGACGCTTTTTTTGCGCGTGCCAAGCTGACACTCCCCCATGCAGTTGAACTCGATCCTGATGTACTCACTTGGTTTAAGCAGCAGGGTCATGATTACCCAGAGCGGATCAATCAGATTTTACGTGAGTATATAGCACTCCACTGAGATCACCGACAACCTCCGGATGCCGACTAACGTCGGCACTCCAACAGTAAGACTGAAAGCGCATTTCTGAAACCATCCCTAAGAAGTTGTCTGAAAAGCTAGTGGGCACCTGTTGGAGTGCCGGCGTTAGCCGACTAACGTCGGCACTCCAACGTCAGTTCATAGACTTTTCAGACAGCCTCTAACAACCCGTTCTCTGTTCCCCTGTTCCCCTGTTCTCCTGTTCTCCTGTTCTCCTGTTCTCCTGTTCTCCTGTTCCCCTGTTCCCCTGTCCCCCTGTTCCCCTGTTCCTCTGTTCTCCTGTTCCTCTGTTCTTCCGTTCTCCCCCATGCAAACCTCAGCTCCAGCCAAACTCATCCTTTGCGGCGAACACGCTGTTGTCTACGGTTGCCCGGCGCTGGCGTTGCCACTCGCTGATGTGCGTGCTACTGCGTTGGTGACGGCGGGGCAACACGGTGAGGGGCTGCGTTTGGTTGCGCCTGATCTCAATGAGGCGTGGAGCGCCCACGAGCAATCCGCTAACCCGTTGAGCGAGTTGGCCCTAGAGGTGGCGGCGCAACTTGGCTTGGGCCAGGCCGACCTGACGATTACGTTGCGTTCGCAGATTCCGGTGGCCAGCGGGATGGGCAGCGGGGCCGCCATTGCCACTGCGCTGGTACGGGCGCTCGCCATGTACGCCGGGCAGACTTGGGATGCCGACACGATTGCCGCCTTGGTCTATGCCAGTGAGCAGCGTTTCCACGGCACACCAAGTGGGATTGACAACACCGTCGTGGCTCACGAGCGGGCCATCTGGTTCGAGCGGCGTAGCCCCAAGCCTCTGATTGAACCGATTGCCATTGGCGCACCCTTCACCCTCGTGGTGGGCGACACTGGCGTGCGAAGCGCCACCCATCTGCCCGTCGGCGCGGTACGCACGGCATGGCAGGCCGATCCGGCCCGCTATGAAGCCCTCTTTGCCGCCGTCGCCACCCTCGTAGGTCAAGCGCGTAGCGCCCTCGCCCAGGGCGATCACGCCACCTTGGGCACGTTGCTCAACCAGAACCAAGCCCTCCTTGAGCAGATCGGCGTCTCCTCGCTCGAACTAGAGCGCCTCGTCCATGCTGCCCGTGCAGCGGGCGCCCTTGGAGCCAAACTCTCCGGCGCGGGCTGGGGCGGCATTATGCTCGCCCTCGCGCCTCCCGCCGCAGCCCCCACCATCGCCGCTGCCCTGCGCGAAGCTGGCGCTGTGCGCGTGTTGACGACAGAGGTGGTGCCTTAGAGTCTGTCTGAAAAGCTAGTGGACACGTGTTGGAGTGCCGGCTTTAGCCGGCTGAAGCCGGCACTCCAACGCCAGTTCATAGACTTTTCAGACAGCCTCTTAGAGATGCAGAGGATTGAACCACAGAGACACAGAGAACACAGAGAGGCATGTGGCATGGCAATCGCCATTATTGACATAAACTCTGTGCCCTCGGTGCCTCTGTGGTTCAATGCTCGGTACCTCCTACCCATGCCCAAGTGCCCGCATCGCCGCATGGGTCGTGAGGTGGATGTGTTCTGCGCCGATCTTTTCGACAAAATGGGCCCGCTTGAGGCCGTCCATCACCGGCCCTTTGATTTCGGCTAGGTGCAGTTGCACCCCGCCGTCGCGGAGTTGTTGCAAGAGCGCCTCAAGGCTGTGGAGTGCGCTGGAATCGATGAAGTTGATCGCCGAGCCGATCAGTACCAGGTGCTTCACTTCGGGCCGTTCGGCCACAATGCGCAGCAGCGCAGCCTCAAGGTAGCGCGTATTGGCAAAGTAGAGGCTCTCGTCTACGCGCACCGCTACCACGTCGGGCCATGTGGTTACGTCGTAGCGCAAGATGTTGCGGTAGACCTCGCTCTCGCCCAGGCGCCCGACGATGGCGATGTGGGGCCGACTGGTGCGCCAGAGGTAGGTGGCCAGCGAGATGCCTACGCCAACGAAGATGCCCATTTCGATGCCCAAGATCAGCACCGCAGCAAAGGTGAGCCCCCAGGTGATGGCGTCGCCCCGGTTGGCCGCCCAGATGTGGCGTGGCTCTTTCAGATCGACTAGGCCAAAGACGGCCACAATCACGGTGGCGGCCAAGACCGCTTGGGGTAGGTAGTAGAAGAGCGGGGTGAAGAAGAGCAGAATCAGCGCGATGCCTGCTGCGGTGATCAGCGAGGCCAGTCCGGTGATTGCGCCCGCCTGGAAGTTGACGACTGAACGCGCAAACCCGCCCGTGACCGGGTAGCCGCTGAAGAGCCCGGCACTCAGATTGGCCGCCCCCAGCGCAACAAGTTCTTGGTCGGGATCAATCGCCTGGCGGCGCTTGCTGGCCAGCGCTTTGGCCACAGCAATCGACTCGACGACACTGACCAGCACAATCGCGGCGGCCACTGGCATGAGCGCCTGGACATCATTGAGGTTGGGCGCGGGCCAACTGAGCGGCGAGAGCCCAGCGGGAATCGCGCCAACCACCGCAACCCCGGCGTGCTCATCGAGGCGCAGCAGCCATGTCGCCAAGCTACCCGCAACCACCGTAATCAGCGGCGCACCACTGACAATCAGCGTCACCGTCAGTGGTTGCAGCCCGGCCTTTTGCAGCAGCGGGCGCAGCCCCATGCGAAAGAAGAGCAGCAGCGCAATACTGAGTAACCCAATCGTAAGCGTCGTCGGATTGGCCACACTGATACTCACCACCGCTTGGTAGAGCGTCTCGTGGAAGGCGAGATTGGGCATCGAAACGCCCAAAATATGCTTCAATTGGCCCGCAGCAATAATCAGCGCCGAGGCGGTGGTAAACGAAGCGAGAACCGGGTGGGAGATAAAGTTGAGAATGAAGCCCATGCGGAAGAGGCCCAGCAGCAACTTGATCGCACCCACCATCAATGCCAGCAGGAGTACCAACTGGATATAACGGGCGCTCCCTGCTTCGGCAAGCACACTGACTCCACTGAAGACCATGAGCGACGTGATGGCCACCGGGCCAACCGAGAGCTGGCCCGAAGTGCCGAGCAGGGCATAGATAATCAGCGGCACCACTGAGGCATAGAGCCCAATCTGTGGCGGTAGGCCCGCCAATTGGGCATAGGCCATACTCTGAGGGATGAGCATAATCGCCGTGACAATCCCCGCAACCAAGTCATTCGGCAGGTCGTCGCGGCGATAGTGGCGCATCCAATGGATAAAGGGCACATAGCGACCCAGGCCGGTGGCCTGGGCCGTCTTTGGTGCCCGCGTTGGCATAGGTTGTGAGGTAGCCACCAGTTTTCCTTATGTATCAGGGGGATTTCAGGCAATGCTCTAGCTCTGAGGTATCCAGAGCATTCTGATACCTCACCCCTATTTCCTATTTCCTATTTCCTACTTCCTAGCCTTACGAAGCCACCGGCGCGCCATTGCGCTCGAAGTAGTCATCGGCACAATAGTCAAAGGTTTCGAGTGAATCGCTATCGTAGCCAGCAGCAACCAACTCGGCCACCGCTTGGGCGCGTGTCCAGCCGTGATGCAATTGGCGGTAGAGCATCCACATCAGGCCGACGCGGGTGGCACTGCGGCAATGAAAGACCAGACGCCCTGTTTCGGGTGCGTTGATAATGGCGGCCAATTCAGCAACATGCTCGGGCTCCAGTTCATTCGCAGGCCATGGGCGATGCAGGTAACGCAGGCCAGCCGCTTCAGCATTGTGCGCCTGCACAGTCGCCCGTTCAGCGTCGCCGCGCACGTTCAGAACCGTGGTGTAACCCGCCTGAGCCAACGCAGCCCAGTCTTCAACCTGGGGCTGGCCTGCTAACAGCACGTCCGGGGTGGGTTTGTATGTGATGAAATCGTTGCTCATGGTGTGTTTATATTCTAAGGGATGGTTTCAGAAAAGTGAAAAGTATGGATGCGTGAGGCGAAGAGGCGAAGAGGCGAAGCGTTTGCCTCACACATCCCCGCGCCCCCGCATCTTCGCGTCTCGCGTCTCGCGTCTCGCGTCTCGCGTCTCGCGTCTCGCGTCTCGCGTCTCGCGTCTCACTTCTCGCGTCTCGCGTCTCGCGTCTCACTTCTCGCGTCTCGCGTCTCGCGTCTCGCTTCCCCGCTAAATAAAGAGCGTCACTTTCGCACGGGCCGCATCACCCAAAAAGGTGGCCACGCCGCCCAACTCAAGCCCATCAACCAACTCGGCATCCTTCACGCCCAAGAGTTCGCGGGACATATCGCAGACCACCATGCGTACTCCGAGTTCCTGTGCCAGCGCAAAGAGCTCTTCGGGCGACGAGACATCGTGCTTCTTCATGAGGCTGCGGATAATCTGGGCCCCTGCGCCAAAGAAGTTCATCTGCGAGAGGCCGGTGTCGCCCAACTTGCCCGGCAGCATCGCGGTGAAGCCCTGCTCGAGCAGGTCTTTGCCATTGAAGATCTTCTGCTTCTTGACCGCACTGAGGCCCCAGAAGGTGAAGAACATGCTCACCTCAAGCCCCATCGAAGCCGCCCCCGTCGCAATGATAAAGGCAGCAATCGCCTTGTCCAGATCACCCGAAAAGACCACCAGCGCAACCCGATCTTCAATCCCCTGGGCCGGGTGGTTCTCTAGCTCGGCTACGCGCCTCTCAAGCAGCGCAATGCGCTCTAGTAGTGTATCGGTATCAGTAGTCGTTGTCATTATATGCTCCTATTGAAGAACAGAGGAACAAATGAACAGAAGAACAGAAATTTTCTTGACTTGTTCTTCTGTTCTCCTGTTCTTCCGTTCTCCTGTTCTCTGCTGCTACGCCGTGCGCTTAATGAAATGCAGATAGAGGTCTTGGCCCCCCTCGTTCACCGTCTCTTGGCCAACCAACTCAACATTCTTGGCGGTCTTGGCCCAACCCTGGAAATCGGCAACAGAACCACGGTCGGTCGCAACAACTTTGAGCACCTGACCTACCGGCAGATCGCCGATGGCCTTGCGGCTCTTCACCAGGGGCATGGGGCACTTGGCACCTTTAACATCAAGCGTCTGATCGAAACTAGTCATGGTCTTGTATCTCCTTAAAAGCGCGTTATGCGCTAGATTGTATCACGGTAAGCCTTGCGGTGGGGGTTGGGGCGGCTGCGCCGCTCCTTAAAACACTCGCTCACGTTTGCTTCTAACAGTCAACTAGCCGGACAGGGCACAAATATTCTTACCAAGCTCAAGCTCATTAGCGGTGCCGTCACAGGGGGTGCTCAGACCAATGTTAACCCGCTTGATCTCGACATACTCCGGCGGAAAGACCGGCAGGTTGCTCAGGACATACGTGGTAAACTCGGCCTCATCGCGGGGCTTGAGCGCATCATTGCTGGCGCGCACCTCGCTATAGGCTGCGGCGAAGATGCCCTCAGCATTACCCTCATCGAGCGTGCTAAAGTGGGCGGGCAGAATGAGCGTACTATCGTCAACCATCGTAGGCAGGCGCTCAGTGAGGCTACGGTAGAGCATCGGCGTCCACGCTTCACCCTTGCCGCCCAGGTCGGGACGCCCGAAGGAGCGTAGGAAGATGCCGTCGCCCGTGAAGAGCCCACTCTGGCCATCAGGAGCATCGAGGCGATAGTTGACTTGGCCTAGGGTATGGCCGGGGAACCAGCGGGTGGTAATCTTCACCTGGCCTACCTCAAAGCTATGGCCCTCCTCAATATGGGTGTAGGCAATCACCGCTGGGAGCATATCAATCGGGTGGATGGCATCGTAGGCATGGACGTAGTAGGGTGCGCCGGTAGCCTCAGCCAGGGCCGGGCCGCCACTAATATGATCAGCGTGAACGTGGGTATCAAAGATGCGCGTCAGCTTGGCCCCCGCCTCGGCAATCAGATCAAGGTAGACCTGAGTGTGGCGCATAGGATCAATCAGCGCCGCTTCGCCACCACTAATCACCGCGAAGCTCAGATCGCCACGGGCCGGACGGGCCACCTGAACAATGCGGCCCCACGCGGCATTAACAACGTCGCGCACATCGTAGAAATTGCCCCAACTAGTATAGCCACCCTCAAGGTAGCGCGCCTTGTAGCCACGCTCCTGCAAGATGCCAGCAACATACTGCGAAGAGCCTTCCTTAGCACAGACAACGAAGACCTCACGATCACTGGGCACACGGGCCGCACATCCATCCTCATCCTCAAGGAACTCGAAATAGGGCAGATTGAGCGTCGTCAGCTTCGTTCGGCCTTCAATAGAGCTACGTGCAAACTCATCCTCATTGCGTACATCAAGAATGAAGGTCGGCTCGTCGCGCAAAATGCGGGCGTACAACTCAGCGGGAGAAAAGGTCGCTACAGTGGTCTGATCTTCAATCATGCTCATCGGTCGGGCTCCTTCATTATTTCTTGTGCGTTACGGCACTAATTTCCCACACCAGCAGTGTAGCATGGCATCGTAAGGCTGATACAAGTGGATGGTAAGTGTTTGGTAAGAGCTTCATGTGGTATGCTTAGGGAAGGTTTCAGAAAAGCGAAAGGTTGCTTTACTATCTTGCGAGGATGCGTGAGGCGAAGAGGCGAAGGCTTCGCATCCTCGCGTCTTCGCGTCTTCGCAAACAGTAAAGCCGTCACGAACCATCCCTTACTACGCAATGCGTATTCTCATTCCAAGTGATGTCTTCCCGCCATTGGGTCAAGGAGGCGCGGCATGGAGTAGCCACGCCCTCGCACGGGCGCTCATGGCCCGTGGCCATGATGTGACCGCGCTTGTGCCGGTGTGCGCTGCGGCCACACTGCCCCCGTTTGGTGGTGTTTATAATCTCGTAGAACATGTGCCCCCAAAACCACAGACAGGTCATTGGGATGCCCTAGATGGCCCTCACCCCCTACCCCCTTCGACAAGCTCAGGGCATCGCCTCTCCCACGTTGTGGGAGAGGGGCGAAGAGCCCGCAGTTTTGTTGCGTTCCCAAACATTCCTTTGCGGCAACAAGCACATGCGCTACCCACCCATGACTTCGATGGCGCAGGGGTACCGGGGGTGCGGGTGAGCTATTGGGCGCCGCGTCTGCCTGTGGTGCAGAACTACTTCCGCCACGAGTATCTCTGGGGGCCGTTGGCGCAGGCCATTTGCACTGTGGCCCATGCGGGGCCGCCGCCCACGGCCATTCACGCCCAACATGTCCAAGTTGCCCCCGCAGCCATTCTGGCGGGGCGCAAGCTGGGCTGCCCGGTCGTGGTTACCGTGCGCGACCACTGGCCCTGGCATTATTTTGCCACGGGGCTGCATGGCGATCAGGTGCCGCTGCCGCAGCACAATTGGGCTGCATTGGCTACCGATCTGATCGCCCGCTTGGGTGCAATTGGCGGGCTACTGGCACTGCCGGCGTTACCCTACATGCTTGGCCACATGCGCCGTCGCGCCGCCTACCTAGCCCAAGCCAACGCGGTGATTGCAGTGAGCAACTACATCGCCGGGCGCTTGGCGGGCATCGTGGCAGCCGAACGGCTACACGTCCTACCCAATCTAGTTGATCTAGCCGCCAATGAAGCCCTCGCCGCCACGCCGCCCCAGACAACCTGGAACGGCAAACTGCTCCTCTTCGTCGGCAAACTTGAAACCAATAAAGGGGCCGGGCTCCTACCCGCAATCTTCCAAGCCCTCCGCAAGCATACTACTGCTCTGCCTGCCTTCACCTTGGTGATCGCAGGTAATGGGGCACTCCGCCAGCAACTCGCCCGCGCTATGGCTGCACAAGCGATCCCCACCCATTTCTTAGAATGGGCCGATCACACCGAAACCCTACGCCTCATGGCCCGTTGCGATCTCCTACTCTTCCCCTCGCAATGGGGCGAACCACTCAGTCGCGTCCTGCTCGAAGCCGCCACCCTGGGCGCACCAATCCTTGCAATGCCCACCGGCGGTACGCCCGACATCATTGAGCATGAAGTAACCGGCATCTTTGCGCCTACCATTGAGAGCTTCGCCGCCCGCCTAGCACAACTCCTCAGCGATGATGCAACCCGTCAACGTCTTGGCAATGCTGCCCGCCAGAGCGCCAGTCAGCGCTTCGCGGTATCTAGGCTTATTCATAGCTATGAGCATCTCTATACACAGCTTGTACTACCGTTGTAGTTATGTTGGGGCTGTCGCCCCAAATCCGGTTTTTTGTTCCGTGTTGGCGGCGTCGCGGTGGCTTCGACAGGCTCAGCCACCGCGACGCTGGCTCGGTGGCTGAGCTTGTCGAAGCCAGCTTGTCGAAGCCAGCTTGTCGAAGCCAGCTTGTCGAAGCCAGCTTGTCGAAGCCAGCTTGTCGAAGCCAGCTTGTCGAAGCCAGCTTGTCGAAGCCCCCACCGGGGGGAGGTAAAGACACACACACCTATGGGCATCATCTTCGGACTACTCGCTGCCGTTGGTTGGGGCACGAGCGATTTCTTCATGAGCCGGGTCAACCGCCAGATTGGCCTACGTCAAGGCTTATTCTGGATCCAAACACTCGGCACCCTCGCGATTGTACTTGTCCTGCTCCTCAGTGGCGACGTACCACCGAGCGATCCGCTGCTCTGGCTCTGGGCCTTGCTGGTAAACGCCTTCAATGTCATTGCCACCATTCTGCTCTACCATGCCCTGAGCGTCGGCACAGTCGCCATTGTCTCGCCGATTGCGGCCAGTTTCGCCGTCGTGACCACCGCCCTCGCCATTCTCGGTGGCGAACGCCCCAGCGCCCTCGCCCTTATGGGAGTAACGCTGGTCATTGGCGGCGTCATTATCGTCTCGCGGGCGGGTGCCGACAACCGCAACGCCTCACTGCGCGGCATGAAATCGGCCATTGGCTCAGCCATCTTCTACGGCCTCTTCTTCTGGTTGTTAGCCCCCATCACCGCCGAATTCGGTATCATCTGGCCCGTCTTCATAGGCCGCGTATTAGCCATGTTCAGCGCCATCCTCATGCTCGCGTGGGCGCGTGAATCAATCGCCCGGCCCGCCAACAACACCTGGCGCATGCTGGTTGTCGCAGTCATCGTAGACACCCTTGGCTTCCTGAGCTACAACCTAGGCATTAGTAGCGCCTATGTCAGCGTCGTCACCGCCCTGGCCTCCATCTTCAGCGCAGTCACCGTACTGCTCGCGTGGCTCTTCCTGCGCGAACGCCTCGTCTCGCTCCAATGGGCCGGAGTGGCTGCCTTGATCTGTGGGGTGCTGTTGGTGAGTGTGTGATACCATTTACGATTGTAGATTGCAGATTGCCGAACATGGTGTTCCAATAGGCTTTAGCGTTCTTGATCATGCGGCATGTTCAAGGGTAATTGGTATGAGTCTAGCGCGGTGGCTGAGCTTGTCGAAGCCACCACGATGCCAACTGTGAACCCAAGACTTTTTCGCGCTAAGGGAAGGTTTCAGAAATGCGCTTTCAGCTTTACCGTCTATTGACGGTTTGGAGTAGATCCGCCTCGCTGGGGCGGATCTACCGGCTGGCATGAGGCATCAAGATGACTTGGATGCACCTAGACTGTAACGTGCTCTGACATTTTCCCTACTTTCCTACTTCCCTTCCCCAAAGGAGTTACCATGCCCTCGCCAGCATTTCTCATCCCCTTGGGCGTCAGTGCGATCTTGGGGGCCATCGGTGGCTTGGCTTTCCAGTGGGTGCATACCGAGCGGGCGTGGGAGCTCTTCACAGCCGCTTTTCTCTGGACGCTCATCTCGGCGGCGGGTACTACCATTGGGCGGCTTGTGGGCGAACGGGTACGCCGCAACCAATGGCGGCGCGCCCTCTGGTTGGCCCACGTCCAGAGCTTCCCGCTCACCACCGTCTTCCTGCTGGTTGCCATTCCCTTCAGTCGCGGTGCCGTCCTCGTGCCCTCAGTTCTCCCCGTCCTCTACGGCTCAACCCTGGCAATTGCGCTCTTTATGACCGTCTTGGGTGTGGTTACCGCACGATTCTAGTGTCTGGGTGCGCGGGCCGCAGGCCCGCGCACCCAGCCATGGCGAATATTGCAGTATTGCCCCCCTTCTTCCTTTTCCCTTTTCCCTTTTTCCTTTCCCCATGCTACGCGATCTCTACCATACCTTTCGCTTTTCGGCCTTTGGCGCTACGGCGGTGTTGCCGCTTGCGGGCGCGGCAGCAGCAGATCCGCGCCTTACCTTGCGTCAAGCGCTGGGCCTGTTGGGGGTGGCGGCGGCCTTTCATGGCTTTGCCTATCTTGATAATGATCGCTGCGATCTTGAGTTGGATCGGAGTCAGCCGTTGCGCGCCGATTACCCGTTGGTACGTGGGGCACTGAGCAACGCTGCGGCCTGTGGCTTGAGCCTGGGGTGTGTCGGTTTGGCCTATGCTCTTGATGCGCTTGGGTTTGCGCCACGTCGCACTGCGGCGCGGCGTATGCGCATCACCCTTGCCTTTGGGCTTTTGGCGATCTATAATCGTTGGGGCAAACGCTGCCCCTTGCCGCCACTCACCGATGGGCTTCAAGGGCTCGGTTGGGCTGCGTTGTTGGCCTATGGCGCAGCGGCGACGGGACGGCCCGATGGGTCGCTGTTGCGCTGGTTGATGGCCTATGAGCTTGTGGTGATTATGCAGGTTAATGGCATCCATGGCTCGCTACGCGATCTGGCCAATGATGCGGCGTGTGGGGCGCGCACCACTGCCCTCTGGTTGGGCGCACGGCCCACTACTACCGGCGGCTTCCACCTCACCCCGGCGCTGGTAGGCTATGCCTTGAGCTTGCAAGCGGCGCTCTGGGCTTTGCCCTATGCGACCCTATGCCAGCTTGCGCCACCACAACGCCGGGCGGCTGCCTGCGGAGTGACCCTAACCAATGGCTTCACCCTGACGCTCTTTCTGCTTGCTGCCGTGCGTCGCCCGTTGCAACCTGCTGCCGTAGGCATGCTGCACCTGATCCTGATCCTCTCGACCCCCTTGGCCCTCGTAGCCCCAGGCATGGCCCTCGCGCCCCGTGGGGTGTTGCTGTTGGCGCATGGCTTGCCGCTATTGGCCAATGGCATGACCTACGATGCCCTGCGGTTATTGGATGTCCGCACTGCTGGGTAGCTCTGTTACCCAAGCAACCGCCATCCTGACGTATACTATCAGTGGGGGTTTGAGGGATGCTGCGCATACGCATTACGTTAAGCCCCCGGCGGGGGCTTGGGGGATGCCGCGCATAGGCATTACGTTAAGCCCCCGGTGGGGCTTGGGGGAGGCGAAGCCTCCCATAGGCATTACGTTAAGCCCCCGGTGGGGCTTGGGGGAGGCGAAGCCTCCCATAGGCATTACGTTAAGCCCCTGGCGGGGGTTTGGGGGAGGCAAAGCCTCCCCCAAAAAAACTCTTTTTGTTCCGTTGCGGCGGCTTCGCCGCTACAACGGAATAAAAAACGGGGCTTAAAGAAATTTTCAAGGAATTGATCTATGGAGATCGAAGCTAAGTTTCGCATTGCTGCAACTGAGTTGGCCGAGTTGGCCAAATTACGCCGGTTGGGTGCCTACGCGCTCAATCCTTCGCCCGCGCCGGAACAGCAGGAGAATATCTACTACGATACCGCCGATGGGCGTTTGGGCATGGCACGCTATGGTTTGCGTGTGCGCCGCGTTGGCGCTCGTGCCCTCGTGACCTTGAAGGGGCCAGCGGAGGTGAGCGCCGATGGTGTCCATCGCCGCGCTGAGTTTGAGTTTCCTGGCGATCAGCCCGATCCCAACGCTTGGGCGCCTGGCGTTGCACGCGATCTGGCCCTCGCCCTTACCGGCGGTGCTCCACTTGTGCCGATGGCTGCCGTGCTGACCGAACGCTATGTCCTGCATGTTACGCTGAGTGGCAACCCTGTGGCTGAGATCTGCCTTGACCATGGGTTGCTGCGTGGCGGCGAACGTGAACAGCCCTTTGCTGAAGTCGAGATCGAACTGCTCCCCGCTGGCTCCCCTGCTGATCTGGCGGCCATTGCAACCGCCCTTGGAGCCCATGCCGAGCTTGTGCCCGAAGCGCAGACGAAGCTCCAGCGTGCCTTGGCTTTGCTTCAGTTGGTGCATGCGTAGGAGCCGGGAGAACAGAGGAACAGCAGAACAAAGGAACAGCAAGAGCTAGCTGGTAGAGCCGCCCCGCTGGGGCGGATCTCGGGGGCGGCTCTACCACGCCGCTGGGCGAGCTCTAAGCCGCACTGTTCATCCCTGTTATACCAATTACCCTTGGACATGCCGCATTATCAAGAACGCTCAAGCCCATTCGGACGCCATGTTCGGCAATCTGCAATCTACAATCGTAAATGGTATTACGGATGGTTCAAGGTACTTTACCGTCTTGAGGCATCCAAGGCGTTCTGAAGCCTCAGCCCTATTTCCTATTTTCCGCGTCCTTCCCTTAACATAAAAAACTTATGAAAACAGTAACCACTTCCACACTACTCGAACAGTACAACGTTGATCAAGCCCATGCACGCCACGTTGCCGATCTGAGCCTGGCGCTCTTTGATGCGGTCGTGGAACGTTATCGTCTGCCGATTAAGCAGCGGCGGCTGCTCGAAATTGGCGCACTGCTGCATAATGTGGGCCTAACTACTGATCCGCCCGCGCACCATATTGTCGGGCGTGATCTTGTGCTACGCCACCAATTCGATGATCTGAGCCCGCGTGAACAGCAGATGGTGGCGAGTATGGTGGCCTTCCACCGCAAACGGGTACGCCCCAACCTTGAACCCGCTTACTTGGCCTTGAGCGAGCGGGCCCAACATGAGACCTTGCAACTGGCCGCAATCCTGCGGGTAGCTGATGGTTTGGACTACCACCATTCCCAAGCAACCAATCTGGTGGCGGTTGAACCCGCTTCCCAAGCGTTGACGCTGATCTTACGTGGCCCCTATGCTCAAGCCGATGGCGAGCGCGCCGTCGCCAAGGCCGACCTTTGGCATAAGCTCTTTGGCGAGACACTCCATGTGCTCTGTGGGCGAACTGCTGATGCTACAAGTCTCCCTGCGCCCCCAAGTGACCAGGAAGAGCAAGAGCAGGAGCAGCCCATAGGCGATGAGCAGGCCCAAGCGATCCTCACGCCTTGGTATGCTGAGGCAACCACGCCTCTCGCCGAGTTGGGCCGCGTGTTGTTGCGCCGCCACCTGCGCCGCCTACGCATGGCCGAGCGTGATGTGCGTGCCGATAAGGAGATTGAGGCGATCCACGCGCTGCGTGTGGCGACGCGCCGGCTGCGTTCGACCCTGCGCTTGCTTGCGCCTGTCTATGCCGGGGGCGATCTACGCCGCCTGACCCGCGGGGTTGGGCGCATCGGGCGGGCCGCAGGGGCCGTGCGCGACCGCGATGTCCTCTTGGCCGATCTGGAGGCACGCGCCCACGCGCTGCCTACTGCGTTGGGCGAGTCCCTTGCCACCTTGCGCTCGCGGCTCATGGCCGAACGTCAAGCTGCCCATGGCGCACTGCTGGTCTTTCTCGATAGTAAAGCCTATGCCAAGTTCATCCGCAACTTCGCCAAGCAGATGAACAACTTGGCAAAGTGGGACAACCAGCCGCGTGTGCGTGACCTGGGCGGCAGCACCATCTGGCAGCACTATGAAGCCCTACGCGCCTATGATCGTGATGGGCTGCCAGGTGAGATTGAGCTACTGCACATGATGCGGATTGAGGGCAAACGCATGCGTTATGTCCTCGAACTCTTCACCGATGTACTCGCCGATCATGCCAGTGCCGCCATTGATCCATTGGTGCAACTGCAAGATCAACTCGGCATACTCAACGACATTGCCGTCGCCAGTGAACTCTTAGCGCCCCACGCCCGCGCCGCCTCAACCGGGCCAGCCGTAGCCGCCTACCTCGCCCTACGCGACGAACAATCCAGCCAGGTCTTGGAGGCTCTACCCGCCTGTTGGGATCATGTGGCTGACGCACACTATCGGCGCGCCTTGGCGGAGTTGTTGGTGCGCTTGTAAAGAGATACAGAGAGTTGAACCACAGAGGCACAGAGAACACAGAGAAGGATGTGGCATGCCACATCCTTCTCTGTGCCCTCTGTGCCTCTGTGGTGAAAAATCCTCAGTACCTCTTACTCCTCCAAGGTACTCACATCACCCTCTGGCAGACCCTGGGCGCGGGCTTTGAGGACGCGGCGCATGATCTTGCCCGAGCGCGTCTTGGGCAACGAGGAGACAAAGGTGATCTGGTCGGGGCGGGCAATGGGGCCAAGCTCGTGGCCGACGTGGGAGCGTAGCTCGTCCTCCAGCTTGGGGCTGCCCTCGAAGGTGGCCCGCAGAATGACGAAGGCGTGGATGGCGTTGCCCTTGACCTCGTGGGGCAGGCCAATCGCGGCGGCCTCGGCGACAGCCGGGTGGCTGACGAGGGCGCTCTCTACCTCGGCGGTGCCCAGGCGGTAGCCAGAGACCTTGATCACATCGTCGAGGCGGCCAATCACCCAGATGTAACCGTCCTCATCCTTGCGGGCGCTATCGCCAGCGGCATACATGCTGGGCAACTTGGTCCAGTAGGTGTCTACATAGCGCTGCGGGTCGTTGAGGATCGTCCGCATCATGCCGGGCCAGGGGCGCTTGAGCGTCAGCAGGCCGTCCTCATTGGCCCCGCAGGAGGTGCCATCCTCGTGCAGCACGTCCACCTCAACCCCCAAGAAGGCTTTGGTGGCGCTACCGGGCTTGAGCGGCACAACCGGCGTGGGCGTAATCATAAAGTGGCCCGTCTCTGTCTGCCACCAGGTATCCATAATCGGGCAGCGCTCGCCGCCGATTACGCCGTAGAACCACTTCCAGGCCTCGGGGTTGATCGGCTCACCGACCGAGCCGAGCAGGCGGAGGCTGCTGAGATCGTGGCGGGACGGCCATGCCTCGCCGAAGCGCATCAAGCCACGGATGGCGGTGGGCGAGGTGTAGAGGATCGTAACCGAGTGGCGCGACACAATTGACCACCAGCGGTCGGGGAAGGGGTAGTTGGGTGCGCCTTCGTACATGATCGAGGTGGCACCATTGATCAGCGGGCTATAGACGATATAGCTATGGCCGGTAATCCAGCCCGGATCGGCGGCGCACCAGTAGCGATCATCCTCCTTCATGTCGAAGACCATCTTGAGCGTGGCGTAGATGCCAACCATGTAGCCGCCATGGGTATGCACAACCCCCTTGGGCTTGCCCGTAGTACCAGAGGTGTAGAGAATGAAGAGCGGGTCTTCCGCATCTACCACCTCAGTCTCACACTCAGCCGAGGCAATCGGCAGGCCCATCAACTCGTGCAGCCACAGGTCACGCCCTAGCTCCATGTTCACATCGTGGCCTGTGCGCTTCACCACCAGACAGGTCTGGACGGTGGGTGTGCGCGACATTGCTTCATCGGCGATCTTCTTCAACTCGATGATCTTGGCGCGCATGAAGCCACCGTCTGCCGTAATCAGCACCTTGCTCTGAGCATCAGCGAGGCGGTCGGCCAACGCAGCCTCAGAGAAGCCACCATAGACCACGCTATGGGCTGCACCGATCTTCGCACATGCCAACATGAACATCGGCAGTTCGGGGATGCGGGGCAGATAAATGGTAACAATATCACCCTTCTTGACGCCAACGCTCTTGAGTACGTTAGCCATCTTGTTCACCTCGCGGTTGAGCGCGTGGTACGAGAAGGTGCGCTGCGTCCCATCCTCACCCTCCCAAACAAGGGCCAACTTATTCTTACGCCACGAGCGGGCATGGCGGTCAATCGCGTTATGGACAATGTTGGTCTTGCCATCAACGAACCACTTGAAGAAGGGCTTCTGGCTATCATCAAGGACTTTCGTCCAGGGCTCATACCATTCGAGTTCATTGGCCATATCGGCCCAGAACTCCTCGTTGTTATCGAGGGTCCACTGGTACAACGCTTCATAGCTCGAGAGCCCTTTGGAACGCGCATAGGCCATCACATTCGAGTTCTCAACGATGGACTCACTGGGATGGAAAAGTTCGCTGTGGTCGGGCGTTGTCATCTCTTGGGGCTCGGACATTTGAGGTAACCTCCTTAAAGATCCAAAACAGAACGCATCACCTAGAGGCTAGGGATAATAGCTCTCGCATAAGCTGACGCAAAGGCGCAAAGCTGCCAAGAAATGACTCACCTGAAAACTTTGCGCCTTCGTGCCTTTGGGAAGGTTTCATGCCACTTTACCGTTTGGCCTCCGACGGAGTGCCGACTTATGGTCTTCCAGTAAATAATCCGCTAACCAGACCTCGCAGATCTGGCATATCTATCA
>NZ_NQWI01000233.1 GCF_002532535.1 Candidatus Viridilinea mediisalina
GTTGGCACACGCTGGAGTGCCGGCTTTAGCCGGCTAAAGCCGGCACTCCAACACCAGTTCATAGACTTTTCAGACAGTCTCTTAGGGATGATCACCAAGGTGAGTGCTTGGTCACAAACCTCAAACCACTCTGTGTTCTCTGTGTCTCTGTGGTGAACACTCTGTACCTCTTCAAAAAAACTCTAGCTGAACAAATCCCCTCCTCTCCCTACAAAGGCAACCCCAATGGCATCACGACGAACCTTTCTACGTATTGCTGCGGCCCTTGCTGCCACCGGCATTGCCGGGCGGATGGGGCGAACGCAGGCAGCAGCAGAACCATACCGCGCCTATCTGCCCTTGGTGGCTACCGCACCAGAGGCAAGCCTTGAGCCACTGCCGGAGCCAGAGCCGACCCCAGAGCCAACGCCAGAGCCAACGCCAGAGCCAACGCCAGAACCGACGCCGGAGCCGACTCCAGAGCCGACGCCCCATCCGGTACCAGAAGACCCCTGGCCCAACGAATATGGCCACTTGCTCACTGCGGCATCGGGCACCCAAGCGCAGGCGGTGCGCTGGCTCACAGCCCGTTCGCACATCTACACCCACTACGACATCACCCAGATTGTTGCGGCCTACGCCCGGGTTGGTGATGAGGTCGGGGTTGATTGGTTTCTCGCCTTAGCCCAATGCGCCCACGAAACAGGCAGCTTAACCTCGTGGTGGTGCGACCGACCACGGCGCAACCCGGCGGGCCTGGGGGTCACTGGTCACAGCATCGAGGGCAACCCCAACGAACCGCCAGGCATCCATTGGGCTTGGCGTGATGGGCGTTGGTTTCAAGGCATCAGCTTTGCCGCCTGGGATCCCTACGCCATCCGCGCCCATATTGGGCGGCTCTTGGCCTACGCCCTACCCGCAGGCACCGGCATGCCCGCGCAGCAAGCCATGATTGACGAAGCCCTCAGCCTGCGCCCGCTACCGGCGCACCTGCGAGGCATCGCCCTCACCATCACCGACCTCAACGGACGCTGGGCTGTCCCGGGCACCGAATATGGCCAACGCATCCTCAACCTGGCAGAGCGCATGCGTCAGGTGTAGAGGCTGTTGGTTAGGGATGGTTCGTGGTGGCTTTACAGTTTGCGAGGACGCGAGGACGCGAGGACGCGAAGCCTTCGCCTTTTCGCCTCATGCATCCTCTAGCTCGGTAGCTGCGCTTGTCGCAGCCAGCCTGTCGCAGCCAGTCTGTCGCAGCCAGCCTGTCGCAGCCACCGTTGCGGCCCAGAACTTTTCTGCGCTAACAATTTCTTCGCACTGTTGCATGGTTATCTGTTGCTGCTATACTAGTGCTGTAGAATGAGCTTGTGAAGAGGTGATTAAAATCTGATGAGGGGCGCATGGAGCAAGAGGCTCAGGCTGCATGGGAGCCTTCCCTTGGTTGGTTGCCCGATCTGCCAACGTTGCGAATTCGCCTGACGCTGCGCCTACTTACTGCTGGGGTCTTGCCGGCGCAGAAGGGCAGTATGCTGCGTGGTGGTTTTGGCTATGCCTTTCAACAAGCCGCTTGCCCGCGTGCATGCTGGCAGCGCGAGGAGTGCGTGAGCGACATCATCTGCCCCTTCCGTTGGGTCTTTGCAACGCCCCATCCGCCCGATAATCGCTACTTGCACGATCTGCGCGATCTCCCGCGCCCCTTCGTGATCGAGCCGCCCTTGGATGCACGCACAGACTATCGGGCGGGCGAGGCGCTGGAGTTGACGCTGGTGCTGATTGGACGTGGGATCGATTTTCTGCCCTACTTTCTGATCAGTTTCGAACGTCTGGGTGATATGGGTTTGGGCCGCGACAACGTACGCACCCGTCTGGAGCGGGCGGAAGCGTTGGCCCCGTGGAGTCCGGTTGGGACGCTGCTCTACCATAATGGGCAGATGCTGGCTGCTGCGGAGTTGCCCGTGTTGCGGAGTGCGGCGGTGGTGGAGCGGGCAACCGCGCTGCCCGCCGATCTGCGGCTGACGCTCAATGGCCCGTTGCGCCTGAAGTATCGCGGCACCTACCTCGAACACATTGAGCCAGCAGCATTGGTGCAGGTCGCTTGCTGGCGCATTGATGCGCTGGCCGCTTTCCACGCCAACGGCGGCTGGTCACACTCCTATCGCCCGCTTGTGGACGCCGCTGCCGCAATTGAGGTGCGCCCCGAAACGGTAGCCTGGCGCAGTCTGCGCCGTACTTCCACCCGTGGCCCCAATCGCCTACGCATGGATCTCGGCGGCATGACCGGTAGCGCTCAACTGCGCGGCGTCCCCGTCGCCCTGCGCGCTGTCCTGCTCATGGGTAGCATTGTTCATATTGGTAAAGCAAGCGTCTTTGGTAATGGGGGGTATGAGATCGGCGAAAATCCGAAAACCCGATAGGTGAGGAAGGCAAAAGGCAGAAGGCAGAAGGCAGAAGGCAGAAGGCAAAAGGCAGAAGGCAGAAGGCAAAAGGCGAAAGGCGAAAGGCAAAAGGCAAAAGGCGAAAGGCGAAAGGCGAAAGGCGAAAGGCGAAAGGCAAAAGGGGCAGAAAGGATTGTTTTTGTGCCGTTAGGTAGTGCCGACTTATGGTCTTCCAGAAATTAATCCGGTGTCGCGGCACGGGCTAGACCTGATAGATATG
>NZ_NQWI01000336.1 GCF_002532535.1 Candidatus Viridilinea mediisalina
ATTGATCAGCCAGAGGCCGTCGGGATGCATGCCCGGACCAAAGTGTACCTGCTCCGTGTCTTGGGCTACCACCAGCCATGCGCCATCGGGCGACCAGGCGAGGGCGCTTAGGTGATCATGGTTGAGCGGGATCCGTTCTGGGAGACGCTGCGGATTGGCTGTATCAATCAGGAAGAGCGCATTGTTCCAGGCGTAACCCCACGCGTAGGAATGGTTGGCCCAACAATCGGCCCCGATCACCGCCAGCCTGCGCCCATCGGGCGACCATTGAGCATCGAAGACTGTGCCGGCACCGCCGGGTGTGGCACAGTAGTAGCGTGAGTGATCCCACATCAGATCTGCCCGCCCGGTATCCAAGTTGCCCGTCACTTTGTAGTAGCTGATCCTCGCGACCTGTTCGCTGCTGAGCGCCTGAAGGCGAATAGGATCGTCTCTTGTTTGTGGTGGATCAGCAAGCGTTTCGCCAGTGGGCGTAATACGCACCAACGACCATGTGGTCTCGTCCCA
>NZ_NQWI01000042.1 GCF_002532535.1 Candidatus Viridilinea mediisalina
TGTTCCTCTGTTCCTCTGTTCCTCTGTTCCTCTGTTCCTCTGTTCCTCTGTTCCTCTGTTCCTCTGTTCCTCTGTTCTCAAAAGCCCTTACAACAGCCGCTTCAGTTCCTCAGCGGCCTTGCGGGTCATGCCTGGCACGGCGGCCAACTCTTCGATACTGGCCTTGCGGATGCCCGCGAGTGAGCCGAAGACACGGAGCAGCGCCTTTTTGCGTTTGGGACCAATGCCGGGGATGGTTTCGAGGTTGGAACTGAAGCTGTTTTTGCTGCGTAGCTTGCGGTGGTAGGTGATGGCAAAGCGGTGCGCCTCTTCGTCTATGCGCTGGACGAGGTTCAAGGCGGGGCTGGTGCGTTCTAGCACAATTGCGTCGGGCTGGTTGGGGCGTACAAGATCGAAGCGGTTGCGGTCGGGGCCTTTGGCCACCCCCGCGATCGGAATGTGGCTGAAGCCAAGGGCTTGGAGCGCCGCAACAGCCGCATTGACCTGGGCGCGGCCCCCGTCCACCAGCAGCAGGTCGGGCATAACGGCCCAGGCTTCGCGGGCCTGCTGGCGCTTGGCCTCGGCTGCCTCCGGCTCGCGCTCCTCGGCGCTGGTACTTGCTACATCAGGAGCGACGGGTTGCTCTTCGCTGGCCAGCGCCTCGGCGGCACGCTTGAAGCGCCGGGTGAGCACTTCGTGCAGTGAGGCGACATCATTAGCCCCTTCCACCCCCTTGAGCTTGAAGCGTCGGTAGGCGCTGCTTTTGGGTTCGCCCTGTTCAAAGACCACCATGCTGGCGACGCTGTGTTGGCCTTGCAGGTTGGAGATGTCGTAGCACTCGATGCGCTGCGGCAAGCCGGGCAGTTCCAGATGATCGCGCAACTCGCTTAGGCCCGCAATGGCGCGTTGCTCGCTGTTGAGCCACTGCTGGCGTAGTTCGTCCAGTTTTTGACGGGCATTGTTGGTGGCCAATTGCACCAATTGCTGCTTCTCGCCGCGACGCGGTACGCTGATCTCGATACGCTGGCCCACTTTCTTTTCGAGCCAGGCCGCGATCATCAGCGGCTCTTCAACATGCTCGGCCAAGAGCAGGGTCGGCGGCACGTTGGGCGCTTGATCGTAAAATTGGGTAATAAAGGAAGTCAACAGCGCTTGGTCGCTCTCATCTTCGGTGCCTTGCAGTGTAAATGGCTCAGTATTGACCAGCTTACCGCCGCGTACAAAGAGTACCTGCACCACCGCGCTACCCTCCTCACGGGCAAAGGCAATCACGTCCTGATCTTCGTCTACACTACGCAACACCTGTTGGCGCTGCGAAATCTTCTCAATCGCCACAATCCGGTCACGCAGCAGCGCAGCCCGTTCAAAGTTCAGCTCATCGCTGGCCGCCTCCATCTCTTGGCGCAGCGAGCGCGTCACCTGTTCTGTCTTGCCCTCAAGGAAACGACAGACCGCCTCAATCGTAGCGCGATACTCCGCCTGGCTGACGAGGCCGGGCACACATGGGCCGAGGCAGCGCTTCATCTGGTGGTAGAGGCAAGGGCGACCCAGCCGCCGATAGCGCGTAAATTTGTCGTCTTTGCACTCGTAGGGCGGACGAAAGGCAAAGAGCCGATTGAGCAGATCGAGCGCCTTATAGACTGAGCCAGCACTAGCATAGGGGCCAAAATAGCGCGCCCCATCAGGCTGCACCTGGCGCGTCGAAAAGACGCGGGGCCACTCCTCTTGGAGCGTCACCTTGATATAAGGGTAGGATTTATCATCCTTGAGCAGAATGTTATAACGTGGGCGATGCTGCTTAATCAAATTCATCTCAAGCAACAGCGCCTCAAGCTCACTCTGGGTAATAATCGTATCAAAATCGGCAATATGGCTCACCAAACGGCGCGTCTTAGCACTCAAGCTCCGGGGCGAACCAAAGTAGGAGCGCATGCGTTCACGCAGCTTTTTACCCTTACCCACATAGAGCAGCGTCCCCTGGGCATCTTTCCAGAGATAGACCCCCGGCGTATCGGGCACACAGCGCAGACGCTCGGCAAAAGCTTCAGGATCGGGAATAGATGTGTGGGAAAAGTCTGGCATAAGAGCACAGCGCCGCTTGAGCTAACCCTGTTCCCCAAAGAGTACCTCAGTCGGTGTGGCCCACCCTGGAAGCACAGTGCTAGGAATAATCGCCTGGCCACGGTAGACATGTTCGGCGCGGTAGATATTGCCCTCCAAGGTCAGCAACTCAACACTATGGCTAGCGGGATCAGCGATCCAATACTCGCGCACCCCTGCTGCTGCGTAGCGATCACGCTTCTCACGGCGGTCGTAGCTTGCCGTGCTGGGCGAGGTAATCTCGACAATCAGGTCGGGCGGGCCGACGATGCGCTGTTCGGTGAGGCTTGCCGCGCCGTCGCGTAGCACCACCACAATGTCGGGCTGAACAATGGTTGCGCCATCGAGTTGCACATCAACCGGCGCAGCAAAGACGCGCCCTGTGCCGCTGAATTGTACCGCTTGGAGCAGATGGTAGAAGATAAGGCCACTCATCGTCTGATGGGCAAGGTTCGGGGCCGGAGTCATGCGGAGATCTCCATTGATCAACTCATAGCGCATGCCATCGTCGGGCAATTGCTCATAATCGGCAACTGTCCAGCATTCGTGCGCCGACGGAGTCATGTGGTACACAGAGCTCGTGACGAGGAGAATATCGTTTGACATAGGAGCCTCCTGATGGTTTAAGGAGGTAATACCATTTACGATTGTAGATTGTAGATTGTAGATTGTAGATTGTAGATTGTAGATTGTAGATTGTAGATTGTAGATTGTAGATTGTAGAACCATCCACATGTTGGGGCGACAGCCCCCAAAGCCTGTTTTTTGTTCCGTGTTGGCGGCTTCGCCGCCAACACGGAACAAAAAGCGTTTTTTTGGGGGCGGCGAAGCCGCTCCCAAAGCCCCGCCGAGGGCACTTGCTGCTTACCCGCGCCCCAAGCCCTTCAACTCATGCCCCGCCGCTATGCCCGCTGCGAGCGCACGTTCGTTGAGTTCCTTGAAGCGTGCCGGTACGCTCTTGATCGTGGAGGCGTGGATGGCCTCTTCCGAGACGACGCCGGTGATGGCCGTTACGGCACCGAGCATGACGATGTTGGCGACGACGGTGTTGCCCAGGTTCTCAGCAATGCGGGTGGCCGGAATGGGATAGGCCCGCTCCGGCAGATCGGGGATGACAACCAGATCAGGGTCAATGATGATCGTCCCGTCGGGTTTGACGTCACGTCCGTAGCGAGTGAAGGCTTCGATTGACATGGCGATCAGGATGTCGGCCACATGCACGCCGGGGCAGCCAATCGGCTTGTCGTCAATGATCACCTCGGCACGCGCCGCGCCGCCACGCGCCTCCGGGCCGTAGGATTGGCTCTGGCAGGCAATCAGGTTGTCGTAGACTGCCGCCGCTTTGCCGAGGATCACTGAGGCGGTGATCACGCCTTGCCCCCCAAAGCCGCAGATACGAATTTCTTGTCTCATAGTTTCACCTGCTCGACAAGCTTGGCCCAGCGCTCTTCAAAACTCTCGCGCTCAGTGTCCCGCAAGACGCCAACCTTGAGCTTGTGCTTGATCTCTTCCTGCTCTTCGAGCGTACCAAACTCCATAATGTGTTCAAAGTCATCGAGCAGGACGGTATTCTCACGGTACCACTGCCAAATCGCCTCAACCCCTTTGAGGCCATTTCTGCCGCCGTAGGCGGTCGGGCAGGGCACGAGCATCTCGATCAGGGCGAAGCCACGCTTGGCAATGCCTTGGGCAATGGACTTAATCGGCGGATAGGGCTGGTTGACGGTCCAGCGGGCGACGTAGGGCGCCTCAAGCGCCAACGCCAGCGCACAGATGTCCATCGGGTACTCGACGTTGCCGTAGGGCGTCGTGGTACTCAGGCCGCCAATCGGTGTTGTCGGCGCCGATTGGCCACCCGTCATCCCGTAGATATAGTTATTCACCAGAATGACCGTCATGTCCATGTTGCGCCGAATCGTGTGGAGCAGGTGATTGCCCCCAATCCCCGCGCCGTCACCGTCGCCGGTAAAGACGATCACCTTGAGGTTGGGGTTGGCGGCTTTGATGCCCGAAGCGAACGAGAGGGCGCGTCCATGGGTGGTGTGCATGCCATCGGCATTGACATAGCCCGAAAGGCGCGACGAGCAGCCGATGCCCGAAACAAAGACCACCTGATCGAGATCGACCTGAAGTTCGTCCAGCGCCCAGAGGGTATAGTTGAGTACATTGCCCAAGCCGCAGCCATCACAAAAGATCGTGGGCATCATCTCTTGGCGCAGGTAGACATCGCGCAATTCGGCGGCAGTCTTTGGTTTTAGCAGAGTTGACATTGAAGCTCCTCCAGGGCCGTTAGGATCTCAACCGGGGTGTGGATTTCGCCGCCGATGCGGAAGAGCGGCGCGACCTTGCAGCGTCCGGCGACCGCTTCGCGGATGGGGTGGATCATCTGGCCCAAGTTCATTTCGGGTACCAGAATGGCCTGCACGCACTCGGACCAACGGGCCACGGTGTCATCGGGGAAGGGCCAGATGGTGATCAGGCGCAACATGCCCACCTTGATGCCCTTGCTGCGCGCCTGTTCTACCACATCGCGACAGGTGCGGGCCGTAATACCATAGGTGATAATTGCGATGTCGCAGTCATCGGCGTAGAACTCTTCGTAGCGAATGATCTGGTCGCGGTGGTTGTTGATCTTATCGGCCAGTCGGCGCACCAGTTTATCGTGAATCTCGGCACTGGAGCTACGCGGCAAACCTTGCTCATTATGGGTCAGGCCGGTGACATAGGTGCGATGGCCGGAGCCAAAGGGGGCAAAGGTTGGCACCAAGCTCGCATCGGTAGCGAAGGGCAGATATTTGCCCTGGCCATTGAACATAGGCCGTTCGACCAACTCCAACTCGTCCTCATCAGGAATAACGAGGCGCTCGCGCATATGGCCCAATTCGCCATCAATAAAGAGCAAAACCGGCGTGCGGAACTGCTCAGAGAGATTGAAGGCCACAATAGTCAGATCGAGCGACTCCTGGATCGAGGCGGGGCAGAGCATAATAATCTCATGGTCACCGTGGGTACCCCAACGGGCCTGCATCATATCGCCATAGGCGCCCATGGTTGGCTGGCCGGTCGAGGGGCCGGAGCGCTGCACATTGACCACCACGCAGGGCGTTTCGGTCATAATGGCATAGCCCAAATTCTCCTGCATCAGTGAAAAGCCCGGGCCAGAGGTGGAGGTCATCGTCTTCGCGCCGGTCCAACTGGCACCCACCAGCGCACCCATACTCGCGATCTCGTCCTCCATCTGGATGTAGCAGCCGCCGACAAGAGGTAGGAGGATCGACATCTGCTCGGCCACTTCAGTTGCGGGCGTAATCGGATAGCCCGCAAAGAAATTGCAGCCCGCCAAAAGAGCCCCATAGGCACACGCATCATCGCCCTGAATAAACTGAACCTTATCGCCCAGGGCGCGGCGGATCAATGCTCTATCCATGCAGCGCCACCTCTTCCTCTTCAGTCACCGTAATCGCAAAATCGGGACAGAGCAACTCACAGAGCCGACAGCCGTTACAACGCGCCACCAACGCCAACTCAGGCGGATGGATACCACGCGGCGAAAAGCGCTCGGCAATGCGGAGCGCCTGCGTTGGGCAATGGATGTAGCAGAGTTTACACCCCTTGCACCAACGTTCATCTATCAGGATGTTGTATGTTTGTTCCATAGTTTTGCACTTTCGCCTAGCGGCGGGGGTTTTGTGGCGGCTGCGCCGCCCCCAAAAGCCTCGTTCTGTTCTATTGTGACGGCTGCGCCGTCACAATAGAACAGAACGAGGCTACAACGGAATATCCAAATACCGCTCCAATGCCTCTTTGCCGCGATAGTCTGGGAGGATGCGCGGGGCGGTACGGGTGGTCTTGATGCCGGCGTCGCGCATGTGGCGTTCGTAGGTGGCGACATGCTCAAGGCTGAGGCGTGTGGGCTGGGCCTGTTCGCGCACGTAGTTGGCCGCAGCGATGCCAGCCCGGCGCCCAAAGACGTTGAAGTCGAGCAGCGAGTTGCCCATGAGCCGGTTTTTGCCATGCACGCCGCCCATCACTTCGCCCGCTGCATAGAGCCCCGGCACGGTTGTGGCACCATCTGGGTTGGTGATAATGCCGCCATTCTGGTAGTGTAGCGTAGGGAAGACCAGAATGGGGTCGCGGGTCATGTCAATGCCGAAGCGCGTGTACATACGGAACATTGCGGGCAACGCCGAGCGAATCGTGCCCGGCCCGTGGATGATGTCCACCATGGGGGCATCGAGCCAGACACCTTGGATGCCGTGGGGCGTTGGGATGCCTAGTCCAAGGCTGCACTCGCGGATAAAGGCCGAAGCCTCAACATCACGCGGCTCTAGTGGGTAGACAAACTGTTCGCCTTTGCAATTCACCGGCTGGGCACCCATACCGCGTACCTTCTCGGTAATCAGCAGGCCCGCCATTTGTGCCGGGAAGGCCGCGCCGGTCGGGTGGTACTGGATAGCATCCAAATCTACCAACTCCGCCCCGGCCCGGTAGGCCAAAATCAGCCCATCAGCCGTCGCGCCGTAGTGGTTCGTGGTCGGGTACTGCTGCATATGCAAGCGCCCCAAGCCCCCCGTCGTGACAATCGTCGCCTTGGCGCGCACAATGTGGTAGCGTTTGGTCTCTAGGTTCACCAAGACGGCCCCCGCAACATGGCCACGCTCGTCGCAGAGCAGTTCAATCGCAGGCGAGAATTCAACCACAGGGATGTGCAGGTTGCGTGCCTCATCGCGCAGCACGCGCATAATCTCGAGGCCGGTATAGTCACGCGCCGAGTGCATGCGGTTGCGCGAGGTGCCACCGCCCGGATGCATCACAAAATTGCCCTGCTCGTCTTTGTCATACATCACACCCAACTGCTCGTGCCAATGGATAATCAGCGGTGCATCGCTCACCAGCGCCTCAACCAGTTCGGGGCGATTGGTAAAATGACCACCGCCCATCGCATCAAGAAAGTGCTGGGCAGGCGAATCATGGGGCCGGTCGGCGGACTGAATGCCGCCCTGGGCCATGGTTGAGTTGGAGTCACCATGGCGCAGCTTGGTGGCAATCAGTACGCGGCTGGGATCAAGCCCCGCCTGTACCGCCCAGATTGCCGCCACTGTCCCAGCCCCACCGCCACCAATGATCAAAAGGTCAACATCGCTATCAACATCGTTCAGATCAAGGCTGGCACTCACCAACGGGCGCGCCTCGAAGAGATCGGCCAACTCATGGTTGAGCAGCATGCCCTTATTCGGCCCAAAGAGCAACGGGCGCTTCGCGCCATCTTTATAGTCGGGGTGGTGACCAAGCAGCAACTCTCGCCGCTGCTCTGGCGTCATGGCCGGAAAGGTGCGCCCCAAGCGTGTGGGGCGCGTCTGCTCAACGAGGGCGATACTCTCGCGCATCGCAGCAGGGTAACCATCAATCAATTCCATAGAAGCTTTGCTCCCTATCTGGGGGGCTTGCGCCCCGGGTTGTGAACGTATGTGGCCTGCGGCCCCTGATACAAAATCCGATAGCCGATAGCCGATAGCTGAAAGCCGGACATGGCGTCTCAATGCGCTTGAATGTCATGGAGCGAAGAAAGCACTGTTTTTATCAACCTTTCGGCTATGGGATTTTCGGATTTTTATCACACTTCAATCTCATCCTTATAGTCCACCGGATCCATCGGCGAATTGTAGTGTTGGATGGCACTAAAGGGTTCCTTGTTTTCCTCCGAGGTCTCAAAGGTGCGCTGCTCATAGCGGGCGCGCAGTTCCTCTTGCGAGAGCGCCATGAGGGCGTTGAGGTCGGCAATCAGGTTGCCCGTCTGCAATTCTGCGACGCGTGCGGCCAGTTGGGGCGAGTCGGGGGTGACGTATTTGCCGTAGAGCCGCCGTGCTAACAGGCCCACCGCGTAGTGTTTGATGTCGGCAGGGCAGCGGCTGGAGCAGATACCACAGGCAATGCAGTCGAACGAGAGCATTGCGGCCCGTTCGATGTCGCCGCGCAAACTGGCTTGCACATAGTCCATCACCTGAAGCCCCTGCGGACAGGCGCGGGTACATGTGTTACAGGCGACACAACCGGCAATCTCTGGGAAGTGTTGGAGCAGCGTGTTGGGCTTGGCGGCAATTTGGTGCAGATCGTAGCGGCGGCTTACCACCGGCACAAACGGCATCTGTACGAGGCACATCCCATCTTCCACCAGGGTCTGACAGGCAAGCGCCGTAAAGATACGGTGGTTGTCGCTGCGCCGGTAGAGCGTTGGGCATGCACCGCAGAAGCCGCCGCGACACCCCGCGCCCCGCACGAGTTTGTAGCCTGCATATTCAATGGCGGCCATAATCGTCAGCCCAGTGGGCACTTGGTAGTTTTTGCCCATCAACTGCATGGTGATCATTCCGGTCTGCTCGCTCATGCTTTTGCTCCTTATGTGTTGGGCTTGCGCCCTTGTCGCATGGGGTTCGGGGGCCAGGCCCCCGAAAAATTCTTTTTCTTTCGTGTTGGCGGCGTAGCCGCCAACACGAAAGAAAAAAGCAGGTTTGGGGCGCAGCCCCACATCCCGGCGGACGGAGGGTGTTCACATGAACCTAGTTCACCTGAACACCCTCTGGTACCAATTCGTGCTCTAGCAGCACCGGCAATAAGGCGACACGATGGGCGTCGAGGCCCAGTTCTTCTGGTTCTAGGCCGAAGGCGATGCCCATCAGTTGGGTGTAGTAGAAGATCGGTAGGGCTGCGTGGTTGCTGCCCTGGAAGCTGTCGAAGTTGTAGTGGCAGAGTGGGCATGAGAGTACCAATGCCTCTGCGCCGCGCTCACGTGCCTCGTCGGTAGTCGCGGCGACCCGGTTGGTCACCAGTTGTTCGCGGTCAACGACGTGGTAACTGCCGCAACATTGGGTCTGCAATGGCCCTTCAGCCACCGTGGCTCCCAATGCCAGCATCAGATCGTGGAGTACCCGTGGGGTCTCGGGGTCGTCCATTGCCACCTCGGAGGGCCGCAAGAGCTTGCAGCCATAGTAGGGGTAGATGGTCAGGCCGCGCAACGGACGGCGCACCCGCGCCTTGATTGCCGCCAGGCCCACCCGGTCGCGCAGCAGTTGCAAGAGGTGCAGAATCTGCGCTCTGCCGTCGTAGTCCAACTCGCCGCCACTGGTTGAGTTGATCGCCCTGATGCGTTCGGGGCGCTCTTTGGCCCACGTATTGGCCTGGGCCAGTGTGTTGAAACACATATCACAGAGGGTGGTCATCTCATGTGCCCCCTGCTCCTCTAGGCGCGCAAACATCCGTATCGGGGCCATATGGCGGATGAGGTTGTCGTCGGTGAGCGAGTGCAACACGCCGCAACAGTTCCACTCAGGCAACTCACACAGTTCTATGTTCAAAGCACGCAACACCGCCAGCGCCGCCCGTTCATGGTGCTGCGCCGAGACTTTGATGGTGCATCCGGGATAGTAGGCTACTTGCATGTCTCTTCATTCCTTGAATGGAGGGTTGATGGGAGAACATGGTTCTCCCATCAACCCTCATTCCAGCGCTTTGCTGCTGGGGGTTGCGGGAACCAAGTTCCCGCGCCCTTCGGGGGTTGATGCGGGAACCAAGTTCCCGCGCCCTTCGGGGGTTGATGCGGGAACCAAGTTCCCGCAGACGACCCTAGCCAAACCTTCAACCGTTGCGCGAGCCATCCTCGCGTCCTCGCGTCCTCGCGTCCCCGCGTCCCCGCGTCCCCGCGTCCCCGCCTCCTCGCGTCCCCTACGACGTACTGCGCCGCATGCTTGCCACGAGTGCAATGGGGGGCAGTTCGCCCAATTGGGTGTCGGTGAGGTGCGCGAGGGCGGGTGGTTCGCTGCGTTCGCGTAGGTGAATCTGGCGGAGCGCCTCCATGATGCGGGCTACATCAATGCCGCGTGGACAGCGATCTACGCAGGTGTCGCAGCCTACACAGACCCAGAAGGTTTGTCGTTCCAGTACACCGGGTAGCCCAACGCTGAGATGGCGGATGAGCATGTCGGGTAGCAGATCCATTGCGCCTACAAGTGGGCAGCCGCCGCTACAGGTGCCGCACTGGTAGCAGTTGGCGAGCCGCTGAGCACTCAGGGCTTCGACCTTACGCAGCAGTTCGTCAGGGCCGCCATTGGCACGAATGTTCATACTCATTGTTGCCCCCGATCTAGCTCCAATTTTTCAGTGATCAAACTGAGCGGAATATCCTCAGGGCAGACGCGCTCACACTCGTCGCAGCCGGTGCAGCGTTCGGCCAAATGGTAAGCACGCATCATGTGGAAGGTGAAGATGCTCCCCATGTCGCGGGCCTGCCGCCGGGGATCGTCGCGCTCGAGGCTCAAGGCGCAACGCTTGCAGAAGCAGAGCGGGCAGACGGTCTGGCAGGCGTAACAGAGCGTGCAGTTGCTCAGTTGGGCTTGCCAAAAGGCGCGGCGCGTCGGCGCATCCATCGCCTCAAGTTTGCGTACATCGGTGATACGCGCATCCTCCACTGCTGCCGGGGCGCTCACCACCGTGCCCAACAACTCATCGTAGAGATCGGGCACCGGCTTGGGACAGGAGGCACACTTTTCGAGCAAGCGTTCCGGCCCCACCGTGGGACGCTCGCTGGCGGGATCCCACCAAGCAATGGGCGTCTCATCGCCCACCTCAACCAGTTCTGGGTCGGCCATGCCGTGGCAGACCACCCCGATCACATGCAGGTTCTCGCGTTTGACCTGGTTAAAGCGCAGCAGTTCAATCACACTGCGCGCATCACACATCTTGAGCGCAATCCCGACGCGCTGGTCGGCATACTTATGCAGTGCTCCTGCGAGGTTGGGCACACAAACGGCGTTCCAAACCAGGCGTTCCGCCTCAGAGGATGAGCGGGCTGCAAAGGGGGCCACCCGCAGCGCCCGCGAACCCTGGCGGTAGCCCAGAAAGAGATCAATGCTACCAGCGTCAAGCAGCGCCGTTGCTCGCTCACGTAGTTGCTGTTCAATCAAGCTTGACATTAGGATACCTTCATCTTGAGCGGCCCGAGCGCCCGCAACTCTTCGGTCATCTCGCTGACAATCGTCGCAAAACGGGCACCCTCAGCCCCAGAGACCCAATCGAGGCGGAAGCGGCGTTCATCAATCCCAAAGAAGTCGAGGATGCGCGCGAAGGTTGCAAAGCGATCTTGGGCGAAATGGTTGCCCGAAACATAATGGCAATCGCCCGGATGGCAACCAGCCACCAGCACCCCATCGGCCCCATGCTCAAAGGCGCGGGCCACAAAGATCGGATCGATGCGCCCGCTGCACATCACGCGCACAATGCGGATGTTGGCCGGATACTGGGCACGACTCACGCCCGCCGTATCGGCCCCAGTATAGGCGCACCAGCTACAGAGCAGTCCTAAAATGTTTGGCTCAAAACGCTCACTCATTGGTGGCCCCCTCCCAGGCCGTCTCAATCATCGCCAGCAACTGCGGATCGGTGAAGCCGCGCTGCTGCAACGCCCCGGAGGGGCATGCCGCCACGCAGGTGCCACAGCCTTTACACAGTACCTCTTCAATCAGCACCAGATTCTGGAGCGCATCCATGCTCATTGCGCCATACGCGCATGAGTCGAGGCAGAGCCCACAGCCCGAACAGAGTTCCGGTTGCACTTCGGCCACAATCGCTTCAACACTAACCTCGCCGCGCAGCAGTGGTATCGCCGCCCGCGAGGCCGCCCCCGCCGCTTGAGCCATCGTGTCGGCGATCGTGCGCGGATAGTGATCCGAGCCGCACAGGTAGATGCCTTCGGTGTTGAAATCGAGCGGGCGGATCTTGGCATGGGCCTCGTTGTAGAAGTCCTGGCCGTTGGCCGCCACCTTGAGCATCTGCTTCAAACGGCTCGTCTCGCTATCGCCACGCAGCGCCGCCGTCAGCACCACCAGATCGGCCTCCAGGGTGAGCTCATCGCGCAACAGCGTATCATAGACCGTCACCTCAAGCCCACTCTGCGTTGCCGCAACCGTCGGCGGACGCGCCGTATCATAGCGCACCCGCAGCGGCTCCACCTCACGCAGCATCTGGGTGAAATGCTCCTCCTGGCCCTTGCCATAGACGCGCAGATCATGGTAGAGCAGGCTCAACTTGGCGGTGGGCGCGGCCTCGCGCAGCCGCCGCAGGTTCTTCACCGCAATGCCACAACCAATGCGGCAGCAGTTGGGATTCTCAGCTTCAAGCGAACCAGCGCAGTTGATCATCACCACCGAACGGGGCTGGCCCAAGGTGCCTTCGCGCAGGTGGCGCTCCAACTCAAGCTGAGTGATCACCCGTGGCTCATTGCCATAGCCATAACGCCCGTGCAGATTGGCCTCACGGAAACCCGTGGCCACAATCATCGTCCCGACGCGCACCTCATTGATCTCGCCGCCAATGCCCTCATCGAGGGTCACGCGGAAATCACCGACGTGCCCACTGATCTCCCGCACCTCCGTGCCCAAAAAGAGCTTGATGCGCGGGCGCTGCTGCACCGCATGAACCATCTGTTCGCGCAGTTCACTTGCCGCAACATCCCCCGGCGCAAGGGTAGCCAAGGTATTGAGCTTACCGCCCAAGATCGGCTCGCGCTCCACCAGGTAGGTATTGATACCCATATCGGCCAGGGTCAACGCCGCATTCATTCCGGCCACCCCGCCGCCAATCACCAGACAATCGGGATGCACCGGCAACATCTGGGCAGTCAGCGGGCGCATCTGGTCGGCCCGCGCCACCGCCATGCGTACCAGATCAATTGACTTGGTTGTCGCCGCGCCCGGCGCGCCAGAGTGAACCCAGGAGCACTGATTCCGAATATTGGCCATCTCAAAGAGGCCCGCGTTCAAACCCACCTCAGCGCAGGTCTGTTGAAAGACCGGCCCGTGGGTAATGGGCGAACAGGCCGCGACAACGACCCGATTGAGCCCATTGGCATCAATCGCGGCACGGATGCGCCGCTGTGCATCCTCAGAGCAGGCGAAGGTCGAACTCTCGACAAAACTAACCCCGGGCAGCGTCTGAGCCGCCTCAGTCACCGCCGCAACATCCACAAAGCCACCAATATTCTTGCCGCAACTACAGACAAAGACGCCGGTGCGGGTTGGCTCATCGCTCACCTCACGCTCAGCGGGCGGCTCAGGCGGCTTAGCGCGCGTCCGCGTCGCCAGCGGAATGGCGGCACGCCCGGCGGCACCACAGGCCTGGGCCACACTATCAGGAATATCGTTGGGCCCCTGAGCCCCACCCGCCAAAAAGATCCCCTCGCGCGTCGCGTGCAACGGCTCCCGCAGGGGATCGCGGGGCACAAAAAAGCCGTGGTCGTCCACCGCAATATCGAGCGCCTGCGCCAAGCGCCGATTATCGGGCGAAGGCACCACCGCAGTTGAAAGCACCAGCATGTCGAAGCTTTCATGGTGCATCGTGCCAGTAAGCGTATCGGCATAGGTAAGCGTAACACTCTGATCGGAATTCTCACTCACCATTGCCGGGCGGCTACGGACATAGCGCACCCCATGTGCAGCGGCGCGCTCATAATACTGCTGGAAATCTTTCCCATAGGCGCGCAGATCCATATAAAAAATAGTCGCCTCAGTGTCTGGAGCGTGTTCCCGCGTAATCAACGCCTCCTTGGTCGCATACATACAGCAGATCTTCGAGCAATAGGGATAACCGCCCTGCTCGCTGCGCGAACCGACACACTGGATCCACGCGATACGCTGCGGCACCTTACCATCGGAGGGGCGGGTGATGTGGCCATCGCTCGGCCCAGAAGCGGAGAGAATACGCTCATACTGAAGCGCAGTCAACACATTGGCAAAACGCCCAAAGCCATACTCCTTGCGCAACTCCGTTGGTTCCAGCAACTCAAAGCCGGTCGCCACAATCACACTGGCCGCCGTCACCCGCAGCGGACGGGAGCGGCGCAGGAAAGAGATCGCCCGCGGGCCACAGGCGCGGTCACAAGCCCCACAGCCAGTACAATGGGCATAATCAATCGTATAGATCGCCGGCACCGCCTGGGGAAACTGCAAATAGATCGCCTTACGCTGCGAAAGGCGACCATTAAAGGTATCGTCAACATCCACAGGACAAGCGCGGGCACAATCGCCACAACCCGTACACAACTCCGGGTCAACATAGGTCGTTTGGCGCCAGATCGTCACCTCAAAATTACCCACCGAACCCTTAACTTGCTCAACGCGAGCGGAAGTAAGCAGCGTAATATTGGGATGGCGCGCCAACTCAACCATTTTTGGTGCAGCGATACAAATGGCACAATCGTTGGTTGGAAACGTCTTATCCAACTTAACCATCGTGCCACCAATACTCGCCTGGCGCTCAACCACCAAAACGCGGTAGCCCTTCTCAGCCAAATCGAGGGCCGCCTGCATGCCACTAATGCCAGCGCCAATCACAAGGGTATCGTAGCTTTGTGTTTGCATAGTAAGCCTTAGGGGTAGGGGATAGGAAATAGGGGATAGGGGATAGGAAATAGGTTTGCGGCATTAGGAAGGGCTGTATGCCTCCAAGTAGTAACGTGGACTGAAACCACTTTGCGCCGTAGGTAGTGCCGACTTTAGTCGGCTGCCCATCGTTGCCAAAGACCTCAGCCGACTAAAGTCGGCACTACGATGTCCGCGAACCATGGACTATTCAGCATGACAGGCTGCTGGGATACGTAGCAATTTCTGCTTGCCTTTACACAAAAAAAGACGCAAGGACACGACCTGCGTCATTGCGGCGTACACTTGCATCGTTGCAAGTACCAAAACAAAAACATATGCTAACTATCGGATACGGCTCACTGTACCACACAGCCCCTAGCTCTGTCTGTGGTAATTTCGCTACCTGAATTGGAGAGAAGTCAATACTTCGTGAAAAGAGGTGCTAGTACCATGTTCAGCAATCTGCAATCTACAATCTACAATCTACAATCGTAAATGGTATTACCCCTCAGCCGTGAGGCGCAAGAAGAGTTCTTCGAGGTTTTCGGCCTGGGGTCGGAATTCACTGATCACGAGCCCTGCGGCAATGAGGTGGCTAAGTAGTGCGGCCTGCTGCTCTTCGTCGGAGCTGTCAAACTCAACGATCAGAGCCTGGCTGTCACTATAGTCCGGGCGCACAAGCTGGGGGTGCGGCAGCCCATCAGTTGGATGTGCCGCCAGTTGCTGCAGCAGTTCCTGTGCCCGCTCAAGTTCGCGCAGCAGGCGGATGCGTAGCCGCGCTCCACCCTGCAATTGGCGGCGCACCGTGTCAACCGGGCCGCTCACAATCAGGGTGCCACTCTCGATGATCCCAATTTCGGTGCAGATCTCCGCCAATTCGCTCAGGATGTGCGAACTGAGCAGAATGGTTTTGCCCATTTCGCGCAGGGTGCGCAGCAGTTCGCGTAACTCCACCCGCGCCCGTGGGTCTAGCCCACTGGCCGGTTCGTCGAGCAGCAGCACCGGCGGATTATGCACCAACGCATGGGCGAGGCAGAGGCGCTGCTGCATGCCCCGTGAGAGCTGTTGAACATAGGCGTCGCGTTTGTGGCTCAGATCAACCAAGCTCAACAATTCGTCCACGGTGCGCTTACGCTGCTGCGCCTCAAGCCCATAGCAGCGCGCAAAAAAATCGAGATACTCCCAAACGCGCAGATCGTCATAGACCCCAAAGAAGTCGGGCATATACCCAACCATGCGTTGGCCCCCACCGGGCTGGAGCTTCTGGCCAAGCATGCGAATCTCGCCACTACTCGGCTCCAACAGACCCGCCAACAGCCGCAATGTCGTGGTCTTGCCCGCCCCATTTGGCCCAATGAAGCCATAGATGCTGCCCCGCTCGACCTGGAGGTTGAGCTGATCAAGCGCCACCATCCGCCCATAGCGGCGTGTCAGGTTGATGGTTTCAATCGCGTAAGCTTGTTCCATGATTTTACCTTATACTGGATATTGGATACAGTGGGGTTTGGAGCTACGCCCCAACATAACTAGCTATCGGCCATTGGGCATAGTATAAAGGACAACACATGGAACTTGGCATGATCGGCTTGGGGCGCATGGGGGCCAATATGGCCATTCGGCTCTTGCGCGGCGGACATCGGGTGGTGGTACACAATCGCAATGCCGCCAAGGCGCATGAGTTGGCAGCAACGCATGGGGCGGTAGCGGCGGAGCGCCTTGAGGCGTTGGTGGCGGCCCTTACGCCCCCACGGGTTGTCTGGCTGATGCTGCCCGCTGGGGCGGCTACGGCAGAGCATATTGCCCGGCTGAGCCCGCTGCTGCAAGCGGGCGATCTATTGATTGATGGTGCCAATAATAACTACAAGGTGAGCATTGCCCACGGCGAACAACTCGCGGCTCAGGGTATCAAGTTCATGGATGCCGGGGTGAGTGGCGGCGTCTGGGGGCTTGAGCTAGGCTACTGTACCATGGTTGGCGGCGAAGCCGAGAGCTTTGCACAGATTGAACCACTGCTGCAAACCCTGGCCCCCCCCGACGGCTACCTGCACTGCGGCCCTTGGGGGGCTGGTCATTTTGTCAAGATGATCCACAATGGCATCGAGTATGGCATGATGCAAGCCTATGCCGAAGGCTTCGAGATTCTGGCCAAATCGCGCTACGACTTCGATCTCCAGCAGATCAGCCACCTCTGGAACCAAGGCAGCGTCGTGCGCTCGTGGCTGCTCGAGTTGGCCGAACGGGCCTTCGCAGCCGACCAGGAGTTGGCCGGGTTGCGTGGCTATGTCGAAGATAGCGGCGAAGGACGTTGGACCGTGCAGGAGGCCATCGATCTTGATGTGCCCGCCCCTGTGATCACTTTAGCACTCCAGACCCGCTTCCGTTCACGGCAGGACGACAGCTTTGGGGCTAAGGTCTTGGCCGCGTTGCGCCAGCAGTTCGGGGGCCATGCGGTACGTACAATCGAGGAGTAGACAATGCCTTCTAGTTTGCTACTGGCTGGTTATTTTCCACTGTTCTTCCTTGTCATTGCGACCCTGATGAAGGCCACGGTCTTCTTCCAGTTGAAATGGGAGAGTTTCAAGCAATCGCTGCGCGACGCCGTCCTAGCCAATCTCGCCTCGGCCTTCGTGATCCTGCTATTGAGCCAACTGCTCTTGGGGCTTGGCAATGTCTTTACGACCCTCTTTGCAGCAATGGTGGTATCGGTGATTGTTGAGGGCTTTGTGCTCTTTATGCTGCGTAAGCGCAGCCTCAAGGTGAGCTACCGGGCGGCGCTGCTTGGCAACGCGGTAGCCTTCTTGTTTGCCTATTTCTATCTCTTCAGTTTTCTGACGATCTTCTAGTGCTTGCTGCGGGCTGGTGCCCGCAAGACCCGCTCTTGGGGCGTAGCCCATAGATAGTACGTTTAGGGCTGCCGCCCTAAAACCCGCTCTTGGGGCGTAGCCCCAAACCCTCTTTTTCGTTCGTGTTGGCGGCTTCGCCGCCAACACGAACGAAAAAGAACTGTTAGCGCGAAGAAGTTCTGGGCCGCGCCGCTTGGCTTCGACAGGCTGGTTTCGGCAGGCTCAACCACCGAGCCAGCGGCGCGGTGGTTGCTAGCCCAAGGCTTCTTCGCGCTAACAAAGAACTCTTCGGGGGAGGCTTTGCCTCCCCCGAACCCCCACCGGGAGGCTTAACGTAATGCGTATGTGCCGCCGTGCCCCTACCATATTCGCCACCAACGCACAAGTGAACATGTTCTACGAATCTGCAAGGCGATACTGGGTTTTGGGGCCTTTGCCCTGCTTGATGATCATGCCACGCTTGATGAGGGGTTGCAGTTCGCGCAGGGTTTGTTCTTTCGAGAGCCCTAAGAGTTGGGCGCACTCTTGGCTGGTGAGTGCGCCATAGGCTTGGAGGCCCGCAAGAATCTGTTGCGTGCGCGTGGTTAGATCGCTGCCCTGCAGCACGAGAAAGCGGGACGCTAGTTCTTGAAATGCGGCGCGATAACGTTCGCCCTCCAGGGTTTGCGTAAGCGCAATGCCCTCTTGGTAGTAGCGCCGCGCCTGCTCCCATAGCCCCAATTCGCTCCATGCCTCGGCGAGATCGTAACAGATGCCGGTGAGCCAGAGTTGGTTATGCATAGCGGCGAAGATGGCATAGGCTGCGGTGTAGTAATTGACCGCCTCTTGGTAGTCGCCGAGCCAGTAATAATATTCGCCGAGCCCCTTGTTGCAACGCCCCTCGCGGTTGCGGTCGCCCACGCGGACAGCAAGGGTACGCCCCTCTTGCAGGTAGCCCAACGCTTCGGGAAAGCGGCCTAGGGCGGCGTAGCATGTCCCTAGGTTGTAGACCACATTGAGTTGGAGTTCGACATCTTGCGACTCGAGGGCGGCCAAGCGCGCTTGAAGAAAGGCAGCGAGTGCAGCTTGATACTGTTGCTGAAGGTGGTGCCATTCGCCCTGTGCATTGTGCCATTTTGCCACCAGCACGGCATGGCTCTCTGGTAGATGGACTTCCGCTCGTTGTAGATGCTCTGCAGCCCGAGCAAAATCGCGGTAGTCCTCCATGTAGACCCACGCAGCATCCACGGAGGCCGCGACCAGTTGGGCATGCAGATGGGCGTCGGCTGAGAGTTGGATGCAGGTTTCGTAGTGGGCCAGCGCCTCAGCGACATTCCGCATCTTGAAGACGCGCCCACGTTTGTGGTAGGCCCGAGCCTTCAGTTGAAGGTCGGATGTCGCCAGTGCTTGAGCATACTCTGCGAGGGCACTATCCATATCTTGCAACGCCTCGGCCAGATCGCCGCTCAAGAGCTTGAGTTTGGCCCAGGTTGTTGGTTGCACCTCAGTTGGCCCAAATTGGCGCAACAGATCGCGCAGCGCCTCGCGGTGATGGGCTTGTAGCCATGCCTGTTGGGCAATCAGGGTAGTGGCGGCCCGTTCAAAGGCACCACCCTGGCGGAAGTGAAACGCAGCTTCAAGGTAATCGCCACACGTTTGGTAGTGCAGGCCAGCAGTATGGTGCCACTCACCGCGCTCGTGGGGATCGAGCAGGGTAAGCAGGTAAGGGCGCAGTTCGGGATGGGCCAAGAGGGTGGTATGTTCAGCATCGCCGAGCAACAAACGGGCAGCGAGCAGATTACCCCATGCGGTGGCAACCTCCAATTGGGTGAGGCGGTTCACCAAGGCCACGGGCACCGGCTGGCGAATCAGGCTTCCATCACGCTCATGATTAGTCAGACGTCGGGCAGTAGTGCCAATACCGACTATACCGCGATTCTGAGTAGTGAGCGTTTGGCGCGTACCTATGCTTCGCTGATGTTGACCCGCCCGATCCTGGAAGAGGTGATTGCGCGTTTGGAGTTGCCAACAACGCCGGAGGCCTTGGAAAAGCGGATTACCACCACACCGATGCGTGATACGCAGCTCATCACGGTGCAGGTGCAGGGGCATAATCCTGCTGAAGCGGCGGCAATTGCCAATACGTTGGTTGCGGTCTTTGCGGCTCACAATGAGCTGCGCCAGAGTGAACGCTTTGTGGCAACGCGCGAGAAGCTTGAGCGCGAGTTGGATGCGTTGCAGCAACAGATTGATGCGACCCAGGTGCAACTCGAAGCGGCGCAAGGCCCGGCTCAGGCGCGAGAACGCAATCGTTTAGCAGAACTTTTGGTGCTGTACCGCAATAGTACCGCTTCGTTGCTCAAAAGCAGCGAAGACCTGCGAATGACCGAGCTACAGCACACCAATAGCGTGCATACCGTTGAACAAGCGCTGATCCCAATGCATCCGGTGCGCCCAAACATTGCGCTCAACACCGCCGCTGCGCTGCTGTTGGGACTTGTTGTTATGGTCATTGCCGTCCTGCTGCTGGAGGTATTGAATGATCGCATCACTTCCAGCGAGCAAGCGGCGGAAGTCCTCAAGACCAATGTGCTTGCCGCGATCACAGAGATTGATGGGCAACGTCCCACAGATAGATTGGTCACCATGACCTCTGCGTATGCCAAAGCCTCTGAAGCCTACCAGATGCTGCGTGTGCGCCTTGAGGTTGCGCGCTATGGCCATGGATCCAAGACGATCCTGGTCACCAGTGGCAACCAAGGGGAGGGGAAGAGTCTCACGGCGGCCAATTTGGCGGTCGTGCTGGCCCGTGCCGGTAAGCGCGTCCTGCTGATTGATACCGACCTGCGCCGCCCCACGCTGCACACCTACTTTGGCCACCACAATCTGCGCGGCGTGACCACGGCGCTGATCCGGGAGGGCGCCACGCCAGTTGACTTCCATCTCCATTCCACCAAGTTGGATAATCTGTTGCTCATGGCTAGTGGCCCATTGCCCACCGATCCAACGGCGATCCTCAGTTTCACCCCAGTTTATGCAACTCATTGATGAGTTGAAGGCGCATGTTGATGTGCTGGTCTTTGACAGCCCACCGCTCTTGCAGGTGGCTGATGCCACCCTATTGACCCAACTCTGCGACACGGTGGTGCTGGTGGCAACCGATGGCAAGACGCGCACGAGCGCCCTGCGCCAATCAGCAAACCTGTTGGCACAGTCGGGGGTGGCGTTGGCTGGGGTCGTAGTCAATCGGGCACGCAAAAGCGGCCATGGCTATGGCTATGGCTATGGCTATGAACCCGAGCCAGAGCAACTGCGCTGGCATCAGCGGATCGGGCGCCTCTGGGCGCGCTGGCGAGGCCGTAACGCAAACGCCGCGCCCGCGCCCGCGCCCGCACCTGAGCCGATGAGTCGCAATGGGCATGTGGTGGTTGTTCATGGCACCAATGGCGGCACCTCGCCAACCCAGCCGCCCAGCAATGGGCTGCAAAAGTCCTCACGTTCCCGTAAGTAATGACGGGATACCAGTTATGTTTGAATTCGTCTTCTATTTTTCTGAGTTTTTATGTCATTACACACGACGTAACACGCGTTGGAGTGCCGGCTTTAGCCGGCTAAAGCCGGCACTCCAGCGTGTGCCCCCGGGCTTTTCAGACAACCTCTAACACCAAGGAGCAAACAATGCACACGCGCACCATGTGGCTTATTGGCGGCCTCCTGTTGATCATGCTCGCGTTCGTCGCGCTGATTGACATGCCTGTGGTTTATGGGCAGGATCGTGCTGTGTGCGAAGATGGTATGCCTGAACCTCCCATGGGATGTGCGGAAGATAGCCTCACTGCGATCTATATTCTACAATTCGATGGCTATATCACAAGTACCGTCTATTTAGATACCTACTACCACGAGACCATGCAAGCGCTTGTGGATGCGTCGCTGGGGCAGCCGGCGAAGAGCGCGATTCTCTTGGTCGATCGTAGTGGCACTACGCCCGATGCGATCTACAAGATCCAAGATGGCGTGCAGACCAATATTACCGCGCAATGGCCGGAGATGACGCCAGAGGTGGATGCGACCGATGGGGTCTTTTTGGGCAATTTTGTCTGGTGGGCGCGGACGCAGTTTCCCGCTACTCGCACTACCCTCTCGGTTGTAGGCCATGGCCTCTATGTCGCGCCAGAGATGGGCATCGTGCCGCCCTTCTTTGCCTCACCCTCTGCCCTTAGCGAGATGGTGGGAACGGGAACATCCGCCCAGGGTTTGTCGCCGCTCCCTTTGCGGATCGGGGGCAGCCCCGATTGGAGCGATGTCAACCCTGAGCCGAGTTTCTTCTCCATCCATGCAGCGAGCGAAATGGCGCGGATTGGCTCCGGGAATGGCGCGTATCCACTGGATGTGATTGACTTCTCGCAATGCTACGGCGCTTCGTTTGAGCAGTTCTATGCGCTACGCAACTATGTCCACATGCTCACTGGCGCACCCAACTATACCTTCTACGCGCCAGAGTTGCTGGGCGCGGGCCTAGCCGCGCTTGCACCGAGGCAGAGTCCGCCGGAGATGGCGGAAGCGCTGATTGACGCCTATCATACGACGCTGCCCGATGATGAGCATCCCCATGTGCTGGTGGCGGTGGAGACGCGCCACCTTACTGCGCTCAAGGCGCGCTTTGATCATTTGGCCTCGCTGTTGTACCAAGGCTTGAGCGATGCCGAGCGCACCAATACCTACCGGCAATTGATGCAGGCGGCGTATGCGGCCAGTCTGCACTACGATACGACCGCCTGCCCACCGCAAGATTGGGAACTCTGCCCGCCCGATGCGCTGGTTGATCTCGCCACCTTTCTACAGCAGCTCCAAGCGCACTTTGGAGCACATACCCCTGTCGGTGGCGCTGCCGAGGAGAGTATCGCGGCGCTGCAGGCGGCACTACATGCCAAACGCGAACAGCATGGCACGCCCTGGTTCGGTGATCACGCCTGGGACTTCAGCGCAGGCGCGGGCCTAAGCCTCTACGCCGATCTTGGCGCATGGAGCGACGCATCGGGTCAGGTTGTGCTCAACGGCATCGCCGACTGGTACACCAGCACAGTGAGCGTAGAGAACCCGCATCCCTATGCATTCATCAATCCGGCCCTGGCCAGTGATGGCATCACCTGGGCCGATGTGTTGCACACCTTCTGGGCCGATCGGGTAGACAGCACCGAACTCTGTATTCCTGCCTTCCCAAATACCCAACAGGTAGGGGATGTTGTGGCCATCGCTGTAGCAGACCCCTTGCCTGGAACAAGCCAACTCAACACGCTCATCACCCCCACCGTTGTCTTCAGCACCGCTGCCTCCATCCACAACCCCACCCTGCTGATCACCATCACCCAACACAGCGCGGTCGTCTTTAGCGAAACGATCTACCTGGGCTATCGTGAAGCAGGCACGCATACTGTTACGGCAACCCATGCCTGGCATCCTAGCCGCAGCGGGCCATTTGCGCTCACCTTCACATGTGGATGGCCGCAATCAGATTGTCGAGCAGAACAAAGAGGATAACCTCTTTACCCTAGCGGATGAGATTGTGCCGCCCATTGAGCCAGGGCTGGTTCAGATTGAGGCAGGGGGCAGTCACACCTGTGTGATCAACGCGGCGGGGCAGTTGTACTGTTGGGGAGCTTGGAGTACGGTACCGGATGATCTTGGGACTGTCATTCAAGTAAGTGCTAATAATACGAATACCTGTGTCCTTCTTGCGGATGGCAGTATACGCTGTTGGGGCAACTCGTATCACAATTTAAGAATACAACCACCAAGTCATCTCAATAGAGCCACCCAAATTAGCATGGGTTTTGATCACGCTTGTGCAGTTAACGAAGCTGGACGGGTGTATTGTTGGGGATTGCATACCGATGGACGGACAAATGTACCAGCTAATCTTGGGTCTGCTATTCAAGTTAGCGCTGGTGGTTTTCATACCTGTGCGCTCCTTGAAAATGGTCGCATACGCTGTTGGGGTTGGCTCTCGTCTCTGACAACTGATTTATTAAATAATCTCGACCAAGCTATCCAAATCAGTGCTGGCGGATCTCATACCTGTGCCCTTTTTGCGGATGATAGTGTACAGTGTTGGGGAGTAGGCGGTCAGATTGATCCTAACGTACCAGACGATCTTAGTCAGGTTATCCAGATCAGTGCTGGTGCAGGCCACACATGTGTCCTTCTTGCCGATGGCAGTATACGCTGTTGGGGTGCAAACGGATCCGGACAAACGAGCATACCAAATGATCTTGGTCATGTAACACAAGTCAGTGCCGGTTCAAGTCATACCTGTGTAGTTATTGAGAATAGCAGCTTGCGTTGTTGGGGATATAATTTGCACGGACAGATCGATGTACATGATAATATCGAACCCGTTTTCTATGTGAAAGCTTTTCTCGATCAAACATGCACTCTTGGTAAGTACGGTACTCTGCGTTGTTGGGGATGGAATGGATATAGAAATAACGACGTACCTGATGATCTTGGAGTTGTCACTCAATTCAGTATGCACCATGCTAATACCTGTGCGCTACGTGCAGATGGTAGCGTACGTTGTTGGGGATGGAATGAATGTGGACAGAGTACAGTACCCGATGACGTAAATCACGTTGTCCAAATTAGCACAGGAGCCGATTATACCTGTGCGCTGCGTGAGGACGGCAATGTACGCTGTTGGGGTGTGGATTCGAATGGACAGATCACAGTCCCCGATGACCTAAACCACGTTGCCCAAATTAGCACAGGAGCCTATCATACCTGTGCGCTGCGTGAGGACGGCAATGTACGCTGTTGGGGTGATAATTGGAGTGGACTGAGTACGGTACCCGATGATGTAAACCACGTTGTCCAAATTCAGATTAGCGCAGGAGGCAATTACAACTGTGCGCTGCGTGAAGACGGCAATGTACGCTGTTGGGGTGTTGATGGCGGGGTACTACAACATTTTCCAGACGATCTTGGATTTGTAACTCAGCTCAGTTTAGGTAGTCACGCATGTGCATTACGTGAAGACGGTAGCATACATTGTTGGGGTTCGGATACACATGGGCAGAGTTCTGTACCTGATGACCTAGATCGTGTAACCCAAATTAGTGTTGGTAGAAACCATACCTGCGCACTGCAAGAGGATGGGAGTGTGCGCTGTTGGGGCCAAGATTCTCATCTCTTTCGACAGCTTAACGTACCAAGCAATCTTGGTTATGTTACCCAAATTACCACAGGAAGCAATCACACCTGTGCATTGCAAGAGGATGGCAATGCGCGTTGTTGGGGGTCAAATCACGAAGGTCAGTCCACCGTCCCCCGCGATCCCCTCGCCATCCAGACGTCCACGATCCGTGGGCACGTCACCGACATGGCGGGCGCGCGCCTGGCCGGGGTGACGCTGGTGGCCCGTGGTCAGACGGCGCTCAGTGATGCGACTGGTGCCTATACGCTGACCAATGTGCCCCAGGGATCGGTGACGCTACGCGCCTTGTTGCCCGGCTATAACGCAGTACCAGAGCAGCACACGTTTGTCCTGAGGGGTGATGAGATCCTTGATCTCCCCATGCACTTCACTCCGCTGGAGGACGCCTCCATCCCAACGCTCAACTTCAGCCAAGCGAGCTACACGGTGGCCCAGGGTAGCAGCAGTATCACCGTGGAGGTGCAGTTGAGCACCGCCGCCAGCGGCCCGGTGACGGTGCAGTACCACGCTACGGGTGATCGTGCGATCGCGCTGGCTGGCAATCTGCACTTTGCTGCGGGCGAGACCCGTCAGTTGATCACTATTCCACTGAACGATGCCATATTCGCTGATCACGAGCGGAGCTTTTGGCTCACTTTGAGCTATGCGGTAGGGGCGCAGTTGGGTGATCAGGCATGCTCCATGATTACCATTGCAGCGCATGCTACCCCCACCGCCACCGTGACGCCCACCGCGACCCCGCTACCACCCACCGCCACGGTGATGCCGCCCACCGCCACCGTGACACCGACGGCGACCCCGCTGCCGCCCACCGCTACCGTGGCACCGACGGCGACCCCGCTGCCGCCCACCGCCACCGTGACACCGACGGCGACCCCGCTGCCGCCCACCGCCACCGTGACACCGACGGCGACCCCGCTGCCGCCCACCACCACCGTGACACCGACGGCGACCCCGCTGCCGCCCACCGCCACCGTGGCACCGACGGCGACCCCGCTGCCGCCCACTGCGACGGTGACCGAGATCCCGCTACCACCCACTGCCACCACCACGCCCGCCGCGATCTCACTGCCACCCACTGCTACGCCAGTGCCAGCGCATTACAGCATCTCCGGGCGCATCACCACCAGTGATGGCCATAGTCTCGCTGGGGTCACACTTTCCGACGAGACGCACAAGGTGGTAATACCAATTACCCTTGAACATGCCGCATTATCAAGAACGCGAAAGCCCATTGGGACGCCATGTTCTGCAATCTGCAATCTGCAATCTACAATCGTAAATGGTATAAGTGGGGCCGATGGCAACTACACGCTCACTGGCCTCACCTCTGGTCAGGTGCTCACCCTGACGCCTCAGTTAGCAGGCTTTAGCTTTACGCCAGCAACCCGCACGATCAGGCTCACGGGTGATCTGCGTGGCCAGGATTTTGTGGCGACTGCTACCCATGCCTTAAGCCTGCAAACGCCTCTGGAGGGTACCCGCAGCACCGTGAACCCGCCTACCTTCCAGGGCAGTGCCCCGCCACACGCCTTGATTCGCATCTCCATGCTGACTGATGCGCCCCCCACCCAACGCCAAACATTGGCCACTGCGGAGCAGTTGATCTGTCAAACCAGTGCAGCAGAGCAGACCGGAGCCTGGCGCTGCACCCCGGCAGAGCCCTTGCCCCACGGAGCGACCCGCATCCGCATTGTCGCTCAACACGCCGACGGAACCATCCTGGAGACCTATGAGCTCAATTTCACCATTGGTAGCGTGGTCTTTTTACCATTGGTGCAGCGTTGATCGGGAGGTACGGTAGGGGCACGGTGCGCTGTTGCAAATCTGTTTGGTTGCCCCACAGGGTACGCCTCATGTATAATGGCTGGTAGGAAGGTAAGCCCCCGCAAAACCTCTAGGGCTGCCGCCCTACAACCCGTGGTTGGGGCTACGCCTCAAATCCTCTTTTTTGTTGCGCTGTGGCCGCTTTGCGGCCACAGCGCAACAAAAAGGAGCTTTTTGAGTGAGGCGCAAGCCCCTACATAAGCTTGGATTACGCACTTCAGCGAACGGAGTTCGCAATGCTCAATTGGCTCAAAAAGCTGGTGGGCGATACCAACGATAAGGCGGTACGCCAGATTCAGCCTAAGGTTGACGCAATTAATGCGCTTGAAGCGGAGTATCAGGCGCTCAGTGATGCGGCCCTGGCCGCAAAGACGGAAACTTTCAAGGCGCGCCTCGCTGAGGGTGAGAGTCTCGATGACATCTTGCCCGAAGCGTTTGCAACGGTGCGCGAGACGGCCCGCCGCACGGTTGGTATGCGCCACTATGATGTGCAGCTTATCGGTGGGATTGTGCTCCACGAGGGCAAGATTGCCGAGATGAAGACGGGTGAAGGGAAGACGCTCGTGGCCACTTTGCCGCTCTACCTCAATGCCCTTGAGGGTAAGGGTGCCCATTTGGTGACGGTCAATGATTATCTGGCTAAGGTTGGTGCCGGTTGGATGGCTCCGATCTACCACTTCTTGGGGCTCCAAGTTGGCTTTATTGCCCACGACCAGAGTGCGGTCTTTGATCCGACCTATATTGATGAGAAGGCTAATCCCGAAGATCAACGCCTTGTCCATTGGCGTCCGGTGAAACGCCATGAGGCGTATGCCGCAGATATTACCTACGGAACCAACAATGAGTTTGGCTTCGATTATCTACGCGATAATATGGCCTACGAGAAGGCTCAAATGGCCCAGCGGCAACTCCATTTCGCCATTGTTGACGAGGTGGATAATATTCTGATTGATGAGGCTCGCACGCCTCTGATTATCTCTGGCCCGGCCCAGAAGTCCTCTGATCTCTATGGCCAAATGGCTGGCTTGGTCAAGGGGTTGCGCCGCTGTACGGTGACCCCGAAGCAGGTTAAGGACGAGGGGATTGAACCTGATGGCCACTTCTTTATCGAAGAACGTACCAAGAGTATTACCCTCACTGAGCAGGGCATTGAGGAGATGGAACGGCGCCTGCGTATTCCGCCAGGTGAGAGCCTCTATGATGCCGAACACTATGAAAAGACCCACTATGTAGAAAATGCGCTCAAGGCGCAGTTTATCTTTCAAAAAGATAAAGACTACATGATCTCAGATCAGGGTGAAATCGTTATTGTAGACGAATTCACTGGCCGCGCCATGCCCGGACGCCGTTGGTCCGATGGGTTGCATCAGGCGGTTGAGGCGAAAGAGGGTGTGCTGGTTAAGAATGAAAATGTGACCCTCGCAACGATCACGTTTCAAAATTATTTCCGCATGTACCAAAAGCTTTCGGGTATGACCGGCACGGCCTATACCGAGCGTGAGGAGTTTGCGAAGATCTACAACCTCGATGTGGTCATTATTCCTACCAACAAGCCTTCGGTACGCGAAGATCTGGTTGACCAGATCTATCGCAGTGAAGACGGGAAGTTTAATGCGGTGGTGCGCGAGGTTCAGGAGATGCACGAACTGGGCCGCCCGGTGCTGATTGGTACCACCTCGGTGGAAACCTCCGAGCGGGTCAGTACCCTCTTGAACCGTGCTGGTGTCAAGCACCACGTTCTCAATGCGAAGTTCCACGAACGCGAGGCGACGATTGTGGCCCAGGCCGGGCGCAAAGGTGCCGTGACGGTCGCCACCAACATGGCCGGTCGTGGTACCGACATTCTGCTCGGTGGCAACCCCGATGGCTTAGTTGATGATCTGCTGGCCGCGCAGAAGGTTAAGTTTGAAGAGGCTACCCCTGAGCAGATCGCTGCAGCTCGCGCCGAGGCGCTCCGCCTCACCGCGCAGGAGGGGGTTGATGTGCGTGACTTTGGTGGCTTGCACATCATTGGTACCGAGCGCCACGAGTCGCGCCGGATTGACAACCAGTTGCGTGGTCGTGCCGGACGCCAAGGCGATCCCGGTTCGTCGCGCTTTTTCATTTCGCTCGAAGATGAACTGATGCGCCGTTTCGGCCCGGTTGATAAGATCAAGGGGCTGATGGATCGTTTCTTGGACGATGATGTACCAATTGAGGCTAGTATCCTCGACCGTACCATCGAGAGTGCCCAGACGCGGGTTGAGGGCTATAACTTTGATCTGCGTAAGCATACCGTTGAGTTTGACGATGTGATGAACAAGCAGCGCCAGATTATCTATAAAGATCGGCGCGAAATTCTTGATGGTAAAGATGTCAACGAGCAGATCCGTGAGATGATCGGCGAGGAGATTGCTGCCCTTGTAGACGAAGAGTTGCCCGCTGAGGCTGATGCCTATGAGTGGAATCTAGATGAATTGCTGCGGCGCTACCGCCAGATCAACCCGAGCCTTGAGGCGAGCCACACCAGTGCCAGCCTAGAGGGCAAGAGCCGTGAGGCAATTGAGGATTGGTTGATCAGTGAGTTGGAACGAGTCTACGAAGAGCGCGAAGCGGCAATTACCCATGAGCAGATGCGCGAGTTTGAACGGCGGCTCATGCTGAGCGCGATTGACCGCCAGTGGATCGAGTATCTGACCGCAATGGACGAGTTGCGCCAGACGATTCTGCTGCAAGCGTATGCCCAGAAAGACCCGCTGGTTGAGTTCCGCCGCCAATCCTTTGGCATGTTTGAACAGTTGAAGGAGAACATCACCCGCGAGGTGGTCTACCAGTTCATTCCGCAATCCTTCGGCTACGAGCGCTATATCCGCCAGATGGAGGCGGAGCAGCAGGCCCGTTTGGCTTCAGCGCGGGCGATGGGTGGCAGTAGCGAAATGGCCAATCTTGCAGGCAAACCCCTGCGCCGTGTCATCAATCTGCCTGGCCGCAACGATCCCTGTCCATGCGGCAGTGGCAAGAAGTTCAAGAATTGCCACAGCAACGACATAGACGCCATCAGGCCGCTCCTATTGGCCCAAAGCAGCCCACAGGCTCAGGTCAATCCCGCCATTGCCGCCGAGGCAGCCAAAATTCGCCAAGCGGCCACCAGTAGCGCCGCTGCTGCCGGTGCAGGCGCTGCCGCTCCCGCCGTACCTCGCGGCAAGGTCAAGCACAACCAACCCGTACCCCGGGGGAAGAAGAAGTAGTGGGAAGGAAATGAGGAAGTAGCAAATAGGAAATAGGAACCCCATGCCAATCACGATTGCCCTCCAGCGTACTGCCAGTGACCGCGCCGCTGCCCGCTTGGGCGATCAACTCCTTGCTACTTTTGAGCCCGCTGCGCTCTTGGTGGACCAGCCGCTCCCTTCGCAACGCCCCGTGCCCGCCGATCCGGTCGCCTATGGCCAACGGCTCTTTGCTGCCCTCGGCGGGCCGGCTTTCTTTGCACTCCGCCCTCGCGGCGCTGCCCCGTGCGCCCCAACTGGCCAGCCTGCTCAGCCTCCAGAGCGCCGATCCGGAACTGGCCGCCATTCCCTGGGAGTATCTGCACGATGGTAGCGATTTCCTGATCTTCAACTATCTCGTTGTGCGTGAGGTGCCCAATGCGCCGCTGCCGGAGCCACCCGCGCCGAGTTTGCCCTGGCGGCTGGTGGCGATGGGCAGTGATCCGCTCGTTGCCGAGGTGCGCGACCCGCAGACGGGCCTCTTTAGCGGCTACCAGCCCTTGCCACCGCTCAAGGTGGTGCAGGAGCTAGATCTGCTGCGTGACGATCTGCTGCGCCAGCAGCCGCCTGCGCCCATCCGCTGGCAGCGCATCGCGCCGACGCGCCAGGCGCTGATTGACGACCTAGCGACCAGTGATCCGCTGCTCTTCCACTATACCGGCCACGGCGATGTGCTCAATGGCAAGCCGCTGCTCTGCTTCGATGACGGCACCGGCTGCATGGACGCCCGCCCGGTGGCCGACCTCGCCGCCGACCTGCGCGGCTTGACCGCCTTCGCCTTTCTCAATGCCTGCCGCACCGCCGACAGCCGCGAGCCGGAGGCGAATCTGGCCCTGGCCCTGGTGCAGCACGGCATCCCGGCGGTACTCGGCACGCAGTACCAGGTACTCGATGAAGCGGCGGCCCATTTCGCCCGTACCTTCTATCGCTTCCTGGCCGCCGGCCACCATCCGGCCCAGGCGCTCTACCGCGCACGGCTGCAACTCAAGAACCAGTTTCGCGGCACCGCGCAGGAGTGGGCCATCCCCGTGCTCTACCTCGCCCATGGCCATAGTTGGCAGGTGCAGCGCCCTACCCTGAGCGCACCGCTGCCGCCCCTAGAGCCGCCGCCGCCGCGCACGGCCCAACTGCGGGCGCCCGAGCAGTTGATTGGCCGCGACCGCGAACTGCTCGACCTAGCGCGCCTCTTTCTCATCGAACGGCAGCAGATCGTGACCATCCGTGGCCCAGGCGGCATGGGCAAGACCGCCCTGGTCAATGCGTTGGCCCAACGGCTGCGCTTCGCCTTCAGTGACGGCATCATCGCCCTCAGCCTCTTCCTCCCCGGCGAACACGCGCTGCTCAGTGCGGCAACGGTGCGCCGCACCCTGGCGGAACTGCTGGGCCTCCAGCACCCGGCCTTTGAGCAGCCCGAGGCTGCCGAGGCGCAGGAACTAGCCCTAGTCGAGGCGCTGCGCAGGCGTCCCCGCACCTTGCTGATCTGGGACAACTACGAGACCGTGCTCTGGCGGCTGGGGCGCAACGAGGCGGGCGCGCCCCACGAGGCCGCGTTTGACCAGGCGCAACAGCGCGAGGCTGCCGCCCTCCAGCGCCTCGTGCGCCTCTTAGCCGACCAGGGTGTCCACCTGCTCTTCACGACCCGCCAGGCACCAGTCGGGCTACCACACGAATACTTCTACCCATCCGCCGCGCAGGGCCACCAGTTGGGCGGGCTACAGCCTGATGATAGCGTGCGGCTGCTGCGCGGGCGGGTGGGCCAGCGCATCCCCAGCCAAGCCTTTCTCAAATCCAGGGCATTAGGCTAACGGTCGACGGCAGCCACGCACCGGCAGGCGTGATGAGCGCCTTTGGCTATAGGTATAGCACCACCGCTAAAAGTCGAGCCTAGCCAGGGCCACACCAGCGGCGTCAGTGCGCAAGGCACTGTTCGATTGCCTATTCTACCCAGTTATATTGGCTATTGACATCTTTGATATGATATTAGAGGCAAAGCTTGTCTTATAAAAGGGAGATTCACATGTCTAATAAGCAAAGAGCCCCTCGCGACCCTAAATTACCTAAACTCCCAAAACTATTAGACCGGAAAATTTACAAAACTGGTCAAACTCGCGGTGCCGATGATGATGAGATATTCCAAAACCGCGTAGCCCGAAATAGTACTGTATTGATTCCTTATGAATATTGGAAAAGCGCTTCGATTTATCCAGAAGGAGAAACTACATTTGAAAGAGGTTTTATCGCCCTTTTTTCGCCGGAAACATATTTTGAAACCCCCGATATTGAACAGAAGATGGCTGTAAATGGTTTGAAGTTAGGAGAAAACGCTCTAGTATTTTATGAAACTCGTTCAGACTGGCGTAATTACAATCCAGACAATTTAGGTTGGACTTATGCTAATCGTCGTTCTGCACCTCTTGACGGACAATATGTGGCGCGAGTGTCTGCAACCACAGCTATTGACGGAGGCGAAAAGATCATCAGAGGGTACACCTCTAAACCAACCAAGGGTGCTGGCATCCGAGTCTATGAATATGCAAGTTCGGTCATTATCAAGAAATGCAGATTACAGCTAGAGGCACTATTTTGGTTGTGCAAAGACGCCCTAGAGGTAGTAACTGCACAAGGAATGACCGTATCTGGTGCCACAAAGCGGAAAGAACACAACAAAAATGAGTGCATGAAGTCAACATTACTTGATATGAACCAGTTACAAGATAAGAGGCTTGTCAGTAAAAACGGTACAACTATGTGTCCATTGTGTTTGGAGGAAATCTCAGCCGATGGTTTTTTTAATCGAGTAGCGCAAGCTGAAGGCAGAACTGTGCATGATTTGACTATAACTCAATTAAATCTTTTTCATATAGATGAATTACGACTCGGAAGATATGGTCACAAGCCATATAATCTCGGATGGGGTCACCATCATTGCAATGTAGTTGTCAAAGACTCCGGAATCGATCAAACTTTAATTTGGATGGGACAGGTTATTGACCGAAATATTCAAGAGGGTTATACCCTTCCCAAGTAAGGATTAGTAGACTCCAGCTTCAAGTTCTAAAGGAACTTGCTTGACCTCTTCTTCTGGTATAACTGAAAGACTTCGAGTTGCGACTTTGATGTTCCAAGATATTTGTTTTGCCCATAAGGAGGAGATTTCAATTGCGACTGACCGGCGCCCAAGCCGGAGTGCTGCAAGTGCTGTACTCCCCGATCCAGCAAAGCAATCAAGAACAATGTCTCCTGGAAATGTTGTAGCTTCTATTGCATGCTCCAAAAGAGTAGCGGGTTTTTCAGCAGGATGTTTGCCTTTATATGGGCGAACAGATGGGAAATTCCATACATCGGTAAATTCTTTAGATGCATCAATATTAAAAGGACGGATTACATCTTCATACGCAGGCATAGTGTCAATTTTGCCTGTGGACAGAAGCGCATAGCAGATTTTCTGATACTGTTCACGACTAGGGATATTTCGACCGGTCTCCCAATTTGAGACTGCTCCACCATGATTTACTCGCCCGTATGCGCCAGTTAGCTTCGTGAGTTGATGACCGGTTAATTCTGCTTTTTGTCGAAATTCTCGCAACATGCTCCCGAAGTAGGATCTGTGCAAATTACCCTCAGTGGCAGGCTCTGCAAATATGATACGCTCGCTATGAGCGTACCACTGTCTTAAAGCTTCCTTTTTCATTTTTTGCTTCCAGCCATCAAAACCAGGATCATTCGGTTTAGTCCATACAACTTGTGCAAGGACGTTAAACTCACGGGTAAATACCAATTCTAACCTAGCAGCCATGTCTGAGGCACAAAAGCAAAATATTGAGCCATTTGGTCGCAATACCCGCTTCCATTCCCGTATATAATTTTCCATCCAACTCAAATAATCCTGATCTGTTCTGAAAGCCTTATCTCCTAGAATATTACTTTTCTTAGTCGAATGGTAAGGTGGATCTGTAAGAATTAGCGAAACACTACTCGTAGGCATGTTTCTAATAAGTGACAATGAGTCTCCTTCTGCTACAACGTAATCGGAAGATTCCAACACAACGTTGTCGATTAGCGCATTCTTGATATTCTGTAAATCTGTTGTGCGGCTCATATTACTCCTTACTGGAATGCGAGAACGTTGAAGCAAGATATTCCCTTACAGCCTCTCGAACAACCCAAGCTAGAGAGACGCGCTTGTCTACTGCGGCTTGCTCTAGTTTTTCATAATCCTCGATTGGAAAACTAATAGATGCCCGTACACTTTCTTTGTCAACTCTCTTTACAGCCTTTCTGGACTTACCTCTTGTTTTCATAGTACTCTCCTTATGTGTTACACCATCTTACACCACAATGGTGAATTATGCAAGCGTGTTCTAAAGCAACCGAACATGAAGTAGACGGCGATCTTGCCACCTACACCCCGATAATACGTGCTACTTGGCGATCATTACCCACCACCCCCCTGCTCTACGGATGCCCTGCCCGCCATGTTTAGCCAGGCGCTCCAGACCATGGAGCAGCAGATCAGCGGGCAGCCCGCCGCGCCCCCAACGCCCGCCCCCGCCCCCACAGCCGCCATGGTGGAAGCGATGCTCAGCCAGTTGAGCCCCGCGCAGCGGGCCGAGCTACAAATCATCTCCCAAGTGGCCCCGCTGCTGCAACAGGGCATCCAGTTGCTGCAACAGCCCGATCGCACCGCCGCCGAGCGCGGGTGGGCGGCGCAGGGCCTGGCGCAAGCCGCCGAGCAAGCGGCAGCGGGCGAGGCACCCGGCTCGCCCTGGTTGGCAGCGGCGGCGGCGCTGCGTCAGGTTAGCGCATGGCTGCAAGGCACCCCCGCAGATCTCAGCCAACTCGCTGAGCCCTACCAGAGCCTCATCGCCCAGATGTTGGAAGGAAGCAACAATGAGTGAGACCAACCCAAGTATCCAGTACACCTGCACCAAATGCGGCTACCCCAACGTCTGGCGGCGCGATGAGCTGCTCCAGCGCGGGCGTGAAGTCATCTACCGAGGCAACGACGAAGCGGTCTACAGCCTACGCTGCAAAAACCCCGTCGGCTGCGATGAGCGCATGCGTGTTGCGGTGAAGCGCTGATACGAGTGATGAGTGACGAGTGATGAGTGATACCAATTACCCTTGAACATGCCGCATTATCAAGAACGCGAAAGCCCATTGGAATGCCATGTTCGGCAATCTGCAATCTGCAATCTACAATCGTAAATGGTATGACGAGCACAGAACGGTTGCTTCTGTAGCGACCAATAGGGCTTTGGGATGCCCAGGATGGCCCTCACCCCCTACCCTTTCAGGTAGAGACTTTTTTGCTCCGCCGCGTTCTCACGCGGTTCATTGAGACCAGGCAGCACCTTTTGGTGTGTAAAGGGTTTTTGACGCGCTCCAATGAACCAAGCGCAGCGCACCTGACCTGGCAGGTGGGGCGCGTGCCGCCACCATGAGGGCGTCGTTGTACGGCCTCCTCTTTGCCGTCCTGGCGCTGAGCAACCAGCCCGCCTACCTACAGCAGCCTGTCGTGCGCTGGGCCGGCTCAATCGGCGTCTGCCTCTTCTTCGGCGCACTGCTGGCCGCAATGCTCGTCGTGCTGCCACAGCGCACCAGCTACCAACGAGACAACCTCAGCGAAATGGATCAAGCCTATCGCCGCCTCCTGCAACGCAAAGCCAACCTCCTCCGCACCGCACAGTTCTGCTTCGTAATCGGGATTGGCTGCCTGGTAGCGGTGATTCTGAGCATCCTGTGGGGGAGTTGAGCCTTGCGTACCATTGGAGATTGCAGATTGCAGATTGGAGATTGCAGATTATGGTGGGGCGGGCAATGCCCCTATCGTTCCGCACCGTTTATGGGCGGACAGAATGTTTGCTTCAGGGATAGAGTTTTTGAAGAGATGCAAAGAATTTCACCACAGAGACACAGAGAACACAGAGAAATTTGTAGCAAGGCAACCACCTGTTGGCATTACCTCCAGCTACAATACCTCTGTGCCCTCGGTGCCTCTGTGGTAAAAACCTCTCTCCCTCTACAACAACTCGGTCGAAAAATCTCCGTTTCCCAGCGAGCACTCCAGCTACAATACCTCTGTGCCCTCGGTGCCTCTGTGGTAAAAACCTCTCTCCCTCTACAACAACGTACTACGACACCTCAACCGCCACCCAGGCGCGGAGGTCTTGGTGCGCCTCTGGTTCGCTGAGGCGCAGTTGCTGCGGCTCGTGGGCCCGTTGCGTGCGCGCCGCAGCGGCTACGAAGTCGTGGAAGAGTGGGTGGGGCCGGTTGGGACGCGAGAGGAACTCCGGGTGGAATTGGCTGGCTACGAACCAGGGGTGGTCGCGCAGTTCGATGATCTCTACTAAGCGCCCGTCGGGCGAATGGCCACTAATCACAAACCCGGCAGCCTCGAGGGTGGTGCGATACTTGTTGTTAAACTCGAAGCGGTGGCGGTGGCGCTCTTCAACCTGGGTCACTCCATAGGCGGCATGGGCGCGCGTGCCCGGCACCAACACACATGGGTAACGTCCCAGCCGCATCGTCCCGCCCTTATCGGTGATGTCGCGCTGATCAGGCATGTAGTCAATCACCGGATGGGGCGTGTTGGGCACAAACTCGGTACTATGCACCTCGTTGGTGCCCAAGACCTGGCGCGCAAAGGCGATGGTGGCGCACTGCATACCCAGACACAGCCCTAAGTAGGGGATGTTGTTGCGGCGGGCATAGTCGGCGGCCATGATCTTGCCCTCAACCCCACGGTCGCCGAAGCCACCGGGCACAACGATCCCGTAGACCTTCGAGAGGAGCCGCTCGACGCCTTCGCGCTCGATCTGCTCCGACGAGACCCAATGGATGTCTATGTCATACTCTTGGTGCAGTCCGGCATGGCGCAGCGCCTCGACCACACTGATGTAGGCGTCTTTCAATTCGACATACTTGCCTACCAGGGCCAGCGGAATGACACGCTTGGGCCTTCGGATCAGTTTGACCAGATCGTGCCACGGGGTCAGGTCGGGCATGATGCGCTTCAACCCCAAACGGTCGCAGAGGTAATCGCCCAAACCGGCATCTTCCAAAACCAGCGGCACCTCATAGATCGACTCCACCGTCTGCACCGGAATAACCGCATGCGAATCAACATCGGCAAAAAAGGCCACCTTATCGCGGATCTCGTCGCTAATCGCATAATCGGCGCGACAGAGGATCACATCGGCGGTAATGCCCACATTGCGTAATGCCATCACCGAATGTTGGGTCGGCTTCGTCTTGAGTTCACCCGTCGAACCAATATGGGGCAAGAGCGTCACATGGATGTAGAGCACATGATCGCGCCCTACGTCCTTACGCATCTGGCGGATCGCCTCAAGGAAGGGCAGGCTCTCGATGTCGCCCACCGTACCACCAATCTCAACAATCACCACATCGGCATTACACTGCCGCCCAACTGCGGCAATCCGCGACTTAATCTCATTGGTAATATGGGGGATCACCTGAATCGTCCCGCCCAAATAGTCACCACGACGCTCTTTACTAATCACTGCCGAGTAGATCTGGCCCGTCGTCACATTGCTCAAGCGGGTAAGATTCTCGTCAATGAAACGTTCGTAATGGCCCAAATCCAGATCGGTCTCGGCGCCATCTTCCGTAACAAAGACCTCGCCGTGCTGGTAGGGCGACATCGTACCGGGATCAACGTTCAGGTAGGGGTCGAGCTTGAGGATTGACACACGCAGCCCCCGGCTCTTGAGTAGCCGCCCGATCGAGGCCACGCCGATGCCTTTGCCTACAGACGAGACCACCCCACCAGTAACAAAGATGTACCTGGCCATACCGGCTCTGCTCCTTACATAAAACATATGGGTCGGTCACCCAACGGTTAACCCCGACCCACACTGGTATCTGTTATCAATTGACTCCATCGCGTTCACATGCTGCTTGCTGATCGGGCAGTGCAGGGGTGCTGCCACTATGCTATTTGACACCCCCTCGTTCCATGTTGGGATTCATAGATACAAACGATGCTCGCACGTTTTTTGCGCTTGTAATCGTGTGGGTTGTGGGGGAAGTTTGGGTACCTACAGAGATAAAGAGGTTTTCACCACAGAGACACAGAGAGCACAGAGAGGTAGCACCTCACCAAAACCTCTGTGTCCTCGGTGCCTCTGTGGTGAAAATCTCTGTACCTCATATCGGTCATACACTCGATCGCATCACCACCAGACGGGTCTCTTCGCCTTCAGCGGGCAAATTGCTCGCATTGAGGCTCACCTTATCTTCTGGGCTCACCTCTTTGTGGCCCAATTCATTGATGAAGCGTTCGAGTGGCTCAAGGGGATAATCGAAGGAGAGTTGGGGGCTTGCGTAGTGCATAGGGATCACGACGCGCGGTTCAAGCTGACTGATCACATTCACCGCCTCAGCCGGGCCAATTGTCTCGCCGCCACCCACTGGGATGAAGAGAACATCCACATTGCCAATAGCCTCAAGCTGGCTCTGGCTCAACTCGTGGCCCAAGTCGCCCAAGTGGCAGAAGACGATCTCATCAAGGTGGATCACATAGACGATATTACGGCCCCGTTCGGCCCCTTTGAGCTTATCGTGGTAGGTGGTGACACCCCCAATCATGATACCACCGACTTCATACTCGCCCGGCCCTTCGACCACAAAGAGCCGTTCGCGCATCGGGCGCACCTGGGCGACATTATTGTGGTCGGGATGATCATGGCTAACGGTCACAATATGGGCGGTAGGCCGCCCCATGTCTATACCAATAGTACGGTTGTAGGGATCACACAACACAATCCCGTCACGCCCGCGTAGGCGAAAGCAGGCGTGGCCGAGGTATTGAATATCAGGCATGTAAGGGCTTCCTTAGGTTACGCCTTGCGGCGGGCGGGTTGAGAGCGGCTGTGCCGCTTAAGGATATAGAAACGAGAAAATAGAAAATAGGTTTGCGGCATCAGGATGCACACGAAGTCCTAGATCGCGCCGCCTAGTTTCCACAGGCTGGTTTCGACGAAAGAGCAAAGAGCGTGTAGGGCGCAGCCCCACCTAAATGTCTGCATCATCCTCATGGTCTTGCAGTTCTGCCCAAAGTATACCAAGAATCGGACTAATCACTGCAAGACTAAAGCCACGGCGTTGCAGCAGGCCGCCCAAGCGCCGTTGGAACGTAGCCTTGTCGCGGCTCGTGGCATAGCGCGGCAGCAGATGGCGCGCCAACGCTTCCGCACGCTCCGCCTCGGCCTCTGGGTCGGACGCATCACTCTGGGCGAGGGTCTGCTCAATCGTGGCGCGGTCAACACCTTTACGCCGCAGTTCGTCACGCAGCGCATGGATGCCCCGCGAACGCTGGCGCTGGCGCTGTTCAACCCAAAGCTGGCTAAAGGCCGCATCATCAAGCAGACCCAACTCAGTTAGGCGCACCAGTGCCTGCTCAATACTTGCAGGCGTAGCACCCTTTTGGCGCAAACGCTGCCGCACCTCAGCAGCAGCGTGGGGGCGTCTATCAAGCATGCGCAGCGCGATGCGCAGCGCCTGTTCCGCCTGCGCCGCCGCCTCTAGGCGCATCCACGCCGCCTCATCAAGCTCCATGCCCACCCACAAGCCCTCGTTGGCCAGCGTGTTGAGCCCAATCCCCAACGCAAACTCGCCGTCAATAAAAATATTGACGCGCTGCGGGTCATTCACCTGGGCTTTGATGGCAGTAATCGTACCAGTAGGCATAATACCAATTACCCTTGAACATGCCGCATTATCAAGAACGCGAAAGCCCATTGGGACGCTATGTTCGGCAATCTGCAATCTGCAATCTACAATCGTAAATGGTATAAGGCAATCTCTCAAAGAATCTTGAAGATGAGCAATTGTACCACCCGACCGTATCTTTTGGCCCACTCGAACGGTATAAAGGGTGGTATGGTATGTAGGTAGAACCGGGGCGGAGGACGTTGGCTGAGCGTGTCGAAGCCAACGTCACGGGGAACCAATGCAAACTTCCATTTACCTTGCCACCTCGCTCGATGGCTTCATTGCTCGTGCGGATGGAGCTATCGATTGGCTGCCAAGCGGAGATGATCCAGGCGAAGATTATGGTTACCAAGCCTTCTTCGCCTCAGTTGATGTGCTGGTAATGGGGCGTGCTACCTACGATCTGGTGCGAGGCTTTGCCACATGGCCCTATGACGACAAACCCGTGGTGGTACTCACGCAACGCCCGCTCACCATCCCGGCGGAGCTTGCACATAGCGTTACGGTGATGGCAGGCGCACCACAGGAACTCGTTGAGCGCCTCGCAGCACGCGGCTTGCGCCATGCCTACATTGATGGTGGGCAGACCATCCAGCGCTTTCTTGCAGCAGGGCTCATTCAGCGCATGATTCTCACACGTGTGCCGGTGCTGCTTGGGCATGGCCTCCCCCTCTTTGGCTCCTTGCCCGCAGAACGCTGGTGGCAGCATGTGGCTACGCGCAGCTACGCCAATGGGCTAGTGCAGAGTGAGTATGTTGCGACTGTTGCAAGTGGCAATTTGTGACGCCATTGTTCGGCAATCGGCAATCTACAATCTGCAATCTGCAATCTGCAATCTGCAATCTGCAATCGTAAATGGTATAAGGTTTGACAGATGCCCCTGCGCTTGGGTACAATCGGTAGCATATGTAGTTTAGTTTGTTCTTTGTTCTCCTGTTCTCTGTTCTCCTGTTCTCCTGTTCTCCTGTTCTCCTGTTCTCCTGTTCTCCTGTTCTCCTGTTCTCTGTTCTCCTGTTCTCCTGTTCTCCTGTTCTCTGTTCTCCTGTTCTCCTGTTCTCCTGTTCT
>NZ_NQWI01000043.1 GCF_002532535.1 Candidatus Viridilinea mediisalina
TTCGACAGGCTGGCTTCGACAGGCTGGCTTCGACAGGCTGGCTTCGACAGGCTGGCTTCGACAGGCTCAGCCACCGCGCCACCGCGCCACCGCGCCACCGCGCCGCTGGCTGAGCCTGTCGAAGCCAAGCGGCGCGGCCCAGGGCTTCTTCGTGCTAACAAAACTTTTCAGAGAGCTTCTCATTAACCAGCGGGTCTGGTGGGGTCTTCATCGGGCGTGGGGTCTTCATCGGGTCTCGTGGGGTCTTCATCGGGCGTGGGGTCTTCATCGGGCCTGGTGGGGTCTTCCGCAGGACGTGGAGGTTCTTCAGTGGGCGTTGGGGGGGCGAAGGGGGTGTCGGTCGGGGGTGCGGAGGTGGCGCTGGGGGTGGGGGTGTCGGTCGGGGGTGCGGAGGTGGCGCTGGGGGTGGGGGTATCGGTCGGGGGTGCGGAGGTGGCGCTGGGGGTGGGGGTATCGGGCGGGGGTGCGGAGGTGGGTTCTTCAGTCGGCGCATCTGTCGCAGTTGCTACCAGCGCACTTGCGGTGGGCTCAACGGTGGGGCTTGGGGGCGTAGCATAGGTTGACGTTGGTGGTGCAATCGGGCCACTTGGGTTCGTGGTTGCTATCGCTGTTGGTGTTGCAAGTGGAGGTAGAGGCGTGTTGCTACGTTGACTGAAGAAGAACAGGGGACTACCCAGCAGAACGATCAGCAGCATGGCAAGGAGGATTGGCTTCTTGCTCAGGGATGGCGTGGGCGCTGGTGTGGCAGCAAAGCTCGTGATAAGGTCTTGAGTGAGGCGATAGGCTGGGTCTTGTTGACTTGCCCGCAGTGCCAAGGCTTCTTGTAATAACTTGGTACCCAGGGGGATTTGCTGCTGGACAAGCGCTAGTACGCCTTGTTCGTGGAGCGCCCAAGCGCGTAGAGCTTCATCATGTTCGCGTTCGGCGGCTTGTTGCGCTACGTGGGCCAGGCTTTGCCATGCACTCCAGTGACCCCGCAGTACAACGTGGGGATGGAGCGTGCGTACAAGGGGGCCAACCAAGCCCGGCATTGCTTCGCGCTCGGCTGTGAGGGCCGCTTGCCAGAGATTACCCGCCTCTTGGGCGATCCATGCAGGCTGATCGCCCTTGGCAAGGGCTGCGGCAGCGAAGAAGGCGGCGGCCCGTTGCTCTGTTTCGCTTGTTTGCAGGAGTTGGGCTAGGGTTTGGCGCACACTTACCGCATTGATGCCATAGCGCTCCGCGCTACCCTCACTGAGCCCCAAGCGCTGCAATTGAGCTAATGGTTCGTGCAGGCTGGGCGCAGGTGCAGCACAACTCGCTGCGAGGGCGTCGAGTTCAAGATCGGGATTCGCTACGACCAATGCCACGAGGATGCGCCGTTGGATTGGGGTGAGGAGCGGCAGGATGAGTTGGCAGGCGCATTGGAGTGGCGTAATGGTTGAGGGGAGTTGCTGGGCTGCATTGAGCAGCGGTGCAACGGTGGTAAGCCCTTCGCGTAGCAGCGCAGCCACCAGGATGATTGGCAGGGGCAGGTGTTCAAGCCGCGCAGCCAGTGCGTGGAATTGTTCCAGAGTTTCGGGGCTTGGCTCAGTCAAGCCGCTACTGGTGAGCATAAGGTGCTGGGCGTCGGTGGCGGGGAGCCCGCCCAACGCGAGGCCGAGCAACAGGTCGCTAGGCGGGCCGGGGGCTGCCACAAAGAGCGCACAACCTGTAAGGCTATCAATCAGGCGCTCGTGCTGGCTACGGTTCAGCGGCAGGCGATCCAGCAGAATCAAGGCTTCGAGTTGTCCCAAATAGCCCTGGGCTTGGGCGATGCCAACCCGAATGCGCTGGGTTGGATCACTACTGCGGTAGAAGCGCTCGAAGATCTGCTGGATAGCATCATCGAGCATGAGAGCAGCGTCGGGTGCTTCGGCAGCACGAGAGGCCAGCAGGTCGCTATGGGAGAGCAGCGCAACCCCATCGGCTAGGGCGGCGTGGGGCTGGCTCGCGATCTGGCGTAACAGCGCGGAACACCCCGCCCCAGCAGGCCCAAAAAGCCATGCGCCCCCTTGGGGGCGCAGTTCAGCGGTTAGTTGCTCACATTCACGCTCGCGGTCACGAAAGGTACGCAAGGGCCGCAGCGGACGTGCAACTGGCACGCGCTCGGCCTTTGGTGGTGCAGCAGGCTGGATCACCGTGTTATGGGTGATCACGTCCCGCCCAGCGACAGTGCCAAGCGAAATAGCACCAATCTGGCTCCCGGCTCCAATGGTAATGATGCTTTCGCTTGGTGGTATCGCAGGTGGGTAATGGGGAAGGTCAGGTTCTTGGGAGGACATGATTCCCCCATCATCATGTTAGGAATGGTTTCATGCTACGTTACCGTTTGGGGGCATTCAGCTCATCCTGATGCCGCAAACCTATTTCCTATTTGCTCGTTTCTACTTCCTTCCCTTTAGGTATTCCGCCCAATTAAGGAACTCGCGAGCGCATGCAGGTGTTGCACCGCAGTGGCGGCAGGCGTACCGGCGGGGGGCGTGAGTTGGGCAAGGGCGGCAAAGGCGGCGCTATGGTGGGTTTGGGCCACCTTGGCACAGTAGTCGCGTGCGCCAACGGCATCAAGGATGGCTAAACAGCGTTGCACCGCCGCAGCATCAGGCTCGCCAGCGCGATAGATCTGCGCGAGGGTCTCACGTTCGGCGGCATGAGCGAGGGCATAGACGATCGGCAGGCTGACTTTGCGCCGGTAGAGATCGGCGGCACGCGGCTTGCCGGTGACTTCAGGCTCACCCCAAATGCCCAAGATGTCATCTTCAATCTGGAAGGCCAGGCCAACCTTCAGCCCAAAGGTTGCAAGGGTGTTCACGGTGGTCTCAGAGGCCCCAGCGACGATCGCGCCCAGCTCGCAGGCCCCCGCAATTAAGACCGAGGTCTTACGTTCAATCATTGTAAGGTAATCTTCGGGCGTAATGCTGAGATCACCCTCAAAGCTAATATCGAGGAACTGACCCTCACAGACCCGCAGAATGGTCTCATCAAAGCGGCGCAGGACGGTCAAGGTGCGCTCTGGGGGCACCCCCAGAGCGTGAAGGCGATGTATCGCCAAGTGGGCCAAGACGAACATCCCATCGCCGGCATTAATCCCTTGAGCCAAGCCCCAGAGCGACCAGAGGGTTGGGCGTCCACGGCGGGTGGCACTATCGTCCTCAATGTCATCGTGGATCAGGGTGAAGTCGTGCAGCAGTTGGATACCTGCGGCCAACGGCAGGGCCTGTTGGGCATCGCCACCGGCAGCTTGGCAGGCAAGCAGCACCAAGAGGGGGCGAATGAGCTTCCCAGGGTCGGACTCGGCGGGGGCGAGGTGCTGATCGCGCCAGCCCAGGTGGTACTCCTGCATGTGGTAGAAGGGCGCAATGCGCGCCTCAACCTCTGGAAACGTCGCCCGCATCGCCGCTTGAATATTCAGCCGATTGTCAGATGTTGTCATAGTGGTATCAGTTAAACCCCTTACACTGAGCGTTGTATGTAGTACGAGGCTAAATAGTACATACTGCTTTCCAATGGGCTAAAACAACCTTACCTGAGCAGACCTTTGTAATCCTCGCGTAACATATATCCATTGTATCAGAGCGGAGCGGCTAGTACACTGCTGCATATGTAAGGCGGTAGGACGAGGGCTAGAGCAGCAGCGGAGCGAACATCATTCCCGGCTGAACCAGAGCCTTCAGACAAACGCAGCCCGCAACCCGCGAAAGGAGAGCCGTTATGCCGCTCAATATGCGTTTTCGCTTCAGTCCGGCAAAAGATGGTTTGGTGAAGGTACTTGGGCCACTCGAGACGGAGATCATGCAGATTCTGTGGGAAGACGAACGCAGCACGGTGAAGAAGGTGCATCGTCGGCTGGCACAGGAGCGCGACATTGCCTATACGACGGTCATGACCACCATGAGTCGCTTGTCGGAAAAAGGTGTGCTCAACCGTCATCGCGAAGGCCTTGCTTATGTCTATTCTCCAGCGATTACGGAAGAGGATTTTGTGCAGTTGGTAGTACGCCAAGTGCTTGACGGTCTACTTGATGATTATAGTGATACTGCAATTGAATATATGGTTGATTATCTTGCACGTAACAATCCGGGCGAACTTGAACGGCTCCAGCAGGTCATTCAGTCGCGCACCGGGGGGCTGTAGTCAAGCTTTGGATGAAGAAGCTGTCTGAAAAGCCGGGGGGCACACGCTGGAGTGCCGGCTTTAGCCGGCTGAAGCCGGCACTCCAACGCCAAACTATAGGCTTTTCAGACAGCCTCTAAGATATGTTGTCCGACGTTGGCGGCGAAGCCGCCAACGCCGAACAACACCCTTCATAAGATCGTGGGGATGCCCCAGAGATCATAAGCACTGGTTTGGGTAATGCGGACAGGAACGAGGCTACCGGGTGCATAGGAGCCCCAGACGAAGACGTGGCCATCCACTTCGGGGGCATCACGGAAGGAGCGCCCCAGGCTGAGGGGGCGGTCATCATCGGTCTGGCCTTGACCTTCGATCAGGACGGGCAGCTCGCGGTCAAGCCAACGGGCATTGCGCTGAACAGAGATCTCACGCTGGAGCTGCATCAAGGCGTGCCAACGTCGTTCGATCACATGGGGGCGCACCTGATGGGGCAAGCTGGCGGCGTGGGTGCCTGGTTCTTGCGAATAGCGAAAGGCACCAACGCGGTCGAGTTGCACCTCTTCAAGGAACGCCAAGAGGGTCTGAAACTCAGCGGTGGTTTCGCCAGGAAAGCCAACGATAAAGGTCGAGCGCAGCGCAATGTCGGGCATGGTCGCACGCAGCGCAGCGATGGTCCGCTTGGTCTGCTCCGTATCGGGGGGGCGACGCATGCGCCGCAGGGTTTCGGGGTGGGCATGTTGCAGCGGCAGATCGAGGTATTTGACAATCTGCTGATGGCTTGACATAACATCAATGAGTTGTTCAGAGATTGCGTGGGGGTAGGCATACATCAAGCGCACCCATGTTTGCGCTGGCAAGACCTGACAGAGCGCAGCGAGGAGGGTCGCAAGGCCATCGGACATACCCAGATCGCGCCCGTAGTCGGTAAGATGTTGAGCCACCAGCACCAATTCACGCACCCCATGGGTCACCAACTGCTGGGCCTCGGTAAGGATCGCATCGAGCGGCTTCGAGGCCATGGTGCCCTTAAAGCTCGGAATGGTACAGAAGGCGCAATGCAGATTGCAGCCATCAGAAATCTTGAGGTAGGCTGACGGGGTGCTGCGTGTTCGCCGCATAGGAGCGGTACGCCAATCGGCATAGCCATGGCTAGGCGTGGAGGGTGCAGGCTCCAACGCAATCATCGTTTGGGCTGTGGGGCGAGCAGGTTCAGGCGCAACCAGTTCCACCACACGCATCCACTCGCGGGTCGAGAGGGTCTGATCCACGCCTGGCAGGGCTGCAACAAGTTCTTGGTGGGATTGAGCCATACAGCCAGCCGCGATCAGGCGCTGGTCGGGACGCTTGGCCGCAGCAAGCTGCTGCAAGGTCTGGAGTGTCTCATCACGAGCGGTGGCAATGAAGCTACAGGTATTCACAATGATCAGATCGGCAGCAGCAAGCTCGGCCACGGGGCTATGGCCCGCAGCAGCAAGCAACCCATCCATCGCTTCGCTATCAACCGCATTTTTGGGGCAGCCAAGCGTGAGAATATGGTATTTCATTGCCTAGCGATAATTGGTAAACTGCAAGGGAATATCGAGGCTATCTTCTTGTTCACGCAGGAACTTAATAACCGCTTGCAGGTCATCACGGCTCTTGGATGTGACGCGCAGGGTTTCGCCCTGGATGCGGGGCTGAATTTTAGGAAACTGGTCGCGCACCAACTTCGCAATCTTCTTGGCCATATCGCTATTGATACCCTTGCGTAGGGTCGCCACCTGACGCACACGTGCGCCACTGACATCGCTTGGCGGGCCAAAGTCAAAGATCTTGAGCGAGAGTTGGCGGCGCAGAGCTTTGGTCTGCACAATATCACGGATACTACTGAGCGCCAGTTCGTTTGCCGTCGTAATCGTCAATTCGGTCTTGGTGAGTTCTAGGGTTGTTTTAGTATCCTTGAGATCATAGCGCGTCTGGACTTCACGCAGCGCCTGATCAACCGCATTGACCACCTCTTGGTGGTCGAAGTCGGATACGATGTCGAAACTATTATCAGCAGCCATAGGTTTTATGAGGGATGAGGGATGAAGGATGAAGGATGCGGGATGAAGGATGCGGGATGCGGTTTCGCGCCCTCGCGTCTCCGCGTCTCCGCGTCTCCGCGTCTTCGCGTTCCCGCGTCTCCAACAGGATCAATTGGGGGGCCAAGGCCAATCCACTGGTTGGCCAGGATTGGGGCCAAGGGCACCTTGGCGGATACCATTGACGGTTACAAGCACATCGGGCGGATTACCGGCGCGCACAAGCACACGTCGTTGGGCCGAGAAGTTCAAATGCTCACCGGCACGCATGACGCCCTCAAACGCGGTGTTGCCATCGGTCTGCACACGCACCCACGAGTTCTCGTTGCCGCGCACATTCGGAATAACCAATTCAATGGTAATGGGTGCCGCAGGGGTAGGGGTAAGCACCGGATCGGGATCAACTCCACCGGCTACCGTATTGGTTGTTTCAGATGGATCAAGTTCATCAGGCGGATCACCAATTGCTATGAATGAATCGCGGGGGGTGGGGGTTGGCTGAGGGAGCGGGGTAAGCGTAGGGGCAGAGGTAGGCAGCGGCGAAGGGGGCGGAACGGTCGCTGTTGGTGCCGCCAACGCAATGGGCGTCACACGGTCGCCAATGCGCCCCACTGCATTCAGCGTAATATAGGACATGCCAATCAGAGCAATAGTAACAAAGAAGACACCAAAGAAACTCGGCAGCACATAGGCCCGCGTAGAGGGCGGTTTGGTGACCGGAACCACCCGAATCGGATCGGTCACTCCACGCTCACTGCGATAGAGTTCAACCATCTCATCGGGATTCAAGCCGAGGTACTGAGCGTAGTTACGAATAAAGCCACGAATCACGACATCGCCGGGCAGCCGCTGGAAGGCACCCTCTTCGAGGGCAACGAGCGACTGTTGCAGGATGCGGGTATCGAGGGCAACTTGGGTTAGCGAGAGTCCTTGGCGCTCACGTGCTTCACGCAGGCGCGTTCCTAGATCGCTCATACCACTCATACTTTCAAGCTTGGGTGGATGGGTTGTCAGGCTCTACTCAACGCGGATGTTAAAAAATCGTTACGGGTCATTGGGGTTGAGCGCCCACATTATACCATGCTATGTGGCATAGTGTGGCAAAGGTTTGATCCATAGTATTACGTTAACGTTACATATGACGCTCGTTGCACTACGGCAGCAACTGGTTGATCAAATCCTCAAAGACGCGCAGGGGTTGGGCACCGCGCACAAGTTGGCCATTGATCAGGAAGTTGGGGGTGGAGTTGACGCCGAGGCGCAGAGCCAATTCTTGCTCGTCGCGCACCGCCTGGGCGCGGGCGGGGTCATCGAGGCAGGGGCTGAAGCTGGCCTCATCAAGGCCCATACTGCGGGCCAGTTCGAGGAAGTAGCCGCGATCACGGTTGGGTACGCCGCCCCATTCGCTGCGATGGGAGGCAAAGAGCTGTTCAGAGTAGGCCCAGAATTGGCCCTGCTCGGCAGCACAATGGGTCGCAACCGCAGCCGGGATGGCCGAGGCATGGATGTCGCTCAAGGGGAAGTCGCGTACAACCAAGCGCACCTGGCCCGTCTCGACAAACTGTGCGATCAGTTGGCCTCTGGTTTCGGCGACAAAACGTTGGCAAAAGGCACACTCGTAGTCAGTGAATTCTACGATCAAGACGGGCGCTGCCGGATCGCCCAAGGCGCGGGGATCATCATCCGTAAGCCCAAGGAGAGTCGCCACATCGGGCAAGGGTGCGGCAGTCGGGGGGGCGGCTGGCGTCGCACCAGCAGGCACGGCGACCAAGGTGGGCCGTCCGCTCAAGGCCACTTCTGTCTGGCGCACCTCCACCTCTGAACGGGTCTCACTCGTTGGAGCCTCAGTGCCGCACGCACTGAGGCTGATCAGCAGCATGAGGCAACACAGGCAAATCAGATGTTTCATGCCAAACCTCCTAAGAGGCTGTCTGAAAAGCTCGTAGGCACGCGCTGGAGTGCCGGCTTTAGCCGGCTGAAGCCGACACTCCACTGCTAGTTCACAGACTTTTCAGACAGCATCTAATCAACCGCAGCAGCCAAGTTGGCCGCTGGGGTTCGCACATTGCCGACACTGCGTGCAAAACTGGGCACATCCACTTTCAAAATAAGGATAATACAGGCAAAGAGCCCAATCGCCTCAAGGAAAAAGACACTGGCATATGCGATTGTGTACGACTGTGTAATGATATAGGCAACATCGCGGATGACCCCACCCAAGAAGATGCCAATCCCGCGAAAGAGCAACTGGGCAATTGTCCAGAGGCCCAAGTAGGCCCCCGCCCGGCTATCGGAGGTCATTGCCATGAGCAATGAGACCGCGCCGATCGTATAGATGCCAAAGCCCACCCCGAAGAGGAAGAGGGTTGGAATGAGTAGAATCTCGGCTTTGGTAAGCGAGACAAAGCCCAAGAGGGCGAGGGGTAGGGCAGTGAGTACGAGGCCGATAATGGTTGTACCGGTCTGCTCATGGGCCTGACGGTGGCGGGTAATAAAGACAGTCGTAAGCAAGCTCAAGACCACCCCAGCGCCCCAATAGGCATTGAACAAGGTGGTATCGCCCGCAGGCAGATCGAAGACTTGGCCGCCAAATGGTTCGAGGACGGCATCTTGGGCAAAGGCGCTCGCGGCACCCAGGGCCATAAAGACAAAGAAGAGGCGCGTGCGCCGGTCGGCCCACATTTCGCGCAAGAGTTGCGGGAAGGGGACGTGTTCCGTGGGGGTATCGGCAACAATCGATTGGCCGGGGCGCTCCTCGCCCAAGAGCGAAAAGAAGAAGCAGAAGGCAGCAATGCCCATGCCGGTGAGCGTAATCACCCAAAAGGTACCGGGATCATAGACTGGCATCATCAGGCCATAGACCACCCCAGCAATAGGGAAGCTCACAATCAGGAAGATCTGCACAATACTGAGCGCTTGGCCCCGGCGTTCGGGCGGAGCGGTGTCGCGCACGAGGGCCATGTAGGTGCTGCCCGAAATGAGCGTACCCACGCCATAGATCATAAACGAGAAGACGGCTAACGTCCACGCCAGAATCGAATTGGGATCAGCGGCAAGCATCACCGTGATCACAGGCAAGAGCGGCAAAGAGAGCAACATCGGCAGGCGACCAGCCCAGATGTAGGGCAAACGGTGCATGCCAAAGATCGGGCGCGTATCGGAGCGATAGCCAGCCCAGATGCTCAACGGTGCCAACAAGTAGCGCAGGGCTGAGAGCAGCGCGACGGGAGCAGCCCAGAGGTTCAGGTCGCTGATCAAGACCCGATTCAGCACTCCCGACGTGAGCAGATCAACAAAAGACGAACCAATGTGAAACGTGCCAATCTTCATCGTCCGCAGGACATTCCAGCGCTGAGGGGTGTCGCTCACCGGGGTGTTCTCCTTTTGGAAGGATGGTTCGGGGAGGCTCTACCGTTTGCGAGGACACGAGGACGCGAGGACGCGAGGACGCGCAGCCCTCGCCTCTTCGCCTCACGCATCCTCGCAAGCTTGTAAAGCGACCTTCCCTTACTACTCCATTACTCATAGTGGCTTGCAACAGCGAGTTGTACTTCGTTGGCAATCTGGTTGAGGCGACGTAGGAGGCGGGCATGTTCAGCCATGGGTGGTTGGAGTTCCTCCGAGATCTGCAGGGCTGCATCAACGAGGGCGTCGCGGAAGAAGAGGGCTGCTTCGAGGGCGACGGTGAGCGGCATGTGCGCGTGGCGGGCGAGGTGGGCGTATTCGCCACCAATGCGCCGTGCTTCAGCCAAGAGTTCAGCGTCATCGTGGGGGGTGTTGAGGTAATGGAGGACGACCCCCATGAGTTGTTGGCCTACGCTACGCCAAGCGGCGCGGGCAGGCTCGTCAATCTGGGTGATCCATGCGGGGCGCGGGCTGGTTGCTGCCACATCAGCATGGGCTTGCACGAGCGATTGGGTGGCCCAGGCATGGTTCAGAGTTGGCCCATGCGCCCCACGGCGCAGCGCCAGATTGAGCAGATCGGCACGCACAAAGCGCCGGTGTCCGCCCGGTGTCAGATAGACCGGCACGGTACCAGCGTCAGCCCAACGGCGTAGGGTTGTGCTATGGACACCGAGCAGTTTGCTTGCTGCCGACAGCGAGAGGTACGACTCCTCGTCAGCGCTCATGGCCGAAAATCTTGCTAAAGCTATACAATGGTTGGGCGATTATACCAGTTTTTTGGTGCGGTTTGGCGGCGCAGCCGCCAAACCGCACCAAACGTAGTTTTTTCGGGAGTGACTGCCCACCCCCACGATCCCACATGCGTAGCTAGGCAATGTACAATGGGTGCAATGTTCCTTTCGCGAGGAGTTACCTAATGAACGAGAAGATCTTCACCACGGCGATTCATGCCGGGCGACCGGAAGAGGGACCATCGTCGTTGCCTTCGGTACCTGGGATTGATCTGGCCGTGAGCTACCGCGCCCCCGATGCGGCGACGCTGCACGCACGCTTGGGCGGCGAGACGCATGGTTTTTCCTATTCACGCTATGGTAGTCCAACCAATGCGGCGCTGGAAGAGGCGCTCTGTACGTTGGAGGGGGCCGAGACGGCGCGGGCATGCGCTTCGGGCATGGCGGCGGTGCATATAGCTCTGCTGCTGACGGGCCTCCAGGCCAATGATACACTCTTGTTGGCTCAAGACTCCTATGGTGCCACGTTCGCGTTAGTAGATACGGTGATGCGTCGTCTTGGTGTGCGTCCGGTCTTTGTGGATGCAACCGACCGTGCAAGCTTGGGGGCGGCCCTGGCTGAACATCGCCCACGGGCGCTCTTGGTTGAGCCGATCTCCAATCCGCTGCTGCGCTTGTGCGATGTTGCCGCCGCCGCCCGGCTCTGCGCTGAACACGAAGCTCAACTGATTGTTGATGCTACCTTTGCAACCCCCTACCTCATGCGTCCGCTTGAGTTGGGGGCCGATATTGTTGTCCATAGTCTCAGCAAGTACATTGGTGGCCATGACGATCTGCTTGGCGGTATCGTGTTGGCCCGCGAAGAGTATGCCGAAGAGCTGCGTAGTCTCACCATTTTGACTGGGGGGCTGCTCGATCCGCATGCCTCCTTTCTCGCGCTGCGGGGTTTGCGGACGTTGCCATTGCGTATGCGCGAACATTGCCGCAACGCGACCATTGTTGCCGAATGGCTTATTGAGCATCCCCACATTGCCGTTGTCTACTATCCGGGTTTGGCCTCGCACCCTCAGCATGCCATTGCTGCAAATGTGTTGCCTAACGGTTTTGGCGGGATGGTTGCCTTTGACTTGCAGGGCGGCAATGAGGCAGCCGTGTTGCATTTTCTGGACAAACTACGCATGATTCTGCCGGTTACGACCCTTGGCGGGGTAGCGAGCCAAATCCTCTACCCGGCGCGCACGTCCCACCGGGCGCTACCCAGTGAGCGCCGCCGTAGTCTTGGGATTGGCGAAGGGCTCTTGCGCCTCTCAGTTGGCATCGAAGACCCCGAGGATATTATTGCCGATTTGGCTCAGGCATTGGAGCGTTGAAGGAGTTGACCTGTGAGCGCACACCCATCTGATCGCCCGCGTACTGCTTTGGTTATTGTTGCCCACCCCGATGATGCGGAGTTTGCATGTGGGGCCACGGTAGCGGGGTGGGCCGCCGAAGGTTGGCAGATTACCCTCGTGGTCTGCACCGACGGTGGCTCTGGCGGGCCTGATGAAGCGACCGATGTTAGCCCTGAGACGCGGCGCATGATGAGCATGACGCGCAAAGCAGAACAGCGCGCCTCAGCAGCGGTTTTGGGCATCAGCGAGGTGGTCTTTCTGGACTACCCCGATGGGCAGCTTGAGCCAACCCTGGCGCTACGCCGCGAACTGGTGCGCCAGATGCGGCGCACGCGCGCCTACCGGCTCATCTGTCAGTCGCCTGATCGCGTCTGGACGCCGAGCTATGCCCTGGGCCGTTTTCATCCTGACCATCTAGCGGCTGGCGCGGCAACTCTGGCGGCGGTCTATCCAGCCGCGCAGAATGCTTGGGACTTCCCGGAATTGTTGGCCGAGGGCTATCCGCCCAGCCGTGTGCGCGAACTCTACATTGTTGGTGCGCCCCATCTCAACTATGCGGTAGACATCTCTCGCACCATTGAGATCAAACTGGCAGCTCTAGGCTGCCATGTCAGCCAAATTGGGCATGATCAGAGCGCCCTGGCTACGCGCATCCGCCAATGGGCTGCCGAGCGGGGCGAACCCTTTGGCTTGCCTCTTGCCGAGAGCTACCACCGCGTCGAGAATTGAGCCAAGGGGTCATGGTATACTCCATGTACGAGGTTATAGAGGTTTGCACCACAGAGGCATAGAGCGGTGCATGACAAGGCAATTACCATGTTGAGATCCGCTTTCTGAGAGGCTGTCTGGAAACTCGATAATCTGGCACTGGAGTGCCGGCTTCAGCCGGCTGAAGCCGGCACTCCAGCGTGCGCTCGCCGTGCGCAACGACATGATTTCGCTTTTCAGGCAGCTTCTGAAGCCATCTCTCGCCATCAAAAACTCGGTGCCCTCTGTGCCTCTGTGGTGAAAATAAAAACACCTCTGTCTGTTTCTTCTCACTACCACGAGGTTTCGTTTGGAGTCAGTCAAAAGCTTTGCTGAGCGCATCTTCCAGAATGTTGAACAGGTCATCATTGGGAAGCGTCAGGCGCTTGAATTGGTTCTTGTGGCGCTGCTCTGTCGTGGCCATGTTTTGCTCGAAGATGTGCCCGGTACTGGCAAGACGGTTCTGGCCAAGAGTATTGCCCGTTCGATTGGGGGTACTTTTAAGCGCATCCAGTTTACGCCCGACCTGTTACCCTCGGATGTGACAGGTGTTTCGATCTTTAATCAGCAGAGTCGTGAGTTTGAGTTTCGTCCTGGGCCGGTGTGCGCTCAGATTGTGTTGGCGGATGAGATCAATCGGGCAACACCGAAGACGCAGAGTGCGCTGCTAGAGGCGATGGAGGAACGGCAGATTACGGTTGATGGGGAGACCTATAACCTTCCTGCCCCCTTTATTGTGCTTGCCACGCAAAACCCAATTGAGTATGAGGGCACCTTCCCGCTGCCCGAAGCGCAACTGGATCGCTTTCTGCTGCGCCTGCACTTGGGCTACCCGGAGCGCCATGATGAGATCGCCATTCTACGGCGTCAACGGCAGGCCCATCCGCTCGAGGCGCTACCTGTGGTTGCCGAGATTGATGAGTTACTTCAATTGCAACAGACGATCAAGGATGTCTATGTAGACGAATTGATCGAAGAGTATATTGTCTCACTCACCACGGCGACACGCCACCATGAGGATGTCTATCTGGGCGCAAGTGCGCGCGGCTCCTTGGCGCTCTACCGCACCGCACAGGCATGGGCCGCCATCCACGGCCACGATTTTGTCAGCCCAGACGATGTGAAAACGCTTACGCTGGCCGTATTGGGCCACCGCATGATTGTCAGCCCTGCGGCGCGTATCCGCAATGTGACGGCGCAGGCCGTGATTGACGAGATTCTGAGTGCGGTCGCGGTGCCGGGGGCGCGGGCGGCGCGGCGTTAGGCATTAGAATGCCCTAGATGGCCCTCACCCCCCCTGAGAGGCCGTAGGTAGTGCCGGCGTTAGCCGGCTTCCCATCGCTGCCAAAGACCTCAGCCGACTAAAGTCGGCACTACGATGCCTGTCGGCTTCCCATCGCTGCCAAAGACCTCAGCCGACTAATGGTCTTCCAGTAAATAATCCGCTAACCAGACCTCGCAGATCTGGCATATCTATCAGGTCTAGTCCGTGCCGCGACACCGGATTAATTTCTGGAAGACCATAAGTCGGCACTACGATGCCCGTCCATGTACTATTCAGCATGACAGGCTGCTGGGATACATAACAATTTGTTAGCGCGAAAAAGCCTTGGGTTGGCAGGCGACCTCGCGGTGGCTTCGACAGGCTCAGCCACCGCGCCGCTGGCTCGGTGGTTGAGCCTGCCGAAACCAGCCTGTCGAAGCCAAGCGGCGCGGCCCAGAGCTTTTTCGCGCTAACAACAATTTCTGCTTCCCTTACAGCCCTGCTTCATCCCTTAATCCTTCATCCCTTAGGGATGGTTCGTTGCCACATTACAGTTTGCGAAGACGCGAGGACGCGAGGACGCGAAGTCTTCGCCTCTTCGCCTCACGCACCCTCGCAAGATGGTAAAGCGACCTTCTGCTTTTCTGAAACCTTCCCTTAATCCTTCATCCCTTAAAATGTCCAATTCTCCCTCTCCACCCAATCAGGATCAGAGCCTCGCGCTCCATGCTGACCTGCTCTACCGCTTTGCGCTGGCGCTGACGAGCGACGCGCAGGCTGCCGAGCGGGTGGTGCGGGCGTTGGCTGTGACGCTGCCGCCTGGCCCTCACGATGAGACGACGCTGCTTGCGGCGTTGCTGCAAGCGGCACGGCGCTATGAGCAGGGCCGCAAGGGCCGCCGTGGGCCTGCACAGCGCCCCTTTGCGCCCTTCAATCTGCATGCGCTCACGCTGGAGCAGCGGGCTGCGCTGGTGGCCTATCTACTGTTGGGCTTTGACAGCGCCCGCTTGGCCCGGCTGTTGGATCTGCCACGAGAGGCTGCCCAAGCGACCCTGATTGACGCCGTGCGTGCCCTTGGCCCCGCAGCAGGCCAAGCGCTCACCGACCGCGTGAGTGGTGCGGAGTGCCAGGGGGTGCGTCATCTCAGCATTGATCCGGTGGTTGGTTCGCGCCAAAGCAGTGCGGCCCGTGGCCACCTTGCTGCTTGTGGCCACTGTCGCGTCTTTGATCAGGCTTGGCTGGCGATTACCCAGGCGGTCGAGACGGTATTGCGCGATGCGCTGCGTGAGCAGCGTATGCCCGCAGGGTTGCTTGCTCGGCTGCAGAAGCGTCAACGCAAGCCGCGCTCGTGGGCGTGGCTCCGTCATACCCTTGCCCCCGCGTTTGTGTTGGTACTCATTGCCAGCTTGGTGCTGCCCGGCTTTCTCGATGAACCAGTCAGTGTGGTCGAGCGCAGCGCCAGTGCTGCCGCCGATCCGATTGCGATCCTTGATCAAGCGCTGGCCCGCCATGCCAATCCGCCCCAACGCAACGGTATCTGGTATGCGCGCTACGAGACGCTCTGGTATTTTGCCGAGGATCTCTTTGCACCTTTGGTGGCCGAAGTCTGGCTCGATCCCAACAACCCCGCTCGCCACCGGCTCCAGTTCAGCCACCGCGACGGTGGTGCGCCCTACGAGTTGCAGTTGGGTGACGGTGAGCGTCGGCTCAACTATGCGCTTGATATTGCCTATGCGCCTGCGCTCTACGGTGGGCTGCCCGTACATGTCCGTACCGGCGAACCTGCGTTGAGTAGTCAATTGCTCGATGCGACCCAGCAGCAGCAGGCCCGCGATGCACGGCTCGCCAGTGGCCCATGGACGCTTGCGACCACCTATTTACAACAGGCGCGGGAGGCCAGCGATCTGCGTCTGCTTGGGCGGCAACGCGACGAGCGACGCACCCTGCAAATTCTCAGTTTTTCGCTGCTGAGTCCGCTTGGCTTCCCTGCCGATAGCCCTGCGGCCAGCAATGATCGCGTTACGGTTCTGTTAGCCATTGATAGCGACGATGGCCTGCTCTACCGCGTGACCGAACTGGTTGGCCCCAGCAGTGGCACCCAAGTCAGCCGCATCACCTGGAACCTAGTTGCAGAGGAGTGGCTTGTGGGTAGCCAGCAACTTCGTGAAGCCTTTAGCATCGAGCGGGCATGGACGGGCTTAGGCAGCTTTAGCGAAGTGCCCCCGCTGCCAAGTGCCAGCCCCGATTTTGCGCTACCACTGTTGCACAGAAGTTTGCTTGCTCTCCCCGAACGGCTGCTGGAGCCGGGAGCGCCGGCACTCTGGTTGCCCAGCCAACCGCCGCCCGGCGTTGAACGGGCGCTGCTCGTCTGGCCCAACCCGCAGATGGGCTCGCTCAGCCAGCCGCTTGGCTTGGTCTACTTGGGGGCGCAACGACGGCTGATCTTGAGCTTTAACCACGCCGCGCCGCTCACGAGCACTGCTGAAACACTCGGCCCCTGGCAGGTCAGCTTTGTAGCCGGGCGTACCGGACACTACCGTGCGACCCTGATCCGGACGCCGAGTTTTGTCACCGAGCCAAGCAATCTCGACCCAACCCTGAACATACGCCTTGATGCCTGGGGCTTTTCGCGGGCCGAACTCGCAGCCCTGATTGAGTCAATGGTTCCCGTTACGCCCGATACGCTCATGGCGCATGATGGTCTTTTTCGTTTAGAGTTGTCGCCATAGTCTGGAGATATTCAGCGCATCCTGATGCCACAAACCTATTTTCTATTTTCTCATTTCTGTATCCTTCTCTACATTCGCCATCGGCAGGCTAAAGAAGAAGCTCGATCCCTGCCCCAGTTCGCTTTCGGCCCAAATTTGGCCGCCGTGCAACTCGACGATTGCTTTGGTGATGCTTAAGCCCAAGCCGGTGCCGCCGATCCGGCGGGTGTTGGTGTTATCTACGCGGTAGAAGCGCTCCCAGATGCGCGGCAGGTCGTCGGGCGCAATGCCCATGCCTTGGTCATGGATGGCGACTCTGATCCAGCGCCCAGGGGGATGTTCGGGCGGTAACTGTGTGGGCGTAGCGATAAGCATCTCTAAGGTAATCTCGCCACCCTTGGGGCTATACTTGATCGCATTGTTTAGGAGGTTGAAAATAACCTGCTTGATCTTGTCACGATCAATCGAAACGGGTGGGAGGTTGGGCGTAACATCAAGGAGCAGCCGGTGGACAACCAGTTGGGTATTGAGTTGGGTACTTAGTTCATTGACGATGCTGTTGAGCGAATTGAGCCAGCGGTTGAGCTTGAGACGGCCCGCTTCAATCCGCGAGACACTCAAGAGGTCTTCGACCAATTTGGAGAGGCGTTCCGCTTCGTCGTAGACTGTTTTGATAAACTGGATACGTTCTTCGGGTTGAAATTCGCGGCTGAGGAGCAGTTCGGTGTAGCCTAAGATGGACGTGAGCGGTGTACGCAGCTCGTGGCTGACAATCGAGACAAACTCATTCTTGAGGCGGTCGGCTTCGCCCTCACGGGTGACATCGGTCACGACCCAGAGTCGACCACTGATACGCTTCTGGCTATCGCGGGTAGGAACCGAGAGAATATGCAGGTCTTGCACGGGATTGATCAGGCGCACCCGCAGCACAAGCGTCTCGGAGGGTAGGCGTTGGCCTTTCCTACAAAACTCAGTCACAGCCAGTGGTTCAGTCAGGCGTGGCAGCATCACTTCAATCAGGTCAAGGCCGACGTGGAACGCATCGCGGCGTTGCGGTACCTTGATGCCCCAGATGCTCGTCCAGGCAGGATTGACGCGCACCACTTTGCCATTGGTATCGAGCAGAGCGAGGCCGGTGGGCAGATTATTAAAGACCTGACCAAGGTAATTGGCACTCTCAAGGGCATCTTGGTAGTGAAGGGTGCGGCTCAACGGCAGGGCAGCGCGGTCACAGAGCGCCCGCATAAAGGCTAGTTCCTGATCACCAAAGGCATTGGAGCGGCTGCTACTGAGCAGCATCACAGCAACAACCCGCTCGTGGATCACAATTGGTGCTGCGAGCCCGGCCCGTGCCCCCGTGCCCCCAGGCGCTAACTCTGGTTGCAGGGTGACATCGCGCACCAACAGGGCCCGCTTCATTCGGGCGGCCTGCCCGGCCAAGCCGTGGTCCCAACTAAAGCGCTTATGCTGCTGGGCCTCTAGGCCATGCCAAGGAGTGGCGGGCAAACCCTCGGCAGTATGCAGGAGCAACTCACCCGCACTCTGGTCAACCAGCAGCACTGCGCCAGCCTCAGCGCCAGTGGCGGCCAAAGCTTGGCGCAGCAAGAGGCTCAGCAACTCAGGCAGATTGAGCATGGTCTCAAGGCGCGCTTCAAGCTCCAGCAGATGCTGCAAGCGGGGCGGGGCCAAGGTTAGGCCGGTGGGCGTAGCACCATCGGAGGCACCAATTGGGGCTGGGGGCAGACTCTGGCCGGCTTGGGCAATCGCCACAGCCAACTGGGGCAAGAGCGCAGCCACCAGTTCGCGGCTCGTACCCTCGAGGGTACTCCTCGTTTCAGCGCGCAGTTCAAGCAGGCCCCAGAGGCGGCGATCCCAGCGAATGGGGGCACCCAAATAGGCGGCCTGCACCACTGGCAGATGCTCACCCGCCGCTGCCGGATTACTCACCGCGATTTGGCGTAGCACCAATGCCCCATCAAGCGCCACGCGGCGCGACAGGCTATCGTCCCAGGGATAGGGCCAGCCATCAGCCGAATAGAACTGCTGGCGTTCGGTCTTTGGTTGTGCGCCTTGGAGCCAACAGATCAAGCGGGCATCACGAAAATGCACCACCGGGCGCAACAGTTCAAAGAGACGCTGGATGCGCTGCTCTAGGGGCAACGTGGCATGGAGGATGCGTGTTGCCTCACCAAGCAGCGCAAGCAATTCGGTTGCGGCTACAACACTCAAGGTAACAACTCCGCACCCAGCCGACTCAATTGAACACGCTGGGTTGCAGGCAGGTCGGGATGCTCTTCAAAGCGGGCACGTTCAAAATACTGTACCAAGAGCGTGCGGCCATCTTCCACCTGCTCGTGGAGTGGCTGGCTGATGGGGTAGCCAAAGCTGGCCAAGCCGCCATTACGCTCCCAATAGGCACGGAAGGGGGCACAGAGGCTCTGGCCAGTTTCGGGGAAGAAGCGGCACCCCGGCCCAGGGCCACTCACCTTTGGGAAGGCGTGCCAACTGAAGCCACGCCGCTCAAGGTACTCAACACCTAAACGACCAGCCAGCACATCATTCGGGGGTACAAACTGGGGATGGGCTTCAAAGCGGGCACGCTCGAACCACTGAACCGTGCGCGCCTGCCCATCAGTTCCATACTCAACCTGCTCTGGGGTCAAAGGGAGGCCAAAGATCGCCAAACCACCACCCTGCTCCCAGGCACGCAAAAAGCTCCCCCGCACAACATGGCCCGTCTCGACAAAACTGCGCGCCCCGCCCGCCAATTGGCGCAGATAGACCGGCTGCTCACTGAGGGTCAAGCGTGCCTGCTGACCGCCCAGAGCCTGCTCGTTGCCATCGCGCTGAATGAGGGCAGGGGCGAAGCCGGGTCTGAGGGGCAACTCAACCGTAGGCGTGCCCCTCAGAGCCCAGAGTACATCCACACTACTCCCATCAGGCAACCCAAAGCGGTAGTGAGCCACACTGCCAGCCCGATGGGCCGCACCCAGCCCTTGGTAGTGGGCGTGCTGCAACAGGGAGACCAGCGTACCATAGGCTTGATACGCCTGCTTGGGGGTAAAATCATCATTGAGAATCGCCGCCGGGCCCCAAGGCTGCTGGCCCCCCTTAAACTTATCGCTCAACTGGAAATAGCTAACATGCTCAACGCCCGCTGCCGCCGCCAAGACAAAGGTGCGAACCATATAGTTAGCCTGCTGCGCTTCGCTCTTGGCAAACTGGGGCGCACAGGCGGCACCACAGGTACTCCAACCCACCTCTGTAATCCAGATCGGCTTACCACCGCCACGAGCATCAATCCAACGCTGCACCAACGCCAAACGCCCCGGAATCGTCACATCATAGCGTTCACGCGGATTAATCAGACTCGGCTCATCAGGCGCATGATCAATCAACCAAGGATGGATCGAAAGCGCATCGAAGCTATCCCAACCCGCGAGATCAACCACACGATCCATAAACCCAGCTTCCCCCACCGCATCAAAGACATAGACCCCTCCGCTCAACACAATTGCAGTTGGATCGGCAGCCTTAATTGCCGCATAGGTCTTTTGCAGCATCTCAGCATAGGCTTCAGGGTTCGGGCGGGGCAGCCATGTATCCTCAATATCGGGTTCATTCCAGATCTCCCAGACGGCAATCCGTGGGGAGCCAGGCGCATCGCGGTAGCCATTGCCATTATAGCGTTGCACCACCTGCCCGGCCCATGCGGCGAAGGCATCCATATCCGTAGGCTCACACCAATACTCAGGCTGATTGGTGGCACGCGCATAGGCGACACAACTCGGATCGCGGAACTGCTCTGGGGTTGTCAAGAGCATCCCAATAATCCCAATGCCCGCATCAGCGAGCATAGAGATGCGTTCATCATAGAACTGATTCGCCTCATCACGGCCCCAACAGGCCCAACAGATCTCCTCACGTGACCAACGGGCACCAATTGCCTGGGCCTGCTCCACCAGTTGGGTCGCCTCCTCATCGGAGCGTTCGCGCCCAGTAATATACATATTCAACCCAAAGAGCCCTGGGCGGCCACTTGGTTGCAGATTGGCCGCAGCAGCAGGCTGGGGCAGCAGCAGCACGAGCAGCAGGAAGATGGTAGCGATCAGGTAGCATGGCTTGGGGGGGGGGAGGTGGGACATAGGACTCCTTAATTCAATCTGACGCATTGTAGCATGGGGCTCACTTGGCGATGAGGGATGCTTCAAGGAGCGCCGCCCCAACGGGGCGGCGCTACCTTGTTCTTGCAGAATATACTGCTACAATAATGCCAATTCTTGTTGAACATGCAGCATGATCAAGCACGCGAAAACCCATTGGGACGCCCATGTTCGGCAAACCAGCTACAATCTGAAATCGTAGAAGCGATGCTTACCATTCACCTCTTCGGCCCGCCAAGGATTATGCATGGCCCGACGCCTGTGGCGCTGCCGCGTCGCCGGGTACGTGCGCTGGTCTTCTATCTGGCGGCTCAGTCTAGCCCGGTCAGCCGTGAGGCATTGTTGCAGTTGCTCTGGCCCGACCATGAGCGGACTGCCGCCCAACAGTTGCTCCGCACGACGCTCCACGCCGCCCGGCGAGCCTTGGGGGCTGCGCTCCAGGGTGATGATCTGCTCCAGATTGACCCGGATGTTGCCGTGGATTATCGCACGCTGATGCAACTTGTGGCTGCTGATGCACCCGCTGAGGCAGGTTTGGCAACAGCCCTTGCTGAAGCGCGCGGTAGCTTGCTCGCCGATTTTGCCCTGTCTGATGCCGAGCCCTTTTCCCTCTGGTTGGATAGTGAGCGTGAACATGCCCAGATGTTGCTGATTCGCGCTGCGGCGCGCCTCGCTCAGCTTGCTGCCGCTCGCCATGATTATCGTGCGGCCCAGCATGCTCTGGAACGCGCCCTGCAGCTTGATCCGCTCCAAGAGGATCTGCAACGCGAAGCTATGCGCTTCCATTATCGCGCTGGCGACCGCGTGGGGGCTATTCGGCGCTATGAGCAACTCCGTGACCTGCTTGATGCTGAGTTGGGCCTTCCGCCAATGCCTGAAACCCAAGCACTCTACGATGCGTTGATTACGGATGCGTTACCTCCGCCCTCCCCTGCGGCTCATGGGCGAACAGAAGATGAGTTCATTGACGCAGAAGAAGGCAAAGGAACGCAGAAGACGCTGTTGCCTTCCCCCCTCTCCCACCACGCGGGAGAGGGGGCAGGGGGTGAGGGCCAGCTAGGGTCTTCCAACGCTCCTTTCCTAAAGGAAGGCAAAGGAACGCAGAAGACGCTGTTGCCTTTCCCCCTCTCCCGCCACGCGGGAGAGGGGGCAGGGGGTGAGGGCCAGCTAGGGTCTTCCAACGCTCCATTCTCCATCCCCTTTGCTGGACGTAGCGCCGAATTGGCCCGCATCGAACAGGCGCTTGCCCAAGGGCAGTTGGTGCTGATTGAGGGCGAAGCGGGTATTGGGAAGACGCGGCTCGCTCGTGAGTTACTGCTACGCGCAGAGGCTACTGGGGCTTTGATCCTCGTTGGTACGGGGCGCGAGCTTGAGCAGAATTTGCCCTACCAAGGGCTGATTACGGCGCTGCGCGGTCTTGCCGCTGCGCCGACATGGCCGCCATTGCGCCAAGCTTTACCGCTTGAAGCCCTCTGGCTGCACGAGGCAGCACGCTTAGTGCCCGAGTTGGCCCCGTCTGGCCCTACGTCCACTGCAACACCCCAGGCTGAAGAGGCGCGCCTCTGGGAAGGCGTGGCGCGGCTGCTGCTTGCGCTCAGCACCAAGGCACCGCTCTACCTGTTGCTCGATGATGCCCACTGGGCTGATGCGAGTAGTCTGGGCTTGCTAGCCTACTTGCTGCGTCGTGCCCCAGGTGCCCCGTTGCACCTGCTGCTCACGGCCCGCCCCCTTGATCCGCGTGGCCCTCTGGCGACACTGGCAACCAGCCTCACCCGTGAGGGCCGCATTGAGCGTGTGGCGCTCCAGCGCCTTGCGCCTGCGGCCACCGAGAGCCTGGCGCGCAGCGTTTGCCCGCATAATCCTGCGCCGCTCGCCGCTTGGTTGCAACACAATGCTGAGGGTAACCCCTATATCATGAGTGAGTTGCTGAACTATGCGCGCGAACAGCACCTGCTCAACGCCGACGGGCAACTTCAGCTTCCTGCTGATGCGCCGCTCGTGGTACCCCATACGGTCTATAGTCTGATCGAAGCTCGGCTTGTGCGGCTCTCTGATGCAGCGCGGCGTATCCTCGATGCGGGCGTGGCGGTTGGGCGCAACTTCGCTTTCGCCTTGGTTGCCCATACTGCGGCGTGCGCCGAAGAGGTCGCCCTCGATGCGCTTGATGAACTGCAAGCCGCCCGGCTGATTGTTGCCCAACCTGATGGGTGCTACAGTTTCGATCACAGCTTAACCATGGAGGTTGCGTATCGTCAGATGGGCCAACCGCGCTACCAGGCGCTGCAGCGGCGCGTTGCCGAATCGTTGGAACGGTTGCACCACAACGATCTCGACGCGGTCGCAGGGCTGATTGCGACCCATTTGGCTGCGGGGGGGGCCCATGAGCGGGCGGCGAGTTATGCGCTGCGGGCTGGGCAGCGGGCTGCTGCGGTGGCTGCATGGGCCGAAGCGGTTGGTTTCTACCAACAGGCGCTGCGCGGCGCTCCAGCGGCGCAACGTTTTGAATTGCTGCTGGCGTTGGGTACGGCGTTGCACCAACAAGGTGCCAGCCAGCAAGCAGTCGAACGACTGCACGAAGCCTTGCAGGTAGCCCGGAGCCCCAACGAAAGCAACCGCGCTCGGCTGAGTTTAGCCAGCATGTTGGTGCCATTGGCGCGCTACGACGACGTGATCACTCTTGTGCGCGAGGTGGTAGCCAGTGGCGACGCGCCCGAACGCGCCCGTGCGCTCTTCCGCTGGGGCACGGCCCTTTCGCTCGCCGGAGTCAATTTGGCCGAAGCAGCCCTACGCCTGCGCGAAGCCCAACGCATCATTGTCAGCCTACCCACCCCCGATCCAGTTGCCCTCGCGCAGATCCAGTTTGAGTTGGGTGGTGTGGCCGCGCAGCAGGGTGACCTGCCTCGGTCCCTTGCGGCCTACCAAGAGGCGCTGCAGAGCGCCGATAGTGCCGATGATAGCAACAGCTACACCCTGGATGGAGCCCTCACCTGGCGCATTCTCGCCCGCAACAATCTTGCCTATCACCTGCACCTCACCGGCGATCTGGAGCGGGCAGAGCAGTATATCAAAGAAGGACGCGCCCTTGCAGAAGCGCAAGGGGTACTGGGTCTTTTACCCTATCTTCATTCCACAGCAGGCGAAATCGCCCTTGCACGCGGCGAAGTAGAACATGCCGAGACATGCTTCCAGCGTGGTTTGCGCCTTGCAGAGCAACTCGCCATCCCGGAGCGCATTGCGGGCCTTACGGCCAACCTGGGCCTCAGCGCCAGTGCCCGTGGTGATGCGGCACAAGCCCGTGGATTGCTTCAGAGCGCCCTCAGGCGTGCCGATGGCCTGGGCACCAACTACCTTGCCGCCCAGATACACATCTGGCTGGCCCCCCTGCTGCCCAGCAACGAAGCCAAACTCAGCCTGCAAACTGCCCGCAGCATTGCCAACCAAGGGGGCTACCGCCGCCTCTTGGAAGAGATCGAGCGCTGGGAGCATGCCTCAGCCCAGCCCCCCGGCGTGGTCTGATTCGGTTTGACAATCTGCGTTAGCCTGTGCTACCTTTATATTGCGTTCGCAAGTTTTGTGCCGGAGGGATGTTGATCCCCTCGCGCACGTACGAGGACAGTCTAATGAGCGTGATGTGGCAACATCAGCATATGCGTTGGCACGGTGCCGACCAGAGCAGCAGGCTACGGGCTAGAGGTGCCCGAACGCTTGGCTGCACGAGCGCCCTCGGTGTGGGCGCAGCGCTCAGGGCTGTCCGTGCGGTCTCTTCTGCCAGCCATATGAGGATGCTCGTGCTCTAGCCGGGGCCATACAAGCGTTACCCCCGTGCAAGAGCCTTGGTCACATGATGACATGAGGTGCTTAAAGGGGGTGCATGCCTTGGGACAGCGCGTCCTTGTACTCAATGCCAGCTACGAGCCGCTCCAACTCATTTCAGTGCGGCGTGCCGTGATTCTGCTGCTTCAGGAGAAGGCTGAGTTGATTGAAGCTGCTGAAGCGCAGTTGCGTGCCTGTGCGTTCAGTCTTGATATACCACTGGTTATTCGCCTGGTGCGCTACATCCGCATTCCCCGCCGCCTCAAGCTGCCCTGCTCGCGCCGTGGGGTCTTTGCCCGCGACCGCGAAACCTGTCAGTACTGTGGTTCTCAGCCTGGGCGTGCCTACCTGACGATGGATCATGTAGTACCACGTTCACAGGGTGGCGGCACCAGTTGGGAGAATGTCGTCACTGCGTGTCGTGACTGCAACCACCGCAAAGGCGGGCGCACCCCCGATCAGGCCAACATGATCCTGCTCTCAACCCCCCGCCAGCCCCAGTACCTCGCCTTCGCGCTGCTCGGTGAGTTGGAGCGCCACGATGTCTGGCGCAAATACACCTTTGGCTAGGCGCAACTTGGGGCTGTGTGGCGAGGCTGCCGCCGCCGCGCATCTGCGCCGCGCTGGCTGGCACATTATCGCCCGAAACTGGCGCTGCTCCGTTGGCGAAATTGACCTCATTGCCCAACGGGGTGGCCTATTGGCCTTTGTTGAAGTGCGCACACGCCGCGCCGGGATGCTCCAGGGTCCCAGCCCCGAAGAGAGCATCACCCCCACCAAGGCCCGCCGCCTCGTCACGCTTGCCTACAGCTACCTCGAAGCCGCCGCCATCCCCCCCGACTCCCTCTGGCGCATTGATCTCATCGCGGTCGAATTGGACTACAGTGGCCGCGTTGTGCGCCTCACCCAGATTGAGCATGCGGTGGAGGGAGAGACCTAGAGCTTTTCACCACAGAGGCACCGAGAACACCGAGATGGTAGAGGTTAGCATACGCACAGGTGCATGCGCTTTTAATTCCAAAACCTCTGTGCCCTCAGTGTCTCTGTGGTGCAATTCTCTGTATCGCTCTATCGCTCGCCATACTGCTTCCGATAATACTCCAAGTACTCCCCCGACTTGAGCGGTCGCCACCAGGCTTCATTGGCCACAAACCAGCGCACCGTGCGCTCCAGCGCCTCGTCGAAGCTATGGCGCGACTGCCAACCGAGGGCGCGTAGCTTGCTACAATCGAGCGCGTAGCGCCGATCATGGCCCGCCCGGTCGGTGACATGGGTGATCAGGCTGTGCGGCTTGCCGAGAATATCGAGAATCTTGCGCGCCATCACAATGTTGGTTGTCTCCACTTCGGTGCCCACATTGTAGAACTCGCCAAGCTGTCCTTTGTGCAGTACGAGATCGATGCCCTCGCAGTGATCCAACACATACTGGTAGTCGCGCATCTGCAAACCATCGCCATAGATCGGCAGCGGCAGATCATCGAGCGCATTGGTGGTAAAGAGCGGCACCGCCTTCTCAGGGTAGTGGTAGGGGCCAATGTTATTCGAGCCTCGGGTTGTCGTTACCGGCAGCCCATAGGTGATGTAGTAGGCATAGACCAGATGCTCCGCCCCGGCCTTACTCGCCGAATAGGGGCTACGCGGCTCCAACGGATCGCCCTCGCGTGAGCGTTGGGGGGGCGGAATGGCACCGTAGACCTCATCGGTAGAAATCTGATGGAAGCGCTCCAACTGCAACTCACGCGCTACCTCTAGCAGCGCCCACGTTCCATTCACATTGGTTGTGACCACCGCATCGGGCGCAAGAATCGAGCGATCCACATGCGTCTCGGCGGCAAAATTGACAATCGTGTCAATCTCGTGCGTTTGCACCACGCTACGTACCGCCGCCAGATCACAAATATCGCCCTGCACAAAGGCAAAGCGCGGCTCACCCTCCCAGCGCAGCAAATTCTCGCGCCGTCCGGCGTAGGTCAGCTTATCAAAAACCACAATGCGATAGTCGCTGTAGCGCTCAAGCATGTAGTGGACAAAGTTTGAGCCAATGAAACCGGCCCCGCCGGTGATCAAGAGGTTCCGCATGAGCCTATTCTTTCTATAGTACGGCTACGCCCCAGACTCCACTTTTTTCGTTCGTGTTGGCGGCGAAGCCGCCAACACGAACGAAAAAAAGTTGCTAACATGAAGAAGCCTTGGGTTGGTAGCCACCACGCCGCTGGCTGAGCCTGTCGAAGCCAAGCGGCGCGGCCCAGAACTTTTTCGCGCTAACAAACAGTTCTTCGGGGGAGGCGCAGCCTCCCCCAACCCCCGCCAAGGCGGGTCAGTGGGAGAACCTGGTTCTCCCATGTTCCCTCTAGCCAAGCTGATCATTCTTCGCCCGCGAGGCGAGCGCCAATTCCTCTTTGTAGCGCACCATACGCTGGAGCAGCGCAGGATCGCTGCTGGCCAAGATTTGCACCGCGAGCAACCCAGCATTACGCGCCCCACCGATGGCCACCGTAGCCACCGGCACACCGGCGGGCATCTGGACAATTGAGAGCAACGAGTCGAGACCATTGAGCGTTTTGCTCTGCACCGGCACACCAATCACCGGCAGGGGAGAACAGGCAGCAATCATGCCCGGCAGGTGGGCGGCACCACCCGCCCCAGCAATCACCACGCGCAGCCCCCGTTCATGGGCCGTGCGTCCATACTCAATCATGTCAAAGGGCGTGCGATGCGCCGAAACGACGCGCACTTCATGGGCGACTTCAAATTCATTACAAACATCAATTGCGCCCTGCATGGTTGGCAGGTCGCTATCGCTACCCATGATGATACCGATGAGTTTCATGGATTTCCCCACGTAGAACAAAGGAACAGAGGAACAAAGGAGCAGAGGAACAGAGGAACAGAGGAACAGTCTAAACTACAGGGTTTTTTCTGTTCTTCTGTTCTTCTGTTCTTCTGTTCTTCTGTTCTTCTGTTCTTCTGTTCTCCGTTCTTCTGTTCTCCGTTCTTCTGTTCACCTGTTCTCTGTTCTTCTGTTCTCATGCCTCACACCTCCACCAATGCCGCAGCGCGCAATGCAACCTCCTCGGCTTCAGCCAACCCCTGGCCCAAGGCAGTCACATGGCCCATTTTGCGCCCAAGGCGCGACTCGCGTTTGCCATAGAGGTGCAGATGGGCTCCGGGGATGGCTAAAGCGGCCCGTAGCGCATCAGGCGCAACCGGGCCGTTACGCTGGCCCAAGAGATTGACCATGACTACTGCCGGTGCCCGCAGATCGGTTGCGCCCAGCGGCCAACCCAAGATCGCCCGCAGGTGGTTCTCAAACTGCGAAGTCACACAGCCTTCAATCGTATAGTGGCCCGAATTGTGGGGGCGCGGAGCGAGTTCGTTAAAAAGAATACGCCCATCGGCCAATTCAAACAGCTCGATACCAAAGACCCCAACGCCCTCAATGGCCTCGATTGCGCTACAGGCCAGCGTCGTAGCCGCCTCAGCCGCAGCGGGCGGTAGTGTTGCAGGGGTGCGCACGATGTGGCAAATATGCTCGCGTTGAACCGTTTCCACCAGCGGGTAGGCCGCCAGCGCCCCATCACGGCCTCGCACCACCATCAATGCCAACTCGCGCACAAAGGGCACCCATGCTTCAACTAAGAGCGGACTGCCACGGGCGGCAAGGCGCTGCCACGCGGCATCAAGCTCATCAGGAGAACGTAAGGTTGCATTGCCGTAGCCATCATAGCCATTCCGCCGCGCCTTTAGCACCAGAGGCCAGCCAAATGCTGTACCAGCAGCCAAAACCTCAGCGGGCGTTGCAACTGCACGAAAAGGCGGCACCGCCAAGCCTGCTGCCGCAATCCGCTGCTTCTGGGTACACTTATCCTGCACCACGCCAACGGTAGCCGCTGTGGGAAAGACCGGCATGCCCATGTGTTCAAGCTGCGCCAGAATCTGGGCATCAACAAATTCATTTTCCAGCGTTACGAGATCGCAGCACTGGGCAAAACGGCGCAAAGCCGCCGCATCGTCCCACGGGCCCACAAACTCATGCTGGGTCAAACGCCCTGCCGGACTATCGGGGCTACGCTCGAAGATCGCCGTCTCGAGGCCAAGGCCAAGAGCAGCTTGGGTGAGCATCTGGGCGAGCTGGCCGCCGCCAAAAATACCAATCCGCAGCATAGGCGGCTATGATAGCCTGAGATGGGCCAATCTGCAACTCTCTACCCATCCAACAGCACCAACGCCCGCGCCAGCGCCTTCTGCAGCACTTGACGCTCATCGGGGTTCAAACGATCCAATTCAAGATCGAGGGGTTGCAAACGCAGACGCCCCGCACTCACGTCGAGGTAGGGATTACCTGCGCTCTCGCTGCGCAGCCCATGCAGCTCCCACACCTCCACGGGGGCGTGGATGCCCTTGAGTTGGATTGCACCCAAGGCTTCTGCCTCAACCAGATCCTCCACCAAACCATAGGTTGAAGCTGCGAGATAGATGCGATCAGGCGGCGCAGCGGCCTGCAGTCGCGCTGCAAGGTTGACGTTGCCCCCAATGATCGTATAATCCATGCGATGTTCGCTGCCAAAATTACCCACCGTACAGAAGCCGGTATTGATGCCTGCTCGCACCTGAAGGGTACGAGGAATACCCATAAGCCGCCACGTTTCGCGTAGACTAAAGAGCTTCTCTCGCATCTCAAGCGCCATGGCGACGCAGCGCCGTGCATGCTCAGCATCGCTCATGAATTCCGGGGCACCAAAGAAGACCATCATGGCATCGCCGATGAACTTGTCAATTGTACCACCATGCTTCAGCGCAAGCTCCGACATCTGCGTGAGGTAACTGTTCAACACAGTTGAGAGCAATTCCGGCTCGATGCTATCGGTCAGATCAGAGAAGCCCACCATATCCGAAAAATAGATGGTCAGCTTGGTACGATCATGGCTGCGCGTCCCCGTTGTGGCGCTGCCCCCCACCAGCGCCGCGTAGAGCTGAGGCGAGAGGTATTTGCTCATCTTATCGCGTAACTCCGCCATGCGCCGGTTCTGAAGCATGAGTTCATTCTCCAGCACGGTGCCGTGTTCCAGCGTATGGTCGTAGAGGAGCTGGAGATCGGCAAATTCCGCTTCGAGTTCAGCCAAGCGGGTGGTAAGTTGAGCCTTGGTGGGCATAGGATGACCTTAGGGGCTGTCTGAAAAGTCTATGGTTTGGCATTGGAGTGCCGGCTTTAGCCGGCTAAAGCCGGTACTCCAGTATGTGCCCCCGGCTTTTCAGACGGCTTCTTAGGGAAGGAAACAGGAAAGAGTGCTTCCCGTCCTCTGCTACAGAATTTCAATAACCACCTTAGGCCAAAGTTTCTGCAAGTTGGCGAGTGATTTCTGCTGCCAATAAATTTCTTGGTTGCCCATCACCCGCAGCGGGACGCGATCCTGTTTCCGACCGCTGATCACAAACTTGCTAATCATGCTGATGCCAGAACTGTTGAGGAACTGGAGTTGTCGAAAGTCAAGAGTTAGCTGGCCCGTCGTGTTGGCCTCACTATGGGCTGTCTGCAGTAGTTCGGTAATCGGAGCATACTCATCACTGCTCTGCAGACGCACCGTGCCGCGAAAGGCCACGGTATGGCTGCTTGGCTCGTACTCAATTGTGTACTCTTCGCCCTGAATGTGTGCAATAGTCATACGGCTTACAACTCCTTCAATGCAACATGGGCTTGAACGCCCACCGTGATACTTTCGCTTGTGAGTGGGCTAAAGCGAAAACCAAAACGAATGCCATAATCCTTCATCAGTGTCAGATAGCCCAAGCCTGACCCCGAGGCATTACTTTCGGCTGAGGCTTCGAGCCGTTGGAAGTAGAGTTCATCGAGATCGCTAGTGAGCAACTCTTCGATCAGAGTTGCAAAGGGTGCTTGGGCCGCTGGTACGATCTGATTGGTTAGTTCAAAGACCATGCCTTCTGCTTGTATCCATGCCGCGTAATTGATGCGTTGGAAAGGCCCACCACTGAATTTAGCGCAATTTTCAAAAAGCTCATTGAGCAGATAGGAGAGCAGATGTTCCATCGCTTCGCGGCGCAAGTGCCCTGGAGCAGGCGGTGTTGGCACCCACAAGGCCATGTAGCGCGACCAAAAGTTGGAACTGAGACTACAACGCCGCCAGAATTGTACCAAATGGTGCGCATCCAAGCTCATGCTGTAGTGCCCTAAGCTTGGCACTGCCTCAAGTTCTTCCCAGTAACCATAGGTGACCACTGTGTTTGTCATGCTCTATTCCTCTATCGTTGCTTCACTACCAATAACGAGAGATCATCATAAATCGTCCCATTATTGATGAAAGCATAGACATCAGTGGTTAAATGGTTGACAATCTCGGTCGCACTCAAGCGGTAGTAGTTGCGCAGCCCATTGGTGATCCCCTCGACCCCAAACTGCTGACGGGCTTGGTTTTCTGCTTCGGTAATGCCATCGGTATAGAGCAGCAGCACATCGCCCGAAGCCAACTGGAGGCGCTTCGTACTCACAAATTCGGTAATATCCTCTTCCAGCCCCATGGGCAAGCCGAGGTCAAGCGTGTCAACAATTTCGATTGTTCCATTAGCACGGCAGACAATCACCGATTCATGTTGGCCCACCAGTGTCAACTCGCGCTCGCGGTAATGAATGACCGCCAGGGTCATGTTTTTGTCCTCTTGGATACGCACGATGTTGTGGTAGAGGACACGATTGAGCACCTGTGCGATACGCTCCATGTCGCGCTCCCCACTCTGCGACAGCGTCAGATAAGCGGTCTGTGCCATAAGCATGATGATCCCAGCAGGCAAGCCATGGCCGGTCACGTCACCGATGCCCAAGAAGATCGAATCGTCAATCTGAAGTACATCGTAGTAATCACCGCCCACCTCGTCGGCGGGGCGCATATAGCAGGCAATGTCTAGCTCTTGGATCGCCTGAATCTCCTGTGTAGGTGGCAGTACCATCATTTGCAGCCGTCGTGCCACGTCCAATTCGGCCCCCAGGCGCAGATTCTCGTCACGGAGTTGTTCATTCAGGCGCGTGATCTCTTGGTTGGCCTGACGCAACTCAGCGGTGCGCGCCACTACCATCTGCTCCAAGTTGTTGGTGTAGTCGCGGATTTCGCGCGTCATCGCGTTAAAGACCTGGCCCAGTTGCCCAATCTCATCTTTGCTATCGAGTTTCACCTCGGTATCGTACTGCTTGGCCGAAATGCGCTCGGCGGCGGTAGCCAACACACGTAGGTCGCTCGTCGCCACCCGCGAAAAACGGATGGATACCATGGTCACCACCAAAAGCGAAGCGAACACAATGCCAAACGACAAGATACTGATCCGCACTCGCTCGGCATTGACCGCCGCGTCGGTCTGGGTCAGCACCTCAAAGACCTCCGCTTCAGGCACAGCCAACACAATCCGCCAGTGGTCGGGGTTGTAGTTGCCATCAGCGAGGGCTGGTAGGCTGGCGAAGGCGATCAACTCGCGGCTGGGGGGCCCACCTTCGCGGGCCAAATCAATCGTTAGCAGCCCATCGTTACTCTGGGTAAGCTGTTGGGCCAAGGCATGTACCGCAGGGTTGGCCGATTTGGCCAATTCGCCCCGGTAGTAGATCAGGCTACCCTCGCCAATCTCTTGCAGATCAAGCTCAAAGAGTTCAAAGCCAAGTTGCGGCATCGCTACCACTTCACCCTGACCATTCACCAGAAACGCGAAGCCAGTGCGTGCCACCTGAAACGAAAGAATATTTGCAATGATCGCATCAAGCCGAATATCAGCCCCCACCGCCCCCGCAAAACGGTTGGTCTCCTTGTTCCACAACGGATAGAAGAGCGTCATCACCTGCCCATGGCCCGCTGCATCGGCATAGGGGCCAAGGATGGTAATCGGGCTCGGCACTGCGGCCTGGAGCGCCGGATCGTTGTACCACTGCGCCCACCCCTGCACGGCGCCAGGGAAGTAGTCTTGCCAAAAATCGAGATCGAGCTGTTCACCTACCGCATCAATCAGGCGCACATTAGGAAAGCCTCGTGTAAAGGGTGCAGCCTCATCACCCACAAAATAGACAAAATTGTTGTTAGAATTGGCCTGATAGATCGCCTCCATGCTCAAGTTGAGCAGCGCCGAAACCTGGAGCAACTCACGCACATAAGCATCATCAACGAGGCTTGGCGGTACAAAGATCTCAAACCGTTCAGCCGCACCCCCCGTTAACGCACCGCGTTCTGCTTGCACCTGGGTTGTAAAGAGCGCCAGATTGAATAACTCTGGGTTGTCACGCAGCGCCGGGTAGTGATCAACCATCTGTTGCGCTGTCTGGCCCAAGACGGCCAGGTTCGCCTGTGCCGCCTCAAGTTGCAGCCAGGTTGAAGCCGCCTTCTCATCGGCGTAGTTCCGCAAAAACTCCTCGGCGCTCTGCTCGGCACCCGCCGTATTCTGTTGCAGCGCAAAATCGGTAATTCGCTGAAAATTGCCCATCAAAAAGACAAATTGGACAATCGTGGTAAGGAAGACGGCTAAGAGCACAAAGATCAGCAATTTTTGCTGAAAACGTGCGCCACTCAGGCGTTGAACAAGCGAAGCCATAGGTATAGTTTCCTACTCAGCACGATGTGCCAGCGGCTTCTGCCCTGAGCAGACCATCGTCGTCCATGTTGTATAGCCATTGGGACGTTCAATGGTACGCAAATGGGCCGCATAGCCCGCAAGCAATTGATCACGCTCTTGATCGTTGAGTTTGAGGCTACTGCCGACACTAAAGGTGGCAAAGTTGCGCCACTGTTCAACCATGGCCGCAAAGTCTTCACGCGGGGTATTGCTCGTATCTACCACCAATTGGTCAACCCGGATAGCCTCAAGGCGGGCATCATTGAGCATGCCATAGAGCTTACGTCCATTGCGTAGATCAATCCCCAGTTCGGCAGCAAGGGCCGCAGTGCGCTCGTAGGTGTGACGAATGGCCGCCTCTTCAGGATGGGCCACTATCAGATCATAATCTTCGCCGGTAACATAGATGCGCCCACCGGGGCGTGTAATGCGCATCAGTTCCCGTAAAATCTGCTCAGGACGCGAGAAGATCTGCAAACTCAGGCGACAACTGACAAAATCAAAGCTATGATCATCAAGCATCAATGCGGTCGCATCACCCCGCTGAAATTCGCTATTATGCACCCCAAATTCAGCCTGAAGTGTGCGCGCATAGCTCACTGCCGCCTCAGAGTGATCCACGCCCACTACAAAGCTGGGCTTCAATTCACGGGCAATCAGCAACGGCACATCACCACAGCCGCAGCAGATGTCAGCCACACGCATGCCCCGCTTGAGGCCGTGGTGCTGCATGAGGGCGCGTTCGTGTGGCCAGAGCACCCGTGTTTGGTTACGCAACAACGGAATAAAGGCTGTATCCTCAATCAGTTGTTGGCTCTCATAAAAATTGTGATCATACACCGAAAACTCAACCCGTTCCCACAGGTTGCTCAAATTCGGTAGCAGCTTGACACTCCACGCCAGCACACCCGACGCAACCACCTTGAGCAGTTGCAAGCTGTTGCGCCCGCGTGCAAAGGCTACAAACAATGAAAGGGTACGCATCCCCTCGGCATTGATATAGCGCAGACGGCGAAAACTGAGGCGTAGGGTGCCCTGCACCGCATCGTGAATCGTGGTAAGGTAAGCAAAAACGTTTGCGACCTCATCATCGCCAGCGAGACGGAAGATACCATCAAAGTTAATCTGTTGATCAAGGGGATCATAGTTCAGCGTATAGGTTTGGCCAGCGTATTTCATCCTGTAATCTCTCTTGTAGGTAGGCTCACCCGCACGCAGATGCGCTTGGTCTGAGGATCGAGCCGAGCCGCAATACGTGCCGAGAAATCATGCACCAGCATTGCCAAGCCAAACTGGTTGAAAGCCACCGCTGGTCGTTCTGTAGCAGTGAGCAGCGCAAAATAGTGTGCCTCTTGCAGCGAATCGGCCAGTTCCGCAAGAAATGCCATGTAGAGATCAACCAACTCTGCCTCTACCCTATGCTCAAGCTCCAACTCAAGCGTCTCGGGCAGTTGAAAACAGCGAATAAAGAGTTCGCTCTGTGCAGGTGCCAGTAACGCAATCGCCTCAAGAAACTCATTCGTCACCGTCGAGATGAGATTCTCGGCCCATTCGCGTTGTGGAAACTGATACGCCACATATTCGGCCACATAGTTTGCCAGCAGATTACAGCGCCCCCACTGGCGTTGCAAATCGAGCGTTGGCAGTGCAATCGCAAAACTAAAGGCCGACGCAGGATCAACGTGTGCAAAGACCCCAATTTCCATGTGGCCCCCTAAGGCTGATGCCCCAAAGCCATGATGCTCCGCTTGCAGACAATAACGGTTACGCACTGGCTTTTAGCCATTGAGGTAAACCTTCCAGCGGTGGGTTCGGGGCGGCTTCGCGGTGGCTTCGACAGGCTGGCTTCGACATGCTGGCTTCGCGGTGGCTTCGACAGGCTGGCTTCGACAGGCTGGCTTCGACAGGCTGGCTTCGACAGGCTCAGCCACCGAGCCACCGCAATGCTGGCTCAGTAGTGCAGAAAATCAATAACTATGCTGCGACCAGAATGTGCGCTGATGCTCAACCGCAGCACGCTCAATCGTACTTGAGGGCAGTAGGTTGAGGCGCACGATGATCTGACCAAGGCTCAGACGCTGGCCCTGGAGGTCGAGTTGCAGTTGTTCGGCCAGGACCAATTCGAGTTGCTGCGGGGTAATCAGCCCCTGCTCAACAAGGTATTCGCCCAAGACTTGGGGGGCAACCCGTAGGCTGCTGCGTTCTTGCTGTTGGCTAATGAGCGCCTGAGCCAAGACGACGGGGGCGATTTTGCGCTTGCGCAGCAGCAATTGGCCAAGCCGCCGATCGGTGGTGATGGGCATGCCGTTGTTTTGGGTGCGTAATACTTCACGCAACTCTTCACTGCTGATCGCCCCCATATCTACGAGAATCTGACCGAGCAGACGAGCACGTTTCTGCTCGGTAAAATGGGATGTCTTCACATCGGTAAGCAGACGCATGGTATGGATCTCGTTCAATCGCGTTTGGGCGAGGGTATTATTGGGTTCAACTGCGAGAACGGCCTCAAGCCAACGTTCACGAATCTCCACATTCTCGGGGGCTAACACCGCCGCCCGTTGTAGGCAGTCGCGGCGTTGACGTGGATCGCTAACCAAACGGCTCATCGAAAGCCACGCATCAAGGCATTGGTGGCCTTCAAGTAGATGGGCACGCAGTGTTGCCAGATCGTTGCGATCCTGTGCCACCGTTGTGCATGGAAAGGAACACTGCTTCATACGGTTGACTCCTTGGCGAGACCCGTCCAGAACGCTGAGGGCCTGTCTCGCTCACATAAAGATAGTCTTTTATTATACAACGATAGGCAAGAGAAGAATCTCCCATGTGCTTGTCAATCTTCCATGTGGCACATTTGGCGCAAACAATAACGTGCCCTACCTTCACGCATGCGTGCCTTTAGGCGCGGAAGCCCACCAGCTTTAGCGGTGGGAGGAAGCGCCCCGCTTTAGCGGCTTTATCCCACGGCTTGCACACGCCGCCAATATGTGCTATACTTCATACTATATGAAACTTATCGCGCAAATCCGGCTGAACCCAACCCCTGAGCAGCACGCGGCCCTGCTGGCAACGCTGGCAGAAGCGAACGCCGCGTGTGATGCGATCAGCTTGATTGCGTGGCAAGCATGTGAGTTTCGCCGTATCCCCCTTCAGAAGATCTCGTACCATCAGGTCAAGGACTCGTTTCAGCTTGGGGCGCAAGTACTCATTCGCTGTATTGCGAAAGTGGCTGACGCCTACAAGTTGGATCGCAAGGTGCAGCGCACCTTCCGCCCGCACGGTGCTATCGCCTTTGATGACCGCAATCTGTCCTGGTACACCGACAAGGGTGCGGTGTCGATCTGGACGCTCGAAGGGCGACAGCACATCTCCTACAGTCTGGGCGAGCATCAGCGCAAACTGCTGGCCCACCGCAAAGGCGAAAGCGACCTTGTGTACCACAAGGGCGTGTTTTACCTGCTGTCCGTCTGCGACGTACCAGAGCCGGATGAGCAGCAGATGGACGGGGTATTGGGAGTCGATCTAGGCATCGTCAACCTAGCGACCGATAGCGACGGCGAGTCGTACTCTGGCCAGCAGATAGACCGCAAACGGGAGTGGTACGCCCGTCGCCGGGCGGCACTGCAAGCAGTTGGGACGAAGTCGGCCAAACGGCGGCTGCGCCAGTTGTCGGGTCGGCAGCGCCAGTTCCAGAAGGACACGAACCACCGCATCAGCAAGCGGCTTGTTGCCAAGGCCGAACGCACGAAGCGGGCGATAGGGGTTGAAGAATTGACCCACATTCGCCAGCGGACGAGGGCTAGAGGGCCAGTGCAACGAGCGCGACACCGCAATTGGGCCTTCGCTCAGGTGCGGCAGTTCATCAGCTACAAGGCGCGACGGGTAGGGGTGCCAGTTGCGGCGGTTGACCCGCGCAACACCAGCCGCACCTGTTCGGTATGCGGGCACTGCGAGAAAGCCAATCGCCGTTCGCAAGCTGAGTTCTGTTGTGTCGTGTGTGGGCATCAGGCTCCTGCCGATGTCAACGCCGCGATCAATATTAGCCATCGGGCCGCCTGTCAGACGGCCTATGGTGTCCAGCCTTCGGGCTGAGGCACAAGCCCAAGACCTTTAGGCTTGGGTGTCTGACATGTATGCTACGCTACTTGTGGTCATGAGGGTATATGATGAGAACATGAACGATGCCCAACGAACTTGTTGCCACGGTGGCTCTCCGTGCTAGCTTAGGGCCACATAGACCTGCTGTACTCTCCTATCGCGTGCCGCAGCATCTGTGCGCCCAACTCCGCCCTGGTCAGTTGGTCTGGGTGCCGCTGCGTCGTAGCCGCGTGCAGGGGGTGGTGTTGCAGCTTGAGCCAGCCGATGCGCTCGCGGGGGCGCTGCGTGAACTGGATGATCTGGCCGATCATGAGCTTAGCCTTACTCCGGCGGGGCTGAAGTTGGCCCCGTGGCTGGCCACCACCTACCACGCGCCGCTCTATGATGCGCTGGCGTTGCTGCTGCCGCCCGGGGTGGCCCAGGAATCTGAACCAACGTGGAGGGCTACCCCCACAGGTTTGGCCGCAGAACTGGGTGCCCTGCCTGAACGCGAACGGTCTGTACTCTACTATTTGCGTCTGCATGGTGAACAGGGGGAGCGGGCTTTGCGCCGGGTGTTGCGTGGGGCCGATGCGGAGTTGCGCGCTACCTATGCGGCCCTCGCCGAGCGCGGCTTTGTGGCCCGTGGGACCAAAGCTTCACGCCCGGCTGTGCGCCCGCGCATGGTGCGCTGCGCCCGCCTCGCCATTTCCACCGCTGAACTTGAAGCCGCCCTCGAATCCTTGTCCCGCGCCCCGCGCCAAGCCGCCGTGCTGCGCTGGTTGGCTCAACAGAGCACCGCCGTGCCGTTGAGCAGCATCACCGCCGCGACCCAAGCCAGTAGCACCACCCTGCGCGAGTTGGAACGGCGTGGCTTGGTGCAGCTTGAAAGCCAAGAGCAGCGTCGCGATCCTTTGGCCAATACTCCGACTAGCTCCGACCAGCCCCCCATGCTTACCGCCGACCAGCAAAGAGCCTATACGACCATTGTGGCTGTATTGGAACATAGGAGACAGGAAAGAGATTCTCGTGGCCTTGCACGAGAAGACCAACGTCAGCAGTATGGCGACGCCAAAAACTGCGGTGCCTGCGCCCCTCTCCCGCCACGCGGGAGAGGCGGCGCCATGCCCTTCGACAAGCTCAGGGACCGCTTGCCGAAGGGGGTAGGGGGTGAGGGCCATCTAGAGCTTCCCAATGACCTGTCCACAATGCGCGATCAGGTGGGTGCAGATGTTCCATCCGCAACCTTCCTGCTCCACGGTGTCACTGGCAGCGGTAAAACCGAAGTCTACCTGCGGGTGATTGCGCGGGCGTTACGTTTGGGCCGTCAGGCGTTGGTCTTGGTGCCTGAGATTGCCCTGACGGCTCAGTTGGTGCGCCGTTTTGCCGCCCGTTTTCCTGGCCAGCTTGCGGTGCTGCACAGTGCCTTGGGCTTGGGGGAACGCTATGATGAATGGCGACGCCTGCGCCGTGGTGAAGCCCGGGTGGCCATCGGCTCGCGCTCGGCAGTCTTTGCGCCCCTGCCCGATCTTGGGCTGATTGTGGTAGACGAAGAGCATGAGTTGAGCTATAAGCATGACAGTAGTCCGCGTTACCACGCCCGCGATGTGGCGCTCCAGTTGGCGGCCTTGACTGGCAGTGTGACCATTTTGGGCAGTGCGACGCCTGCGGTCGAGAGTTTCCAACGGGCGCAGCAGGGCGATTATCAGTTGCTGACCTTGCATGAACGTGTGGGGGGCAGCATCGGAGTTGATGGGCTGCCCCGTTCGCAAGCCTTGCCGCTGCCCCGTGTGCGGATTGTAGATATGCGCCACGAGTTGCAGGAAGGCAACCGTTCGATCTTCAGCCAAGCCCTGCAACAGGCGCTGCGTACTAGTTTAGAGCGCAATGAGCAGAGTATTCTTTTCCTCAACCGGCGTGGTGCCGCCTCGTTCATCCTCTGCCGCGATTGTGGCCATATCATCGGGTGCGAGAACTGTTCCAGTGCCATGACCGTTCACTATGATGAGCATGATCATGAGCAGACCCAGGCAGCGAGTAGCACCCTGATCTGCCACTCCTGTGCTGCGCGTGCGCCCATGCCCTACATCTGCCCCGCATGCCTGAGTCGGCGCATCCGCAGCTTTGGGATTGGCACCCAGCGTGTGGTAGAAGAGGTGACCGCCCTGCTACCCAACGCGCGTGTCTTGCGTTGGGATCGTGACAGTTCAGGTGGCAAAGGAGCCCACGAGCGCATGTTGGATGCAATGCTGCATGGCGAGGTTGACATCCTCGTCGGCACCCAGATGATCGCCAAAGGGCTCGATCTGCCCCTCGTCGGCTTGGTGGGGGTTGTCGCTGCCGACACCGGCTTGCACCTGCCCGACTTTCGTAGCGGCGAACGGGCCTTTCAGTTACTAACCCAAGTGGCGGGGCGGGCAGGCAGGCGCAGCGCGGAGGGCCAGGTGATCATCCAGAGCTACGACCCGGAGCACTATGCGTTGCGGGCAGCCCAAGAACACGACTATGCCGCCTTCTTCAGCCAAGAGATCGCCTTCCGGCGCGAGACGGGCTATCCGCCCTTTAGTCGTCTTGTGCGCTTCATCCATGCCGCGAGCGACGCAGCACGGGCCCAGCGTGAAGCAGAACATCTCGCCGCGCAGCTTGAACGATCCATTAAACAACGCAAACTCAACGGCTGGGGCATCGTCGGCCCGGCCCCCGCCTGCATCCAACGCAGCCGTGGGCGCTGGCGCTGGCACCTCATCCTGCGCGTACCGAGCCACGCCCAAGAAGCAGCCTTGCACAACCTGCTTGATGACCTGCTTCCGGCCCCCGGATGGATCGTTGATGTAGACCCGGTGCATGTCTTGTAAGCGGCTGCGCCTTCCAATTCCAAACCCCGTTTATTGTTCCGTGTTGGCGGCGAAGCCGCCAACACGGAACAATAAACGGGGTTTGGGGCTACGCCCCACATGAATGCGCGGTGGGGCATGGGCGACAGCCCATGCCCCACCGCGCATTTTATGATAGAATAACGCTGCACATGTCTTCCGCCCCAAAGCAAGAGATTAGACCCCCATCAT